>JBKPJA010000140.1:0-7701 GCA_046730515.1 Actinomycetota bacterium | reverse complement strand
TGCTCGCAGGCATCGTTCGAACGCTGCTCCCGCTCATCGAGCGCACGCGCGTCGCAACCGCAGCAGAGGTCGACATCGAAACGCTCCAGGATCGCCTGGCAGACGAGTTCGCTGCCAATCAGGCAGTGTTCGCGCACCCAGCGCTCATTTGTGCGTGGGGCATCGTGTAGCCGTATGGCGAAGACCTACCGACGGAATCCCGGTACGCGAGTCATCAACCTGGTGTTTCGCCGGATGACACAGCTCGGAATCGGAGCGTCTTACCGCTACATCCTCACCGTGGCCGGCCGGAAGACCGGACGACTCCATTCGACGCCTGTCGACGTAATCGAAGTGCACGGCGACCGCTGGTTGGTCGCGGGCTATGGCCCCGCCAACTGGGTGCGCAACGCCCGAGCGGCAGGCGAGGTCGAGCTCAGCCGAGGTGGCCGCTCCGAAAGGTTCAAGGTCGAAGAGGCCGAAGCAGAGACGGCGGTGCCCGTGCTGCGCAGCTACATCGCGCGAATTCGTCCGACGCGCGCCTACTTCGAGGCAAAGCCCGATTCACCGGACGAAACAGTCGCAACGGAACTCGTGACGCACGCTGTTTTTCGCCTCACCCGGACGAACTGAGCGGTAGTTCGCGACGAAGCCATTAGGCGAGCCGACGCCGGCATTGCCGGCGTCGGAATCGTTACGCAGGCACTGAGTGGCTGAGCCAGTCCTCGAATCGGGTCGGGGCGATGCGGGCGTTGCTGCCGGGTGTGAGGGAGTGCTCGTGGAGCTCCGCGCCGAAGTAGCGCGCGTGCGCGTCGGCCTCCACCAGGCGCTCGTCCTTGTTCGCCCAGAGAACGCGGCGGGCCAACTCGTCGAGCCGGAACTGCTCGGGGCCGGCCAGCTCAACGATGCCGTTCACAGGGTCGTGCACGGCGACGTCTGCCAGTGTTGCTGCAACGTCATCGGCCGACTCAGGCTGGATGAACACCGGTGCCAGATGGATTACTTCGCCGGTGCTGCCCGAATCGGCGATGCTCTTGATGAACTCGAAGAACTGCGTCGCCCGCACAATCGTGTAGGGCACGGACCCCGTCTTCACCATCTCCTCCTGGGCGACCTTCGCGCGGAGGTAGCCGCTCTGAGGGAGCCGGTCGGCGCCGACGATTGACAGCGCGACGTGATGCTTCGCGCCGACAGCGGCTTCCGCGGCCAGGACATTGCGCGTCGACGTCTGGAAGAAGTCCATGACCGCCGCGTCGTCCCACACGGGCGCGTTCGCGACGTCGACGACGACCTCGACACCCTCGAGCGCTTCGGCGAGTCCCTCGCCGGTGATGCTGTTGACCCCCGTGTCCGGCGACGCCGCAAGTGGCTCGTGGCCGCCGTCGCGCAGTTTCTCGACGAGCTTCGACCCAATGAGGCCGGTCCCGCCGATGACAACGATCTTCATCTCGTCTCCTTCGCTTGGCTGATCCGACTCACCGAGGATCGCAGCGAAGCGTCCACACTCGAATCCGCCAACACGCCAGCGTCACTCGCCAGTCGCGTTTCAGCCGCGAAGGGTGCTCAGTCCTGAAGCGACGCGAGCTGTTCCTCGAGGCGAGCCATTGCGTCGCGGAACAGGAGGGTTGCCCAGCTCACCCGAGCCACGCCCAGCGCGGCCAGCTCGGCAAGCGACGGCGCCTGCGGCAGGCGGATGACGTTCACCGGGCCGCCGACATCCGAAACGAAGCGGCGAAGCGCGTCCGCCTCCCACAGGGCAATCGGGTAGACGCAGTCGGCGCCGGCCTCGAGGTAGGCATTCGCGCGCCGCAGCGCCTCGGGAACGAGCTCGGCCTGGGTCCCGGGTCCGGCCCCGGCGAGGAAACCGGCCAGGAAGACGTCGACCCGAGCGTTGATGACAAGCGGATAGCCGTCCTTCGAAGCGGCCTGGCGAACCGCGGCGAGCCACTCGGCGTGCCGGTCGGGATCGCGGAGCTTGCCGGCGGCGTGGTCCGCGTCCTCGAGGTTGCAGCCCGCCGCCCCGGCGCTCCGCAGCGCCGCTACCAGAACCACCGGCTCCATGCCGTAACCGGCCTCCGCGTCGACCGTCACAGGCACCTCGACGCCCCTTGCGATCCGCGCTGCCGCGGCGAGCATCTCGTCGGCCGGTGCACCCTCGTGGTCCTCATAGCCGAGCGCGTTGGCCACGCCGCCGCTTGTGGTCGCGACCACGGGAAAGCCAGCCGTGACCACCGCTCTCGCCGTGGCCACGTCCCAGGCGTTCGGAAGCAGGAGCGGGTCACCGGGGCGATGCAGCGAGCGCAGCAGGTCGCAGCGGCTATCGAGCTCTGCGGTCTGTGAGGCGGTCATGTCACAGCTCCGCATGCCACCCGGCGAGGCGGGTGAAGCGCTCGGCCGAGACACGCTCTCCGTCACGGCAGACGTTGTAGATGCCGCTCGGCAGCGACAGCGCCGAGAGGAGCGCGCGCCCGGCGTCGGAGACGTGCAGCGTGGCGCCGAACTCGGCAAGCGGCCCGTAGTCGCCGGTGCCGGGGCCGTCGAGCAGCCCCAGTCGCAGGACGATGCCGCGTCCGCCGGCGCGCGCGAAGCGTTCGGCCTGCTGCTCGGCGGCGAGCGCAGAGCGCAGGATCGGCGCGACCTCGCGGACCGGCGTGTCCTCGGACACCGAGCCGTCCGGTGGGTAGACGAACGCGACGGTGGGCTGGACGTACACCTCCACATTGCCCGCGATCGCCGCGTCGACGAGGAGCTTCGATGCGTCCGCGCGAAGCCGATCGTTCTCGCGCCACGCGTCCGGATCCGAGAGCTGCTCGAGTGGGCGGATTCGGGTCGCGAGGTGCAGGACACCGTCGACGTCGCGCACGGCGGCGGCGACTGCGGAGGGGTCGAAGAGATCGAGCTCCTCGTGTCCGGGCATCTCGAGCTCATGGCCGGCGGTCTCCGCGAGTGGCCGCAGCGAGCGGCCAAGTACGCCCGTTCCCCCCGTGGCCAAGAGCCGCATCGGTGCCCGCATCACTCCTTCGACCGGATTCTGCCAGTTGCGGCAGCTAGCGTCGCATCGGCTAGCGTTGCCTGCGAGATGGCCACCACGCTTGCGTCCGGGTTTCTTGACCGGACGAACGAGCGCGAAGTACTCGACCGGCTGCTGGCACACGCGCGCGAGGGGCAGAGCGCCGTTCTGGTCATCCGTGGCGAGGCGGGCATCGGAAAGACGGCGCTGCTCAGGTACACCGCTGATCAGGCCACGGGATTTCGCATGGCGCAGGTCACCGGCGTCGAGGCGGAGATGGAGCTGCCGTTCGCCGGGATCCATCAGCTCTGCACGCCCGCGCTCGACCAGCTCGGTGCGCTGCCGCAGCCGCAGCAGGACGCGTTGAAGGTCGCGTTGGGCCTCGCGTCCGGTCCCGCCCCGGACCGGTTCTTGCTAGGTCTCGCCGTGCTCGGCCTGTTATCTGCCGAGGCAGAGGAGCGGCCGCTCCTCTGCCTCGTGGAGGACTCCCAATGGCTGGACGTCGCCTCGGGACTGATCCTCGGCTTTGTCGCTCGTCGGCTGCTGGCGGAATCGGTGGCGATCTTGGTCACCGTGCGCGAGCCGAACACTCGGCACGACTTCGACGGACTGCCCGAGCTCCTGCTGCATGGGCTGGCTGAGGACGATGCGCGCACACTGCTCATGAGAGCCGTGCCTGGCCGGCTCGACGAGCGCGTTCGCGACCGCATCGTCGCGGAAACTCACGGCAACCCGCTCGCTCTGCTCGATCTGCCGCGGACCATGAACGCAGCGGAGCTGGCAGGCGGTTTCGAGCTTCTCCCGGCTACAGACCTCCCGCGCCACCTCGAGGATCACTATCTCCAGCGCGCCGGCGAGCTGCCGGAGGCAACCCAGCGACTGCTGTTGCTGGCGGCGGCCGAGCCGATCGGTGATGCGACGCTCGTGTGGCGCGCGGCTTACGGGCTCGGCATCGAGGGGAGCTCGCTCGCCCCGGCAGAAGACGCACAGCTGGTGGAGGTCGGAACCCGTGTCCGATTTTGGCATCCACTGGTGCGATCCGCGATCTACCGCGCGGCGACCCTTTCCGAGCGGCGAGCTGCGCATCGGGCGTTGGCAGAGGTGACCGATCGGGATACCGATCCCGACCGCCGAGCGTGGCATCGAGCTCGCGCGGCGGTGGGTGTTGACGAGGAGGTGGCCGCCGAGCTCGAGCGCTCGGCGGACCGGGCGCAGGCCCGTGGGGGCGCTGCGGCTGCTGCGGCCTTCCTGGCCCACGCGACAGAGCTGACCCCCGATCCGGCGGCGAGGGGCAGGCGGGCCCTGGCTGCCGCGCAGGCCAAATTCGACGCTGCCGCATCGGACGCGGCGCTCGAACTGCTGGCAACGGCGGAGCTCGCCCCGCTCGACGAGCTTCAGCGCGCCCGCTTGGAGCGCCTGCGCGCGGAGATCGCATTCGCCCGCACTCGCGGGAGCGACGCTCCGTCCCTGCTGCTCGAGGCCGCCCGGCGCCTCGAACCACTCGATGCTGCGATGGCTCGGGAGACACATCTCGAGGCGATCGCGGCGGCGATGTTCGCCGGTCGCTTCGGCGACCATCCAAGCGTCCGGGAAGCTGCCGAGGCAGCTCGGGCTGCGCCGGCGGCACCGCAGCCGCCACGCGCGATCGACCTGCTCCTCGACGGCCTGGTGGCGAGATTCACCGAGGGCTACTCGGCCGGTCTACCGCCGCTCCGCAAGGCACTCGACGCGTTCCGTGAGGTGGAGGGGTCGACCGCTGGCGACGTCCGCTGGGTGTGGCTGGCGTGTCGCCTGTCTCAGGATCTCTGGGACGACGAGCTCTGGCATGAGCTTGCCGCGCAGGGGGTGCGCGTCGCGCGCGACACCGGCGCGCTCACGATGCTCGCGGGCATGGCCAACTTCCTTGCCGCGCTCGACGTGCATTCTGGGGCCGTCGACAAAGCCTCCGAGCTGATCGACGAGGTCAATGCGATCACGCACGCGACCGGGATCCCTCCGCTCCACTATGCGGCGTTGATGCTGGCGGCGTGGCGCGGCGATGAGGCGCGGATGCAGGCGATCGCCGACGAATCAATGCCCAGCGTGATGGCGCGGGGCGAGGGCTTGTCGCTCGGCCTGCTCCTGTGGATGACCGCCCTGCTGCACAACGGCCACGGCCGCTACGGAGAGGCGCTCGCGGCCGCGCAACGGGCATGCGAATACGAGGATGTGATCGCGTACGGATGGGCCCTCGTCGAGCTGATCGAGGCTGGCATTCACCTCGGACAACGCGACGACGCCGCCGTTGCGCTCGACCGGCTGAGCGAACGCACGCGCGCGAGCGGCACGGATTGGGCGCTCGGCATCGAGGCGGCCTCGCGCGCGTTGCTGAGCGAGGGAGAGCAGGCGGAGCTCCTCTACCGCGAGGCGGTCGAGCGGCTCGCGCGTAGCCGCGGCGTGGTCCACCTCGCCCGCGCCCGGCTCCTCTACGGCGAATGGCTGCGTCGCGAGAACCGTCGGGTCGACGCGCGTGAACAACTCCGATTCGCCCACGAGATCTTCAGCGGCATCGGGGGCGAGGGCTTTGCCGAGCGTGCCGGTCACGAGCTCCTGGCCACAGGCGAGACCGTGCGGAGCCGCACCGACGACGCGCGCGGCGTGCTGACGCCCCAGGAGGCACACATCGCTCGGCTCGCCCGCGATGGCCTCTCCAACCCCGAGATCGGGGCCCAACTTTTCATCAGCCCCCGCACGGTGCAATACCACCTGCGCAAGGTCTTCCAGAAGCTCGAAATCACCTCGCGGAGCCAGCTGGGCCGCCTGCCTGCCAGCCGCCTCAGCTCCGCCTAACCTCGACTAGCGAGTCGCACTGGCGCCTCGGCGGATGCGAGTGCAGCCCGCGCCGGGTGATCCTCCCGCCATGACAAACGCACCCACGCCGATCAGGGAGGAGAAGTCATGCTGAGCTACTTCTACAAGTTGACGCCGTTCGTCCTCGTCGGGGCGGTCGTTCTCCTGTCGCTTCCGTGGCTCGGGCTGATCGCACTGATCATCGTCTCGCTCGTCGCGCTGCCGGCACTCGCATTCGCGATCGTCTACGTGCCCTACCTGCTCATCCGGGCAATCGTTCGCAGCTGGCAAGGCCAAGGTGGCGCGATTGGACGGACCCCGGCCGCGCAACCCGCCTTTCGGAAGGGATACGTGTCATGAGCACGATCGCAACGACGCTCGCACATGGCCAAGACGTCCAAGGAGTGAACCAATGAAGCCGATGATCAGCGACAAGACCCTTCGAGACGCAGTCGTGACCGAACTGGAACGCGACTCAGAGATCGCGGCGAAGCACATCTCGGTGACCGCCGTTGACGGGGCGATCACCCTCGCCGGCCACGTCGCGACGATCCACGAGAAGCACGAAGCCGTGCGAGCTGCCGAGCGCGTCGACGCGGTGCGAGCACTTGCCGACGACATCGAAGTCGAATCGCCGTCTTTACACGAGCGTGCCGATGACGAGATCGCCGAAGAGATCGCGCATCTACGAAGCTGGAGAACACCGATCCCCGACTCGGTCGCAGCGCAAGTCAGTGACGGACGCGTCATCCTGCATGGCCAAGTCGAGCTGGCATCTCAGCGAGACGACGCCGAGAGAGCAGTCCATCACCTCAAAGGAGTGCGTGACGTAGGGAACCTGATCGAAGTCAAACCACGAACCGAGCCGAGCGTCGCGCGGTCGGCAGCTGCGACCCAATCACTTCCATAGGTCGGCGCCTTTCACTCGACCGGAGAGGAGTTCGTTATGACGTCAATTTCCGAGCGGGAGAACCGGGAGATCGAGGCGGCCAACGCCTCTGGCAAGACCCCGGTTGTCTTCATCCACGGTCTGTGGCTGCTGCCGAGCAGCTGGGCCAACTGGGCGGACGTCTTCGAGCAGGCCGGCTACGCGCCGCTGACGCCGGACTGGCCGGATGATCCCGAAACGATTGAAGGGGCCCGGGCGGAGCCGGAGGTCCTCGCGAGCAAGACCTTGAAGCAGGTCGCCGACCACACCACCGAGATTATCAAGGCCTTGGACAAGAAACCGGCGGTGATCGGGCACTCGACCGGGGGCCTGCTGGCCCAGATGCTCGCGGGCCGCGGCCTCTCGGCGGCGACGGTCGCGATCGACCCGGGAGTCTTCCGCGGCGTGCTGCCTCTCCCGGCCTCGGTGCTCAAGGGGGTGGGCCCGTTCCTGGTCAACCCGCGCACGCGCGGCCGCGCGATCACGCTCACCTTCGACCAGTTCAAGTACGGCTGGGCGAACGCGCTGGACGAGAAGGAAGCGAAGCAGCTCTACGACACCTTCCATGTCGCCGGCTCCGGGATCGCCCTCGCGCAGATGGGCAACGCGAACCTCAACCCGTGGACCGAGGCGAAAGTAAACACGAAGAACCCCGCCCGCGGCCCTCTGCTGATCATCGACGGCGAGAAAGACCACACGGTCCCGTGGGCGATCGCGAACGCCGCCTACAAGCGGCAGAGGCGCAACCCCGCCGTGACGGAGATCGTGAAGATCGCGAACCGAGGCCACTCCCTCACGATCGACCACGGCTGGCGTGAGGTGGCCCAAACGGCGCTCGACTTCGTCTTGCGGTTCGCCCCATCCTCGCCGCGGGCGATCTCGCCGGAGGGGCAGCAACCGCTCCGAACGGCTTCGGACATCGCTCGCCCACAGACGCCTTAATCGGGCGTTGCGA
>JBKPJA010000139.1:0-9116 GCA_046730515.1 Actinomycetota bacterium | reverse complement strand
GGAGACACGCAGCGTCGGCATGCTCGTGCTCTCGGACGAGGGCGGCGCGGCGAGCCGGCTCGCAGAGGATCTCCACGGCAGGCTGGAGGCGATTGGGGCCTACGGGCGGGAGCAGCGGCACTGGCTGCCGCACCTCACGGTCGTCCGCTTCCGGCAGCGACCGCGCCTCGATCCGCCGCTCCCCGAGCTCGGGCCGTTCAGTCCGTCCGACGCAGCTGTTTACCTATCTCGGCTGCGCCCCGGCGGGGCGCAGTACGAAGTCGTCCAATCGTTTGCCCTAGGAGGTTGATCCACGTGGATCGCGAGCAGGCTCTCGACGTCGCCCTCAATCAGATCGAGCGGCAGTTCGGCAAAGGCTCGGTGATGCGGATGAGCGACCAAGCGGCGGTCTCGGTCGGCGCCGTCTCGACGGGCTCGCTCGCACTCGATCTCGCGCTCGGCATCGGGGGGCTGCCTCGTGGACGCATCGTCGAGATCTTCGGCCCCGAGGCTTCGGGGAAGACGACGCTCGTCTACCACGCGATCGCCGAGGCGCAGCGGCGAGGCGGCATCTGCGCGTTCATCGACGCCGAGCACGCGATGGATCCCTCGTACGCGAAGCGCATCGGCGTCAACATCGACGACCTGCTCGTGTCGCAGCCCGACACAGGCGAGCAGGCGCTCGAGATCGCGGAGCTGCTGATTCGCTCCGGCGCGCTCGACATCGTCGCGGTCGACTCCGTCGCCGCGTTGACGCCGAAGGCGGAGATCGAAGGGGAGATGGGCGACTCGCACGTCGGCCTGCAGGCGCGGCTGATGTCGCAGGCTCTGCGCAAGCTCGCCGGCACGCTCAACCGCACCGACACGATCTGCATCTTCACGAACCAGCTGCGCGAGAAGATCGGCGTCATGTTCGGCAATCCGGAGACGACGCCGGGTGGACGTGCGCTGAAGTTCTACGCGTCGGTGCGGCTCGACATCCGTCGCATCGAGACGCTGAAGGAAGGCGTCGAGGCGATCGGCAACCGGGTGCGCGTCAAGGTCGTGAAGAACAAGTGTGCGCCGCCGTTCAAGCAAGCGGAGTTCGACATCATCTACGGCTCCGGCATCTCGTGGGAAGGCACGGTGCTAGACGCTGCGCTCGAGCGGAAGATCGTGCAGAAGTCCGGCTCGTACTTCTCGTTCGCGGACGAACGGCTCGGCCAAGGGCGGCAGAACGCGACCGCGTTCCTACGGGAGCATCCGGATGTCTGCCAGGCGATGCTCGCACGCCTCCAGACCGAGCTCGGTCCCGAGCAGATCGCGTCGGCGCGACTGCTGCCTGCGCTCGATGGTGCATCGCCGAACGGTGCGGCCGCTCCACAGGAAGAGGAAGCCGCGAAGGCTTAGCGGCGTGGCGCCGACGGTCACGGCGCTGCGAGGCGCCGGACGCAACCGCGTGGCCGTCGAGGTCGATGGCGAGGCGTGGCGAACGGTCCCGGCAGAGGTCGTTGTGCAGACGCGACTACGGGTCGGCTCCACGCTCGACCGCGCCACGTTGCGCGCCCTGGGCCGAGAGCTCAGGAGGTCGGAGGCGATCACGGTCGCGACGCGGGTCCTCACGGCCGCAGACCAGTCCGCGCGCGTGCTCGACGAGAGGCTCTCGCGCCGCGGCGTTGCGCCGCTGGTGCGCGCGGAAGCCGTGAGCATCCTCGAGCGCTCCGGCCTGCTCGATGACCGGCGCGCCGCGGTCTCGCGGGCGAAGGCCCTCGCCGAACGGGGCTACGGCGATGGCGCGATCCGCGCGGACCTCGAGCGGCGCGGCTTCGACTCAGACCCGGCGGACAAGGCCGTCGGCGAGCTCGTTCCGGAAGCGGAGCGGGCAAAAGCGATCGTCCTTCGACGCGGGCTCAGCCTTCGAACAGCTCGGGCTCTGACAGCGAAAGGCTTCAGTCCCGAGACCGTCGAGGCGGCCTGCGGCGCCGTTTTTGCCAACGACCCCTGAGCGGCGGTAGGATGCAGGGGCCCCATCCGACGTTCTGCCTGCATAACGGCTTCTTCCGAATCGCAACGACACCTGAACCAATGTCCATCAACCGATCCGCCGACGACGAGAGGCTTCTGACAGCGGCGTTCTAGCCTTCCGCTTTCACGAGCCGAGGTCGGCTCGGCTCGCAACACCGATTCGGGACAGCCCGTTCGCCGGCCCACGCTGGGTGCGGTCGCGGTAGCTCCGCGCACAATCGACCAGGAGCGGAACGTGCTGATCGCCATCGGGATACTGATCGGCCTGTTGGTTGGGGGGATCGTCGGAGTGATCGCCGCGGGCTTCCTCGAGAAGTCGCGTCTGGGCCAGGCGCGCCGCCTGCGACATCAGCTCGTCGAGGACGCGACGCGTGAAGCGGACGCGTTACAGCGAGAGGCGGAGATCGGCGCGCGCGAGGAGGCGGTCCGCTTGCGCGCCGAGATCGACGCGGAAGTTTCCGAGCACCGTTCGCGAATTGTCAAGGTCGAAGAGCGGGTGCTCGCGAAGGAAGAGGAGATTGACCACAAGCTCACCGAGCTCACCGACCGGGAACGGGGGCTCACCACCCGCGAGTCACAGCTGAACAAGCACGAGGAGGAGCAAGACCGCGCGAGGGAGCTGCAGCTCGCCGAGCTCGAACGAATCTCCGGGATGACCGTCAACGAGGCGAAGCAGCACCTGCTCGAGCGATCAGAGGACCTGATCCGGCACGAGCTCGCACGGTACGTACGTCAGATGGAAGAGGAGGCGCGGGTCGAAGCGAAGCGCCGGGCGCGCAATCTCGTCGCCGACGCGCTGCAGCGTGTCGCGGCGAGTCACGCGGCGGAGACGACGGTTTCGGTCGTCGAGCTGCCGTCGGACGACATGAAGGGACGAATCATCGGGCGAGAGGGACGCAACATCCGAACCCTCGAACACTTGACCGGCGTCGACTTCATCATCGACGACACGCCGAACGCGGTTGTGCTCTCGTCCTTCGACGGCATCCGCCGTGAGATCGCGAGACAGACGCTGACGAAGCTGATCGAGGATGGGCGCATCCATCCCGCGCGCATCGAGGACACGTACTACCAGTCGAAGGCGGAGATCGAAGAGCAGATGCTGCACGCCGGCGAGCAGGCTGTTTTCGAGGCGAACTGCGGCGACTTCCACGAGGAGCTCGTGAAGATCATCGGCCGGCTGCGCTACCGGACGAGCTACGGGCAGAACGTCCTCAAGCACACGCTCGAGGTCGTCCATCTGAGCGGTATCATGGCGGCGGAGGTCGGCGCTTCCGTGAAGGTGACGAAGCGCGCCGCCTTGTTGCACGACCTCGGCAAGGCGATGACGCACGAGATCGACGGCTCGCATGCATCGATCTCCGCGCAGCTCGCACGCCGCTACGGCGAGACGCAGCACGTCGTGCACGCCATCGAGGCGCATCACTACGAGGTCGAGCCGCAGACGGTCGAGGCCGTGCTGCTGATCGCGGCGGATGCGATCTCCGCGTCGCGCCCGGGCGCGCGGGGCGAGAGCCTCGAGCACTACATCAAGCGACTCGAGGCGCTCGAGGAGCTCGCGGCGCAGAAGCCGGGCGTCGAGAAGGTCTACGCGCTCCAGGCCGGTCGTGAGATTCGCGTTATCGTCAGGCCCGGTGAGGTCGACGACGACGCGGCCGTGCTGCTTTCGCACGAGATCGCCCGCGACATCGAGGACCAGCTCGAGTATCCGGGGCAGGTGAAGGTGACGGTGATCCGGGAGAGCCGCGCCGTCGACGTCGCCCGCAACGCGACGCGCGACATGAATCACGCTGCGTGAGCGCAGCTGCACCCCTGTGATCGGCGAGCTGACAAAGACGGGGCACCGAGGCGGCTACCCTTCTCCCCTGATGCGCCGCTACCACGTCACCACCTTCGGCTGCCAGATGAACGCCCACGACTCCGAGCGGATCAAGGGCATGCTCGAGGAGCTCGGGCTCGGCGAGGCGCCTTCGCGCGAGGAGGCAGACGTGCTCGTCTTCAACACGTGCACGATCCGCGAGAAGCCGGACACGAAGTTCGCCGCCTATCTCGGCGACGCGGCGGCGCAGAAGCGCGCGAACCCGGACACGATCATCGCCGTCGGCGGCTGCTACGCGGAGGCGCAACGCGAGCGCCTGTTCGAGCTGTACCCGGACGTCGACGTCGCGTTCGGCCCGGGCTCGATCCCGCATCTCGCCGAGTGGGTGGGCGCCGGAGGGTTCGGCGTCCCACGCGGCCGCTTCGGGATCGTCGAGCGCACGTTTGCCGGCGAGCTGCCGATGCACCGCGAGCGCCGCTTCCAGGCCTGGGTGCAGATCTCGATGGGCTGTAACTCGAAGTGCGCATATTGCATCGTCCCGGCCGTGCGCGGGCGCGAAGTGTCGCGGCGACCGGGTGAGATCGTCGCCGAAGTGACGCGGCTCGCCACGGACGGCGTGCGCGAGATCACGCTGCTCGGCCAGAACGTCAACTCGTGGGGACGCGATCTCCTACCGGACCTCCGCACGGACTTCGGCGAGCTGCTACGCGCATGTGACGTGGTCGAAGGACTCGCGCGCATCCGCTTCACGAGCCCGCATCCGAAGGATTTCCGCGCACCGGTGATCGCGGCGATGGCGGAGTGCGAGTCCGTGTGCGAGCACGCACATCTGCCGCTGCAGTCCGGCTCGACCCGCATCCTGAAGGCGATGCGCCGCACTTACTCGCCTGAGCGGTACCTGCGACTCGTCTACGAGCTACGCTCCGCGATTCCCGACCTCGCGCTGACGACCGACATCATCGTCGGCTTTCCCGGAGAGACGGAGGACGAGTTCCGGGAGACGCTCGAGGTCGTGGAAGAGGTTCGCTACGACTCGGCGTTCACGTTCGTCTACTCGCCGCGTGCGGGCACAGAAGCCGCGGCGATGCCCGACCAGATTCCCGACGACGTGAAACGCGACCGCATCGAGCGCCTCGTCGAGGTCGTTCAGCGCATCGCAAACGAGCAGAACCTCGAGCGTGTTGGCGGAGTGGAAGAGGTCCTCGTGGAAGGCCCGAGCCGCACCGACCCGACGCTGCTGCGCGGCAGAACGCGGCGCAACACCACGGTCAACTTCTCGGGCAGCGCACAACCGGGAGAGCTCGTCGAGGTGCGGATCGATGACGCCACGTCGACGACGCTGCGCGGCGCGCAGGCGGTCCACGTCGCCGCATGAGAATCCTCGTCACCGGCTCGTCCGGTCAGATCGGAACGAACCTTGCGCTGCGGCTCCAGACTGACGGCCACGACGTCTTCGGCGTCGACAAGCGACTGAACACCTGGACCGACGATTTCCGTTACTTGCTGCAGGACCTCTCCGGGCACTATCCCTCGTTCCCGGACGGAATCGGCGGCGTCGAGTATCCGGAGGTCGACCTCGTCGTCCACCTCGCCGCGCACGCGAAGGTGCACCAGCTCGTTCGCCAGCCGCACCGCGCGCTCGAGAACGCCGTGATGACGTTCAACGTGCTCGAGTTCTGCCGCCAGCAGGGACTGCCGATCGTGTTCTCGTCGAGCCGCGAGGTGTACGGCGACGTGCACCGCTTCTCTACCCAGGAGTCGCAAGCAGACTTCGCCTTCACAGAGAGTACGTACTCGGCGTCGAAGATTTCGTGTGAGGCGATGATCTACTCCTACGCACGATGTTACGGCCTCCGATATCTCGTGTTTCGCTTCTCGAACGTCTACGGTCGCTTCGACAACGACCTCGCGCGGATGGTTCGCGTGATTCCGCTGTTCATTCACAAGATGCGCCGCGACGAGCCGGTCACCGTGTTCGGAGCCGAGAAGACGCTCGACTTCACCTATGTCGACGACTGCGTCAACGGCATCACCCGCGGGATTGAGGCGCTCGCCGAAGGACAGGTGGTCAACGAGACCATCAATCTCGCGTACGGCGAAGGGAACACGCTCGTTCGCGCTGCCGAGCTCATCGCCCAAACCCTCAAAACCGAACCCAAGATCACGCTGGCGCCGCCGTTGCTGGGAGAAGTGACGCACTACGTCGCAGACACGGCGAAGGCACGTCAGCTACTCGGTTACGCGCCGCGAACATCGTTGAGCGAAGGCATCCCGTGGGCAGTCGCCTGGTTCGAAGAGCATCGCACTCTGCATCCGGACGAAGAGAATCTCGCCTTCACGCCAGAGGCGTGGACCTCGGTCGACGAGGATGTGGTTGCCGCACCTCACGTTCATTAACTCGGTCCTCGCGATCTTCGGCCCGACGGCCTCCGGGAAGACTGCGGTCGCCGAGCGCGTCGCGGACCGCCTCGGCGGCGAGGTCGTCTCCGCCGACTCGATGCAGGCCTACCGCGGCCTGCCGATCCTGACCGCGCAGCCCGACCGGCCGACGCGGCTCGTCGGCATCTGGCCCCTCGCGCACGAGGGGTCGGTCGCCGAGTACGCGGAGCTCGCGCACGCCGCGATCGACGACCTGCTCGCCAGTGGCCGCACGCCGGTGGTTGCCGGCGGAACCGGCCTCTACCTGCGCGCGGCGCTCGCCGACCTCGACGTCCCGCCGGCACCAGGAGCCGAGCGCCGCGCCCGCTGGGAGCGCATCTACGACCGGCTCGGCGGCGAGCGCTCACACGCGGTGCTGGCAAAACGCGATCCGGTTGCGGCGGCACGGTTGCATCGGAACGATCGGCGCCGAGTCGTGCGCGCGCTGGAGCTCACCGAGCTCGGCTCCTCGCTGCGGTCCGCGGAGCGGCTGTGGACGGATGACACTCGTCGCCCGGCGATCGTCTTCGGGCTCGACGTCCCGCGGGAAGTGCTCGCTCAACGCATTGAGGCGCGGGCGCGCGGCATGTTCGCCGACGGTGTCGAGGAGGAGGTTCGGCGAGCACTTGCGGCCGGCCCGTCTGCGACGGTCAGCCACGCACTCGGGCTCCGCGAGATCGGGGAGTTGCCTCGTGAGCAGGCGGTCGAGGCGTTGATCGTCCGGACTCGCCGCTATGCGGCCTACCAGCGGAAGTGGATGCGGCGGATTCCCGGCCTTGTTACCGTCACCGCAGATCGTCCCCCCGACGAGATCGCCGATGAGATTGTCGAAGTGGCAAGCGCTCGGCAACGACTACCTGCTGGTCGAGCCGGGTGAGCTGTCGGCGCCCCTGACGCCGAGCACGGTGCGCCGCTTGTGCGACTACCACTACGGCGTGGGCTCGGACGGTCTTCTCGAGATCACCGCGCTTGAGGGCGCGACGGCCGACGTGCGCATCTGGAATCCCGACGGATCCACCGCCGAGCTGTCCGGCAACGGCGCACGGATCGTCGCCGCGTGGCTCGCGCGAAGGAGCGGCAGCGACCGGCTCACCGTCCGCCTCGCGGGCCGAACCGCCGAGGCAGAGCTCCGTGACGGCCAGATCGTCCTCGACGTGGGTACCGTCGAGGTCGGCGCGATGGAGACATTGAATATCGGCGCGGAACACGTCGAGTTCACGCCGGTCTCCGTGGGCAACCCACACGCGGTGATCCGTCGCGAGCCCGAGCGCGGAGAACTGCGCAGACTGGGCCCGCGGGTCGAGCGCGACTCGCGCTTCCCGGAGCGAACGAACGTCCAGCTCGTCCGAGTGGACGGAGAGCACGAGCTCACAGTTGGTGTCTGGGAGCGCGGAGCGGGGGAGACCCTCTCGTCGGGCACGAGCGCCGTCGCGGCGGCAGCAGCCGCCGTTGCGCACGGGTGGTGTGCGAGCCCGGTCCGAGTGCGCCTCCCAGGCGGCGAGCTGCTGGTCGAGCTGGATCAGGACGGGCACGCGCGGCTCACCGGACCGGCCGAACAGATCTGCACCGTCGAGCTGCCACAACCAACGTGAACATCGCAGCGGCGATCACTGCCGCCGTTGCGGTCCTCGTCGGTGGCAAGGCGACGACGCATTGGACACTCGCGCAGGCGCGGGCGTACCTCGTCGGTCATCAACTGCCGCTCGTGGACCGCACGCAGCCGGACCGGCCGGAGTTCGATGTCACGTTCACGAAAAAGTCCGCCAAGTCGTTGCACGTGGTCGGCCGAGCATTCCGTTTCGACGGCCGTGCGCACGACGTCCTCCGCGCTACGGACCTCCAGCTTCGCTTCGTGCTTCATCCGAATGGACGCGTCGACCAAGTGCAGGGACCGCAGCCGAACCGCAGCCGACTCTCGTTCCCGATCCGCGCGACGTTCTACTACGGCTGGTTTCCGGAAGCGTGGAATCAGGACGAGATCGATCCGTTCACGCTCTACCATCCGACGCTCGGGTTCTACGACTCGGGCAATCCGGCGGTGCTGCGGAGCCAGATCGCCGCGCTGCGCTACGCCCACATCTCGGCCGCGATCTCCAGCTGGTGGGGTCAGGGGTCGCAGACCGATTCCCGCTTTCCGCTCGCGCTTGCGCTCGCACGGCAGACGCCGGTGCGGTGGGGCGTCTACTACGAGCCGGAGGGTTACGGCGACCCCAGCTCCGCGCAAATCCACAGCGAGCTGCTGTACCTGAAGCAGCGGTACTTCAACGCGCCTGCGTACCTCCACGTCGACGGCAAGCCGGTGGTGTTCGCGTACGGCGACGGACGAGAGGACTGCAGCGTCGCGCAGCGGTGGCACGACGCGAATCAGGGGATCGGCGCCTATCTTGTTTTGAGTGCATTCGGCGCTCGCGAGCATCGCTCGTTCGAGCCGTTTCCTTCGTCGACTCCGGGCGGCGTGCGAGTCGGTGCAGGCGATCTGACCTTAAGTGCAGACCCCGCGCTGATCGCGGCGCCGGGCCCCGGCGCCCCGCCGCTCGTCAACGTCTTCGGAACAGACGGAGCGACCGTCGCGTCCTTCCTCGGAGCGGATCCGAGTGACCTGGGCGGGCTCTCTGTGGCCGCGGCCGACTTCTTCGGCACCGGCAGGGAACAGGTGATCGCCGACGCCGAGTCGGATGGAACCGTGCGCGTCTTCTCCATCCGCGGTGACGGCGTGGTCGAGCGTGCTTCGTTTGCAACGGGACTTCCTCACGCTTCCATCGCAGCAGGGAACCTACTCGGCGCCAAGCCGGAGATCGTCGTCGCGGCGACGAACGTCGTGAAGGTCTTCGACGACACCGGCAGCCTGCTCTCGTCGTTCACGCCCGGAACCGAAGGGCCGGTCTCCGTCGCAGTC
>JBKPJA010000138.1:0-16886 GCA_046730515.1 Actinomycetota bacterium | reverse complement strand
CATTCCCGTCGCCACGACCGTCCGAGCGCTGCTCGTCCCCTGCGTCCACGAGAACGCATTCGAGACGTACGGGCCGCCGCTCGGTCCGGAAACGGTCGAGATGGTGTGCGACCAACCGGTGCTGAACGGGCCCGCGGTCGTTGTGATCTGGTAGCTGCCGCTCGCGACCGAGGACGTGCCGCCGTCGAGGTAGAGCGTGCCGCCGTAGTTGCCGGTCGGGCTCGGCGCCGGGTGCTGGGTGATGGCGTTGCTCGGGTCGTAAGCGACGAGCGAGACCCAGCGTGCCGCGCTCGTGCTCGGATAGCCAATCGTCTGATGGCGCCAGAACATCACGCACAGGTGTCGATCCGCCGCGAGCGAGGTGGACGAGCTCGTCGTCGCCTGAACAGTTGCGTAGATGCCGGCGTTGATGTTCTGGATCTGCTGCGTCCCGTCGGTCGGCCCGAAGACCGTCGACACGATGTTGCCGCTCGAATCGGTGACATAGACCGCCGCCGTCAGGAACGCGCGACCGGTCGCGATGGCGCCGGACTTGACTCGTGCCTGAATCGTCCACGGGCCGGCCGGGAACGTGACGCCGCCCGCGCCGTCGACGATCCACCCGGTGCAGACGGTTGGGGCCGGCTGAGTCGCCGAGTACGACGAGTCGGTCGCGTTGCTCGCGAGGCTGGCGCCGGGTGTGAAGTCGACCCAGCCCGTTGGGCCCGCTACGCCGCTGCCGCCCGGAATGCGGTTGTCGGATTGCGGGAGCGCCGTTCCGGACGTCGCGGAGCTCGTGTCCACGTACGGCGAGCTCGCAACATTGCTCGCGATCAGGATCCACTGGCCGTTCGGCGCGCCGGCGTTCGACTTCTGCCTATACAGGTCTGCGCCGATCGGCACGCCCGACACGGTGACCGTCCCGTTCGCCGCCGTCGTCGTCACCGCGGCGGACGCCGGGCTCGCTGTCGACGCGCCGCCCGAGTTGACGACGTAGATGTAGGAGTACGAGCCTGCCGGAACCCCGGCCGGAGCCGCAGCCGCTGCCGTCGGCGCAGCACCCTGCGCGACGGAGCTCGTGGTCGAGGAGGCCGGGCCTGACAGCGCGTCGGTGAGCGCGTTCGACAGCGCAAACGATCCGCCGCCGGTCACGTTGCCGTTGAAGTAGACCGTCCCCATGAAGGTGCCGCTGCTCGGCTTGAAGGCGGAGCCAGCCGGGCTAATCCCGGAGAGCGTGAGTGCGTTAGCCGGAGCGCCGGTGTCGACCATGGCGACGTTCGACGCCGCAGACGAGCCCACGTTGCCGACGTTGTCCATGTCCTGCTCGCGGTACTCGTAGCAGCTGCCGCTCGCGACGGTCGTGTCGGTTCCGTTCGTGAGCGTGACGTTCGTCCAGCTGCCGGAGAAGCTGCCGCACGAGCCGTTCGCGAGCGCGGCCGAGTCACGCTGGACCTGAGTCGAGGCGATGCCCGAACCGGAATCCGTTCCGCCGTTCGCCGTGACCGGTACCGAGGTCGTCGCATAGAAGCCGGGGTTCACGGTCGGCGCCGTCACGCTCGGAGCCGTGACGTCGTTCGTGAACGTGAGCGTGGTCTGCGTCGTGTTGCCCGCGGCGTCGGCGCCGGTCACCGTTTCGGTCGGCGACGACGAGGTGCCCTGCGACCAGGAGAAGGAGTTCGAGACGTAGGGACCACCTGCGGGGGAGGAGACAGTCGACGCGGTGTGCGACCAGCCGCTGCTCGAGCCGCCGAGCGCGGCCGTCGCGGACGACGCCGGCCCGGATTCGGCGTCCGAGACGGCGTTGGTGAGCGTGAACGAGCCACCGCCGGAGACGTTGCCGTTGTAGTAGACCGTCGAGCCGCTCTTGTACGAGCTTCCCGCCGGAATGATCCCGGAGAGCGTGAGCGAATTGGTCGGCGGATTCGAGTCGACCTCCGCGACGTTCGACGCGCCCGAAGAGCCGACGTTGCCGACATTGTCGGTCAGCTGCTCGCGGTACTCGTAGCAGTGGCCGCTCGTGACGGTCGGGTCTGCGCCGGCGACGAGGCTGACGTTCGTCCACGTACCGGAGAACGAGCCGCACGTCCCGTTTGCGAGGTTTGCGACGTCGCGCTGGATTTGCGAGGAGCCGGGTGCGACGCCGGAACCGGAATCGCTGCCGCCGCTCGGCGTTACCGGAACCGAGAGCGTGTTGTAGTAGCCGGCGGTCACGCCCGGCGCGGTCACCGACGGAGCCGTGACGTCGTTCGTGAACGTGAGCGCGCTCTGCGTGGTGTTGCCGGCGAGATCGGCGCCGGTGACCGCTTCAGTCGGCGCGGACGAGGTGCCTTGCGCCCACGAGAACGTGTTGGAGAGGTACGGGCCGCCGGCTGGTGTCGAGACGGTGGACGTGGTGTGCGTCCAGCCCGTGCTCGTGCCGCCCAGGGCGGCGGTCGCCGACGAGGCAGGACTGGTTTCCACATCCGAGACGGCGTTGCTGAGGGCGAACGAGCCGCCGCCGGTCACGTTGCCGTTGTAGAAGACCGTGGCGCCGCTCTTATACGCGGAGCCGGCGGGGGAGATGCTGGCGAGCGAGAGTGCGTTTGCGGGCGCGCCGGTATCGACCTTTGCGATCGCAGTCACAGCGGTGGAGACGTTGCCGACGTTGTCGGCGATCGTGAACGAGTAGCGGTAGCAGTGACCGCTCGAGACCGAGGTGTCCGGGCTCGAGAATGTGCCCGGATCGGCGGTGAACGTCCCGCAGGAGTCGCCGACGAGCGGTGCTGTCTCGCGGGTGACCGTGCGCGACCCCGTGTCGAGTCCTGAACCGCCGTCGGATCCGTCGCCGAGCGAGAACGTCACCGAGGCGGTGTTGAAGTACGGAGCGGACGCGGAGAGCGTGATCGTCTGGCCGCTCGGTGCCGTGGAGTCGGGCGTGAGCGTGAACGACGCAGTGGACGTGTTGCCCACGCCGTTCGTCGAAGTGACGTCGTGCGAAGCGGAGTCAGCCGTCGACGCGCCCCACGTGTAATCCATCCGGTACGGCGAGCTCGCGAGCGTCCCGCCGCCGCTGACGTTGGAGATCGACGGGAAGGCGACCGAGGCGATGCCGCTCTCCGGATCGTCGGTCGAGGCGGTGACGCGGAAGGTCCCGCTCGCGCCCGGCCGGTAGTAGAGCGTGCTGCCGTTGACGTACTGGGCACCGCTCGGTGGATTCTCGGCGAGTGTCAGCGTCGGCCCGGTCGGCGCCGTGGCGTCGACCTCGATCGTCTGTGACTGGACGCCCTCGGCGTTGCCAGCGTTGTCGTAGGAGCGAAACTTGACCGTCGTCGTCGCGTTGAGGCTGATCGGGCCGGTGTAGTCCGAGCCGTTGGTCAGGTCGGGATCCGTGCCGTCGGTCGTGTAGCGCGTCACCTGGACTCCCGAGCCGGCGCCGTCGTCTGCGCTCAGCGTTACCGAGACCGGTGACGCGTACCAGCCGCTCGAGCAGGCCGCGCTGTTGCACTGAATCGTCGTCGTCGGCGGCGTCGTGTCCGAGTAGAAGCTCCCGAAGCTCGAGCTCGCGGTTGCGCCGGCGCCGTTCGTTGCGGTCACGCTCTTCGTTCCCGGCTGAGCGGCGCCGGGTGTGAAGCTGTACGTGCGCGTCGCGCCGCTGCCCGACACGGCCCAGCCGCTGCCCATCGAGGCGGCGCTCGGGAATGTATAACCGCTGATTCCCGTGTCGCTGTCCGTCGAGCTGGCGGTCACGTCGAAGCTGCCGCTGCCGGTCTGGAGGAAGAAGATGTTCCCGCCGCTCGTCGAGACATTGCCGGTGAGGTTCGAGAAGCTCAGCGACGGTGCGCTCGGCGAGGAGGTGTCGACCATCACCGTCGTCGAGAGCGAGACGGAGTTGCCGACGTTGTCCGTGCCGGTGAGCGTGTACAGGTAGCAGTCGGTCGAGAGCGTCTGGCTCGGATTGCCGGAGATCGTCGTCGGCGATCCGAACGAGCCGCAGCTGTCGTTGGTCAAGGACGCGCTCTGCCGCGTGAGCGTCGAGGACGCGAGGCCCGACTCGGATCCGGACTGTGTCTCGTCGTAGTCGGTGCGGACGTCGATCGGGAAGCTGCCGCTCGTCGAGTAGCTCGAGGTTCCCACGCCCGTGGCCGTCGTTCCGTTGACGGTCAGGGCGCCGCCGGTGGGTGCATTCGAGTCGTCCGTGAACGTCAAGGTCGACGCGGTCGTCGTGTTGCCTGCGGCGTCGGCGCCGGTGACGTCCTCGGTCGGCGACGACGTCGTTCCCGCGCTCCAGCTGAATGCGTTCGACTCGTACGGGCCGCCGGCCGGCGTCGTCACGGTCGAGGCCGTGTGCGACCAGCCAGTCGTCGTTCCGCCGAGAGGGGCGGTCGCCGACGAAGCGGGACCGGATTCCGCATCGCCGACAGCATTCGTGATCTTGAAGCTGCCGGCGGCAACGCCGCGGTAGTAGACGGTCGTCCCTGACTTGAACGCGCCGCCGGAGACTGAGGAGAGCGTGAGCGTGTTGGTCGGCGCCTGCGTGTCGACCTTCGCGATGTTGGACGCGGCAGAGGAGCCGACGTTGCCGACGTTGTCCCTCAGCTGCTCGCGGTAGTCGTAGCAGTGGCCGTTCGAGACGCCGGTGTCGAAGCCCCCGACGAGCGTGACGTTCGTCCAGCTCCCCGACCAGCCGGTGCAGCCGCCGTTCGAAAGCGTGGCCGAGTCGCGCTGGATCTGGCTCGAGCCGGGCGCAAGGCCGGAGCCGGAGTCGGTGCCGCCGTTCGGCGTTACCGCCACCGACGACGAGGTGTAGTAGCCGCCGGTGACAGTCGGTGCGGTCACGCTCGGCGCGGTGACGTCGTTGGCGAAGCTGAGGGTGGTCTGCGTGGAGTTGGTGGCCGCGTCGGCGCCGGTAACCGTCTCGGTCGGGGCCGAGGACGTGCCCTGGCTCCAGGAGAACGCGTTCGAGACGTAGGGGCCGCCGGCTGGAGTGGAGACGGTGGAGGGCGTGTGCGACCAGCCGGTGCTCGTCCCGCCGAGCGCCGCGGTCGCCGAAGAGGCCGGACCGGATGCGGAATCCGCGACGGCGTTCGTCAGCGTGAGTGAGCCGCCGCCGGTGACGTCGCCTTTGTAGTAGACGGTCGCCCCGTTCTCGTACGCCGACCCTGCCGGCGACACGTTGGACGGCGCGAGCGAGTTGGCCGGCGCCTGCGTGTCGACCTTCGCGGTTGCGGTCACCGCAGCCGAGACGTTGCCGACGCGGTCTGCGATCGTGAACGTATAGCGGTAGCAGTGGCCGCTCGAGACCGCCGTATCGGGGCTCGTGAAGGTTCCGGGATCGCTGCTAAAGCCGGAGCACGACCCGCCCGAGAGCGTTCCGGTCTCGCGCGTGACGGTGCGCGTGGCGGGGTCGAGCCCGGAGCCCGACCCGTCGTTCCCGTCGCCGAGCGAAAAGGTCACCGAGCCTGTCGTGTAGTACGGCGCGTTCGCTCCGGTCAGCGTGAACGTCTGGCCGGTCGGGGCGCTCGTGTCGCTCTGGAACGTGATCGACGTCGGCTGCGTGTTGCCGGCGGCGTCGGAGCCCGTGACCTGGTAGCCGCTCGGGTTGCTCGGGCTCGCCGACCAGCTAAAGGACGAGCTCGTGTAGTTCGGGCCCGTATTGACCGTCTCGGCACCGTGTGTCCAGCCGCTCGTCGCGATCGCCGGATAGCTCACGGACGAGGCGCCGGTAAACGAGTCCGTCAGAGCATCGTTGAACGTGAAACTGCCGGCGGCGTCGCCCTTGTAGTAGAGCGTCCCGCCGGAGTAGTACGCGCCGCTTCCGGAGGAGAGCGAGATGCTGCTGGCCGGCGCGGTCGTGTCGTACTTGAAGCTGCCGACGCTGAGGGTGCCGGACTGATTGCCGCTCGTGGTCGCGTCGGTCGCGCGGACGGAGACGCTGTACGTGTGGCCGTCGCTGAGTGCGCCGTTGGCGAGCGTGTAACTCCAGTTCGCGTTCGCTGCCCCGGCGGCCGTTCCGCCGGAAGTGACGGCGACCCAGCTGGGACAGCTTGCAGTCGTGAAGTCGCTGCCGTTCCAACACTTATTGGAGACCGAGTCGCGGATCGAGACGTCCACGGCGCTGATGCCGTTGCCGCCCGTGCCGGAGTCGGTGGCCGTCCCGCTGACCGCGCCCGGCCAGCCGGCGTTGTTGTAGCTGCCGCTGGTGGTTAGCGTCGCAGTGGTCGGCGCGGTGTTGTCGTAGACGAACGTGCCTGCGGTGAGCGTGCCGCTCGTGTTGCCGGTCGTCGTCGCGTCTGTGGTCTGGACCTGAACCGTGTACGTCTCGCCGTCCGTCAGTTGTGCGCCCATGCCGGTGGTCGAGTAGCTCCAGTTGGCGTTGGCGGAGCCGGAGGCGCTGCCGCCGGACGTGACGGCGATCCAGTTCGGACAGCCCGCGGTCGTGAAGTTCGCTCCGTTCCAGCACTTGTTCGAGCTCAAATCCTTGACCGAGATGTTGACGCCACTGATTCCCGATCCTCCGGTTCCAGCGTCGTTCGTCGTCCCGGTCAGTCCGGCCGGGAAGCCCGCGCTGTTGTACACGGCGTTCGTCGTCAGGCTCGCGGTGCTCGGGGCGCTCGTGTCGTAGACAAAGGAGCCTGCCGAGAGTGTGCCCGACGTGTTGCCGTTGGTGCTGGCGTCGGTCGGCTGCACCTTGACGGTGTACGTGGAGCCGCTGCTGAGCGCGCTGGAGGCGAGCGTGTACGACCAGTTCGCGTTCGCCGAGCCGGCGGCGCTGCCGCCTGAGGTGACGGGGACCCAGTTCGGGCAGGAAGCGTTGAAGGCGCTGCCGTTCCAACAAGCGCTGGCGCCGCCGTCCTTCTGAATGGAGACGTCGACCGCGGAGATCCCGTGCCCGCCGGTGCCGGAGTCGCTGGTCGTTCCCTGGACCGAGCCGGGCCAGCCGGCCGAGTTGTAGCTGCCGTTCGTGCTTAGCGTGGCGGAGTTCGGAGCCGAGGTGTCGTACACGAAGGTGCCCGCGGAGAGGATTCCGCTCTGATTGCCGGTGCTGGTGGCGTCGGTCGCCCGCACCTTGACGGTGTAGGTCGAGCCGTCGGTGAGCGCGGAAGAGGCGAGCGTGTACGACCAGTTCGCGTTCGCCGAGCCCGCGGCGCTGCCGCCACTGGTGACGGCGACCCAGTTGGGGCAGGAGGCGCCGAACGACGAGCCGTTCCAGCAGGAGCCGCTGTCCTTCTGGATCGAGACGTTGACGGCGGAGATGCCGTGCCCGCCGGTGCCGGAGTCGCTCGTCGTTCCCTGGACCGAGCCGGGCCAGCCGGCGGCGTTGTAGTTGCCGTTCGTGGTAAGCGTGGCGGTGTTGGGCGCCGAGGTGTCGTATGCGAATGTCCCGGCGCTGAGCGCGCCGCTCGTGTTGCCGTTGGTGGTGGCGTCGGTCGCCTGCACCTGCACCGTGTAGGTCGAGCCGTCGTTGAGCGCGGAAGAGGCGAGCGTGTACGACCAGTTCGCGTTCGCCGAGCCCGCGGCGCTGCCGCCCGAGGTGACCGAGACCCAGTTCGGGCAGGAGGCGCTGAAGCCGGAGCCGTTCCAGCAGGAGCCGCTGTCCTTCTGGATCGAGACGTTGACGGCCGAGATGCCGTGGCCGCCGGTGCCCGAATCGGAGACCGTTCCCGAGACCGAGCCCGGCCAGCCGCCTGAGTTGTAGTTGCCGCTGCTCGACAGCGTCGCCGACGAGGGCGCGGCGGTGTCGTAGTCGAAGGTGCCGGCCGAGAGCGTCGCCGACGTGTTGCCGTTCGTGGTCGCGTCGGTCGCCTGGACTTTTACGGTGTAGGTGGAGCCGCCGCTGAGCGCGGAAGAGGCGAGCGTGTACGACCAGTTCGCGTTCGCCGAGCCCGCGGCGCTGCCGCCGCTGGTGACGGCGACCCAGTTGGGGCAGGAGGCGCTGAAGGCGGAACCGTTCCAGCAGGAGCCGTTGTCCTTCTGGATCGAGACGTTGACGGAAGAGATGCCGTGTCCGCCGGTGCCCGAGTCGGAGACCGTTCCGGAGACTGCGCCCGGCCAGCCGGCCGAGTTGTAGTTGCCGTTCGAGGACAGGCTCGCGGAGCTCGGAGCGGAGTTGTCGTAGGCGAATGTGCCGGCCGAGAGCGTCCCGGACTGGTTCCCGTTGCTCGTGGCATCCGTCGACCGGACCTCCACTGTGTACATGTCACCGTCGGTGAGCTGCGCCCCCATGCCGCTCGTGGAATAGCTCCAGTTCGCGTTTGCCGATCCGCTGGAGCTGCCGCCGGAGGTGACCGAGATCCAGTTCGGGCAGCTCGCCGTGGTGAAGTTCGCGCCGTTCCAGCACTTGGACGTGCTCGAGTCCTTGATCGAGACCTGGACCGCGCTGATCCCGGACGCGCCGGTGCTCGCGTCGTTGGTCGTTCCCGTGAGATTGGAGGGGAAGCCGGCGTTGTTGTAGACGCCGTTCGTCGTCAGGCCCGCAGTGCTCGGGGCGCTCGTGTCGTAGACGAAACTCTCGCTGGCGGCGCTGTTCGACGTGTTCGCGCTCGTGGCGTTGTCGGTGGTCTGGACGGTGATGTTGTACGTGTGGCCGTCGGTGAGCTTGCCGGCGGCCAGTGCATAGCTCCAGCTCGTCGTGCCGCTGGCGCTGAGCCAGACCTGGCTTGCGCTGTTGAAGCCGCTGCCGTCGTAGTAGTTCCCCGAGCCGTCCTGAATCGAGACCTTGACCGTGGCGACGGTCGAGGTGGCATCGGACGCGGAGCCGGTGATCGAGCCCGTCCAGCCCGCGCCGTTGTAGTGGTTGCCGGCGGAGGGGAAGGTGAACGAGGCCGTGGGAGCGCTGTTGTCATAGGTGAAGCTCGCCGACGTCGTCGAGCTCGTGTTGTTGACGTTGTCGGTTGTCCGGGCGGTGACCGTGTAGTTGTGGCCGTCGGTCAGGTTCCCCGACGCGATGCCGGAATACGTCCAGCTCGTCGTCCCCGTGGCAGTGATGTAGTTCGGGCAAGCCGCGGTGAAGTTGGAGGTCGAGGGCTTCCAGCAGCTCGAGCCTCCAACTGTCGTGTCCTGGATCGAGACCTGGTCCGAGGCGACGCCCGAGCCGGCATCGGAGGCGGTGCCGGCGATCGTCGACCAGCCGCCACTCGAGTAATGCGTGCTGCCGACTGGGAACGTGATCGTCGGGGCCGCCGCGGTCGTGTCGTTGGTGAATGTCAGCGTCGTCGTCGCCGTGTTGCCGGCGTTGTCCGAGCCGACCATCGCTTCCGTCGGCGAACCAGACGAGCTGGTCGTCCAGGTGAAGTTGTTCGGCGAGCCGCCGCTGTTATATGGACCGCTCGTCGGCGTCGTGATCGTTGCGGCGGTGTGCGACCAGTTGGTCCCGCCGACGAGGGCGGGGAAGGTGGACTGTGCCGGACCCGACTGGCCGTCCGAGACTGCGTTCTGGAGTTGGAAGCTCCCGCCGGCGCCAGTGTTGTAGTAGAGCGTGCCCGTCGAGCCGGTCACCGGCGAGCCGGCGAGGTACGCGTTGCCCGAGAGGTTGGTGATCGTGATGCTGTTCGTCGGGTTTGCGATGTCGTCGGAGAAGCCGAAGGCAGCCGTCACCGAATCCGTGTTGGTTCCCCAGACGTTCGCGCTCGCGGTTGCGGCGTAGGCGGTGTTCGCCGTCGTGTCGGAGTCGTAGGTCGCCATCGACTCGCTCGTCGCGCTGCCTGTGTTCGTTCCACTCGGCTGTACGGTCCACGTTCCGCCCGTGGCGTTCACCGACGCGGCCCATGAGGTCGACGTGAGGAAGTTGCCGGCGACAATCATGATCATGTGCTCCTGCGTCGTTGCGCCGGTTGGTGTGATCGCAGGTGTGTTGAAGAACTTGTGGCTCGCGGCCGTATTCGTCGCTGCGGTCGTCTGCGGACCGGACTTCGTGCTGTCGAGACCCTTGTAGACGTCGACGACTGCGGTTGTCGCGGTCTCCAACGTGCTTGACGGAATTGTCACTGTGACGGTCGAGCTTGCGTCTCCGGAGATCGCCCACTTCCACCACACGAACTGATCGATGTCCGTGTTCGCAACGTTCGTCCCGCTGACCTGCGCCCAGGTGTTGCCGCCGGATGTGTTGTCGGTCGGTGCAGTCGGGAAAGTGGCGGTGGCCGTTGTCGACTTCCCTGCCTCGTGAACGAGCAGCAGGTCCTTCGCGTTCACCGTCGCGGGAATCGTCACGGTGAACGTTCCCGACGCCGCGACGCTCGACGCAGTGTTGTTCGTCCGGTATGCACCGGGATCGATCGTGTAGGGAAGTGGAAGCTTCGAGTCGTCGAGCGTGAGCGTGAGGTACTGATGACCTCGGACGACTTCGAGCTGCCACTTCAGCTTCGCAGGAGTAACGTTGCGACCTTCGGCGTCGAAGATCTTCACTGGCAGCATCGCGACCGACATCAGTCTGTTCGTCCGACGATCGAAGAAACCGACCCAACCGCGATCGCTGACACGAGCTGCAAGTGAAGTGTCGAGACGCCAACGCCACGTGTGCGTCCCGAGCTTGCGGCCGACAGTGACATACTCCTCCGCCTTGCCGCCGTTGACGGTTACTGCTTCGCTGCCGAACGACAAGTAACGAATCGTTCCGTTCGCGAACGAATCCCTTGGACCGCTTCCGAGGTCGGCACTTGCAAGACCAACCGTTCCATCCGGACCTGCGTCATACGTGAACCCGTTCGTGTGGATGTCGACCTTCAGCCCTCGAGCGGGAGTACGCGTCAACGACGTGGAGGTCTGACGCGGGCCGAGTGCGTGGTCGACGACTCGCGTCGTGAACGCAACGACGTGCGACGTGCCTCCGCGTTCCGCGACGAAGAGAAGTGCACTGAGCGTGATCAGCGTGTACGCGAGCGTCGCGAGGAGAAGAGAACGGTACGGACGCAACACGTTCACGCCGGCCTCGTTTCGATCGCCGGATTCCCGACGAGGAACGTTGCGCGTAAGCACAACGCCCTCGCCGGGAACGCCGACGTCTTCAATGCCTTCTTGCCGCGGAGAGTGGCGAGCTCGGAGACGGCGACGAAGGCAATGGCATGAAGGACTGCAAGCGCAGTCAGGAGAAAGGCGAGCGGACCAAACAAATGCGCGGCTCCGCACTCGGCTGTTGCCAAGCATGCGCGGGGCCGCAGGTCCGGGAAGCTCGCCATGTTCTCCTACGCACGCCACGCTCGACGTGCGTCTCCGAGTTCAGGAATCGGCGGCCCGCGCGGGACCCCTGAGCGAATGGGCTATTTCGGAGAGCGAATGTCCCGAAAAATCCCCCAGGCGGGGTACGCGCTCAGCCCGCGTCGTGGGAGACGGATCGGCCGTTACGAGGAGCTACGAGATGCGCCGACTGCCGGCCAGTTCGAGCTCGTAACGGGTGAACAGAACCATCGGGAACCAAAACGGAGAGAGCAAGTGCTTCGTCGCTCATCGATCCCGCAATTGCAGAGAGGTTGCCTGTGAGCTGTCGTGCACGGCGCGAAGCATTTCCCCGACGATGGTGAAGACACCAGCCGTCCAGCATTCGTGTCGTGCGCGCTGAACGTTCCGTTAGGACGAGGTTCGCAAGCAGCACCGCTTCACGTCGACGATCCGGGATCGGCGGCGCCGCGTTTTACATGGGCCAGCATGATCCGACGCTGCCCGGAGACGAGTGTGATGCGGACAGATCGACAAGACTGCCCTAGCATTGTCGAGAGGAGGCGCAGCACCGATGCTCGAGAAGAAGCGCGTGCAGCTGGACGTCGTGGTGACCCAACCATCGTTCACCTAGATCGCGGCGGTCGTCAACAGCGGATCGTGTCTCGTAAGCGTTTCGACGAAAGGAAGTTCGGCGTTCGCGCGCGCGAGGCGTTGCGCTCTTAGCGAGCGAGCTCCGCAGCGACGAGTTCGCCTTGCGCGCCGCTCGTAAGCACAGTGAGGTTGCCGTTGACCGCCGACGCCAGCTCGCGTTGGCCCGTGAGCCAGCAGTGATCGACGGCGGGACAACGTCGCGCTTGTGCATCCGGGAATGTGTCAGCAACGTAAGTCGGCGCGGCCGCGCGCCACTCGTCGGCATCCTCTGTCGTTTCCCAGCGAAGAACAAGCGCGACGGACGTTTCTCCGTACCCGGTTGTGTACAGCGCGAGCCGCCCACCGGTCCAGCCGGAAGCGACGATGTCCGCGTTCGCGAAGTCAAACGCGCGCAACAGCGCGAGCACGTCGAGCTCACCGAACGTTTCGGACTGGACCAGACGCAGGTCGCCGATCGTCGCGGGAAGCGCGACCGGAAGTGCGGACGCGTGTTGGAGAAACTTGTCGACGTGAAGAACGTCCGACGTCGTCGACGGGAAAGTGCGCAGCGCTGAGCGGACGGCCGCATTCCCGCCGAGGTAGCGCAGCTGCGCGATCAGTCTGCGGCCCGAGGCGAGCCCGTCGTTTTGTTCTTGCGTGAGGAACCGCGCAAGCGGCGAGGTCTGTGTCGAGGACGGACGCGTACTCGATGCGAGCGACGCGACGCCGTCGATGACCATGTTCGCCGCGAGCGCCGCGTCGCGATCCCGCGCGCGCAGTCCCCAGATGCGATTGAGACTGAAGTTCTGGTCGATAAGCGCGCGGACGAACTCATGCAACAGCTCGCCCCGCGCCGGGGCAGGGTTCCTGCGCACGCGCAGCACGCGCGTGGTCTCGTCGTAGTAGGCGCGCGACACCGCCGCTGACGTGACGAGCGTCGAGCGAATGCTGTGCTGCGGCGGCAGTAATCCCAAGCCCATGTAGAGGCTGTCGTCGACCTGCTGAAGACTGCGCGGATACTTGCGGTCGAGTGCACGAGTCACGTCTGTCTCGAAGCGCGTTCCCGATTCGACGACGACACGGACCGGCCGCCGTATTTTGAGGCCTGAGAGTTGCGATGCGCGCCGCAGCAGCGGCGACGCTGGCGGCGCCGACGCAGAGGCGACGGGGACGATGAGCGCCCCACAAATGACAACCGCCACGAACTTCTCCACGGGCGGAGTATCGGCCGCAGCACCGGACGGCAAGAGTGGCATTCGTAGAATCCGTTGCGAGATGGCGACAACGAAGGATCCCTCCAAGCTCGACTCCACCAGCGAGTGGCGGCGCGAGCTCTACGATGCGACGCCCGAGCGGAAAGGGGAGCTGTTCAGCACGATCTCCGGGCTCGAGAACGAGCCGCTCCCGACGCCGGACACAGTGGCGATCGACTACGAGCGCGACCTCGGCTATCCCGGCGTGTATCCGTTCACGCGCGGCGTCTACCCCTCGATGTACCGCGGCAAGCTCTGGACGATGCGGCAGTTCGCCGGCTTCGGCACCGCAGAGGAGACGAACGAGCGCTTCCACTACCTGCTCGAGCACGGCCAAACCGGGCTCTCAACGGCGTTCGACATGCCGACGCTGATGGGCTACGACTCGGACCATCCGCGTTCACTCGGCGAGGTCGGGCGCGAGGGCGTTGCCCTCGACTCGCTCGAGGACACGGAGACGCTCTTTCGCGGGATCCCGCTCGCCGAGGTCTCGACGTCGATGACGATCAACTCGCCCGCGGCGATGCTGCTTGCGTTCTGCGTCTGCGTCGGCGAGCAGCAGGGGGTCTCGGCGGACCGGCTGCGCGGCACGATCCAGACCGACATCCTCAAGGAGTACATCGCACAGAAGGAATGGATCTTCCCGCCCGAGCCGTCGATGCGGCTCGTGGTCGACATGATCGAGTGGTGCGCGAAGGAGATGCCGCTCTGGCATCCCGTGTCGATCTCCGGCTACCACATCCGGGAGGCGGGCTCGAACGCGGTGCAGGAGCTTGCGTTCACGCTCGCGGACGGCTTCGCCTACGTGGAGGCGTGCATCGAGCGCGGGCTCGACGTCGATGAGTTCGCGCCGCGGCTGTCGTTCTTCTTCAACGCGCACATCGACTTCTTCGAGGAGATCGCGAAGTACCGGGCCGCGCGACGGATTTGGGCGCGGGAGATGCGGGAGCGCTACGGCGCCAAGAATCCGCGCTCGTGGCTGATGCGCTTCCATACGCAGACGGCTGGCGTGTCGCTCACCGCCCAGCAGCCCGAGGTGAACATCATTCGCACAGCTTTGGAGGCGCTGGCCGCCGTGCTCGGCGGGACCCAATCGCTGCACACGAACTCCTTCGACGAAGCGCTTGCGCTGCCGACAGAGCATGCGGCGAGGCTCGCACTGCGGACACAGCAAGTGATCGCGCACGAAACAGGCGTCCCAAGCACGATCGACCCGCTCGGGGGCTCCTACCACCTCGAGGGGCTGACGAACAGGCTCGAGACGGAGGCGTACGACTACTTCGACCGCATCGGGAAGCTCGGCGGCGTCGTCGCTGCGATCAAGGACAACTTCTTCCAGCGCGAGATCGCCGATGCGTCGTTCCGCTACCAGGCCGAGGTCGAGCGGGGGCAGCGGATCGTCGTCGGCGTCAACCGCTACGTGCTCGAGGAGGAACAGCCGGTCGAGATTCTGCGGATCGACCCCGCGCTCGAGCGCAAGCAGATCGAGCGGGTGCAGGCCTTGCGTGCGCGCCGCGACTCCGCGGCGGTCGACTCCGCGCTCACGCGATTGAAAGATGATGCCGCCTCAGAACGCAACCTCATGCCGGCGATCGTCGACGGTGCTCGGGTCTATGTGACGATGGGGGAGATGTGCGACGCCCTGCGCAATGTCTGGGGCGTTTGGAAGGAGACGCCGGTCTTCTGATGGAGCAGCCCCAGACGCAAACGAAATCCCGTGCCGGACTTCAGTCTGGCTTGGGCGAACCTTCTCGGGTCTGGGGGGAGACGCCGGTTTTCTAATGGCGGAACGCAAGATCCGAGTGGTGATCGCAAAGCCCGGGCTCGACGGGCACGACCGCGGCGCGAAGATCATCGCGCGCGCGTTGCGCGACGCGGGCATGGAGGTGATCTACACGGGCTTGCACCAGACGCCCGAGCAGATCGTCGAGACCGCGATCCAGGAGGATGCGGACGCCGTCGGCATCTCGATCCTCTCCGGAGCGCACATGACGCTCGTCCCGCGCATCCTCGAAGGGCTGCGTGAGAACGGCGCCGAGGACGTGCTCGTCGTCGTCGGCGGAACGATTCCGAGCGAGGACGCCGACGAGTTGAAGCGGCTCGGTGTTGCGGAGGTCTTCACTCCCGGCGCGCCGACGGCGGAGATCGTCGAGTTCCTGCGCGGCAAAGTTCCCGCGTGATTCGCGTCGATCGCGAGGAAGCGGTCGCGGTCGTCACCGTCGATCGCCAGCACGCGCTGAACGCGCTCGACCTGCCGACGCTGACGCAGCTCCGCGACGAGTTGCGCACGCTCGCGGACGACGGCGGTGTACGTGTCGTCATCCTCACGGGCGCGGGCGAGCGCGCGTTCATCGCGGGCGCGGACATCAAGTACATGAGCGGCCTCGGGGTCGACGACGCGAAGGCGTGGGGCGAGCTCGGGCACGAGGCCGGACGCCTGCTCGACACGATGCCGAAACCGACGATCGCGGCCGTCAACGGGTTCGCGCTCGGCGGCGGCTGCGAGCTCGCGCTTGCGTGCGACATCCGCTATGCGTCGACGAACGCGAAGCTCGGCCAGCCCGAGGTGAATCTCGGAATCATCCCCGGCTGGGGCGGCACGCAGCGGCTCGCGCGCGTCTGCGGGCTCGGCGTCGCGAAAGAGCTGATCTTTACGGGACGCACGGTCGACGCGGAGGAGGCCTTGCGCATCGGCCTCGTCAACGCCGTGCACGATCCCGTGCTCGAGAAGGCGCGCGAGACCGCGGCCCTGCTCGCGACGAAGAGCCCGGTCGCGCTGCGAGTGATGAAGCAGCTCGCGAACCGGGCGCTCGGCGGCGACCACGAGCAGAACCTGCGCGCGGAGGGCGAGTCGTTCGCCGAGCTCTTCTCGAGCGCGGACGCGAAGGAGGGTCTCTTAGCGTTCGTCGAGAAGCGCGAGCCCGTCTTCAAAGGACGGTAACTCGTTCACGCAAGGGTCAGACCCCGCGGGGTCTGACCCTTTCTCGAGCGCCTAACCGCTGAGCTGAATCAACCCGGCGATGAGCACGCCGTCGTCCGCACGCTCGGCACGCAGGGAGGAGGGCGCGGGTTGCGTCCAGACGACAGCCTTCTGGCCTTTGCTCGCCAGCACGACCGTCGTCATGCGCACAGTCCCGCTCTGATCGGTCTGCTGAACGACCGCGGTCGCGGGCACCGTAACCGTCACGGTCTGATTGAGCTTGGTCAACGTGAGGCCGAAAGGCCAAGCCTGCGAGGTGTCCACCTTGACCGCAAGCCGGTCCGATGTCGCCGACACGACCGCGCCCGTCAACGTGAGCACGAAGGGCGTCCCGGCCTTCGCGACGAAGAGCAGCTTCTGTGCAGCCTGCAGATACGGATAGGCATCGACCGCCTTGCCCCCGTTCGGATGCAGCTCGAAGTGCAAGTGCGGATGGATGCCGTCCGCGTCACCGGAATCGCCGACGTATCCGATCTGCTGGCCGGCCGTGACGTGCGCGCCGTTCTTGACCGCATACGCCGTTCCCTGGACGCACTTCCCGCGGTTGTCGTTGCGCATCGTGACGTCGTTGTTCAGATGGATGTACTCGTACATCGTTCCGCTCTGTCCGTAGAGGTAGAGCATGCAGCCCGCGCTCTTGGACGTCGTCCAGTACTTCGCGCGTCCGGCTTCGACCGCGACCGCCGGCGTCTTCTTCGTCGCCATGATGTCGATGCCCTGATGCGGACCTCCCGCGCGCGGTGCGCCGAAATCGTCGTTGTACGAGACCTGGGCGACGACCGGGAAGATGATGTGCGCCGGGACCGCTGCACCGGCAGTCCCAACGAGGATCGCTGCGGCGACGGCGATGGCGAAGAGGCCTCGGGACACGTCCGAAGGGCCGGAGGTTAGCAGTAGAGTCCGCGGTCGCATGA
>JBKPJA010000137.1:0-7880 GCA_046730515.1 Actinomycetota bacterium | reverse complement strand
CCGAAGAAGCTCCGTGAGCTCGTCGGCGCCGCGCTTCCTCGAGCAGTGCTCGACCCACTGCCGGCAGAGCTGCGAGAACGCGATCGATTGCCGCAACGCAGCGACGCGCTCTGGGCGCTGCACCGGCCGCGTTCGCTCGCGGAAGCCGAGGTCGGCCGTGCGCGGCTGGCGTTCGACGAGCTGCTCGTGCTGCAGATCGGTCTCGCGAGGCGCCGGCGGGAGCGCGAAGCGGAGGTCGCTCCTGCGCTCGGCGACCCAGGCGACCTCGTAGCGCGTTATCGCGCGGCACTGCCGTTCCAGCTCACGGACGATCAAGAGCGTGCGATTGCCGAGATCGATCGGGATCTGCAAGAGACCGTGCCGATGCAGCGCCTGTTGCAGGGAGAGGTCGGTTCCGGCAAGACCGTCGTCGCGCTCTACACGCTGCTACGTGCGGTGGAGAACGACAAGCAGGGTGCGTTGATGGCGCCGACGGAGACGCTCGCGGAACAGCACTTCCTCACCATCGAAGGGATCTGTCGCGACCTCGGCGTCGGGTGCGCGCTCTTGACGAGTTCCTCGCCAAAACGCGAACGGACGCAGGCCCAGTCGGCAGACGTCGTCGTCGGCACGCATGCGCTGATCCAGGAAGGTGTCGAGTTGCGCGAGTTGGCGGTGGCCGTGGTCGACGAGCAACACCGCTTCGGCGTCGTGCAGCGGAGTGCCCTCACAGAGGGGCGCAGCCCCCACGAGCTGCACATGACCGCGACGCCGATCCCGCGCACGCTGGCTCTCAGCGTCTACGCGGATCTCGCCATCTCGGAGATCGCGAAGCTTCCCGCAGATCGAAAGCCGGTCGTCACGCGCTGGATCCCGGAAGAGCGCGCAGCTGCCGCCTATCAGCGGCTGAGACGCCTGCTCGACGAGAGCAGACAGGCGTACGTCGTCTGTCCATTGATCGAGGAGTCCGAGACCAGTCAGGTTCGCGCGGCCGAAGCGGAGGCCGAACGGCTTCGCCGAGGGGAGCTGCGCGGGTACCGAGTCGGTCTCCTGCACGGCCGCTTGCGGCCGGCGGAGCGGAGGGACTTGATGGCGCGCTTCAAGGCACGTGAGCTCGACGTGCTCGTTGCGACGACGGTGATCGAAGTGGGCGTCGACGTCCCGAACGCCACGGTGATGATCATCCAGGAGGCGGATCGCTTCGGTCTGGCTCAGCTGCACCAGCTGCGGGGCCGCGTCGGGCGTGGCGCCGAGCAGTCCTACTGTCTGCTCGTCTCACGCGCAAAGGAGGAGCTCACCGACGACGCGCGCCGCCGGCTGGAGGCGCTCGAGTCCTCGAGGGACGGCTTCGAGCTCGCCGAGCGCGACCTCGAGATCCGCGGAGAGGGAGACCTGCTCGGCACGCGTCAGGCGGGCTTCGCCGGGCTCAGGTTCGCCCGCCTTCGCGGTGATCGTCGGCTCGTCGAACGCGCCCGGGCGCTTGCCGACGGGCTAGTCGACTCGCCGCTTCTTCCACTTGACATGTGACCGTTTGGTCACCTATTATCGGCAGGATGTTTCACGACGACGATCTCGTGTTCAGAGCGCTCGGCGATCCGACCCGGCGCTCGCTCCTCGATCGGCTCTTCGAGCGTGACGGCCGAACGCTCACCGAGCTCGAGTCGGGGATCGAGATGACGAGGTTCGGCGTCATGAAGCACCTCCGGATCCTCGAGGAAGCGGGTCTCGTGGTGACACGGAGGGAGGGGCGACAGAAGCTCCACTTCTTGAACCCGATCCCGATCCGGCTGATTCACGACCGCTGGATCGACAAGTACCGCGAGCGTCAGGTCTCTGCGCTTGCCAACCTCAAGACGACGTTGGAGGAAACAGGATGACGACGATGACCGAACAAGCGACGCAGGTCTACCAGGTGTTCATCAAGGCGACGCCGGAGGCGATCTGGGACGCGATCACGAAGCCGGAGTTCACTGCGCAGTACTTCCACGGCAGCCGGGTGGAGTCGTCGTGGGAACCGGGCTCCGACTATCACGGCTACTCGCCGGACCGCTCGCAGCTCTGGGTCGACGGCGAGGTGATCGAGTCGGATCCGCCCCGGAAGCTGCAGCATACGTGGCGCTCCCTCTACGACCCGGAGCAGGCGAAGGAACCGGCGAGTCGCGTCACGTGGACGATCGATCCCGGTGACGACGGCGTCTCGAAGCTGACCGTCGTCCATGACGAGCTCGAGGCCTCTCCGCTCACGGCGGTAGGCGTGTCGGGCACAGGATGGATGGAGGTCCTTAGCGGACTGAAGACGCTGCTCGAGACGGGCAAGCCGCTGCGGGGGTAGTCACACCTAGACTCGGCCCGTGCGCATCATCGCGGGCGAACGCAAGGGTCACACGATCTTCGCGCCACGCGGTCGGGAGACGCGTCCCACTTCCGACCGCGTGCGCGAGAACGTCTTCAACATCATCGCGCCGTGGGTGGAGGATGCCCGCGTGCTCGACCTCTACGCCGGCTCGGGTGCCATGGGTCTCGAGGCCCTGTCACGAGGCGCCGAGAGTGTGGTGTTCGTGGAGAGCGACCGGGACGCGGTCCGTGCTATCGAGCGCAACCTCGACAAGCTCCGACTGACCGGTGCGACTGTCCTGCGTCTCGACGCGCGCACGGCCCTCGCGCAGGAGACGGCGGCAGACAGAAAGTACGATCTCGTGCTGGTCGATCCCCCGTATGCGATGAAGAGCTTCGAATCTCTCGCCACGTATCTTCCGCGCGTGCTCGCGGAAGATGGCCTGCTCGCGCTCGAAACGTCGAAGCGACACGAGCCGGAACTTCCGCTGCTCGCTGTGCGCACGTCCCGTGCCTACGGCTCAACACGCGTCACCGTTTTCGAGCATCGGTCGTGATCACCGCGATCTGTCCCGGTTCCTACGATCCCGTCACGAACGGGCACATCGACGTGATCACGAGAGCGGCGGACATCTTCGACCGCGTCGTCGTCGGCGTCGTCGGCAATCCGCAGCACAAGGCGCCGACGTTCTCCTTGGACGAGCGCGTCGATTTCCTCACAGAGGCGCTGGGAGACTTGGAGAACGTCGAGGTCGACGTCTTCTCCGAGCTCGTTGTCGACTTCGCCCGCAAGTGGGAGGCAAAGGTGATCGTGAAGGGCCTGCGGGTGATCTCCGACTTCGAGTGGGAGTTCCAGATGAACCAGCTCAACCGCATGCTGGCGCCGGAGGTCGAGACCGTCTATGTGATGGCCAGCCCTCAGGTCAGCTTCGTCTCCTCGAGCGGCGTGAAGGAGATTGCGGCCTACGGGGGGAACGTCGAGGAGCTCGTTCCGAAGGCCGTGGCAAAGCGGTTCGCCGAGCTTTTCCCGGCGGGTCGCCCTGGGACCCCGCAGAATCCGGCAGAATGATTCGGGAAAATGCTTACGCATTTTCCCGGAGGGAGGGTTTGTGACTTCGCTTCGCTCGTCAGATAGAAGAAACCCCCGCCGACTGAACGGTCGAAGCTAGACTCGGAGGCTCATGGACGTATTGGTTCTCATCGACAAGCTCGACGACCTCGTGCACAACGCGAAGGCCGTTCCCCTCACCGATCAGGTTCGCATCGACCGGGAGGAGATCTACGACATCCTCGACCAGATGCGCGCAACGATCCCGGAGGAGATCAAACAAGCGCGTTGGATCGTGAAGGAGCGGCAGGAGATGCTCGCCGAGGCGAAGCGCGAATCCGACCGGCTGCTCGGCGAAGCACGCGAGCAGGCAGTGCGCGAAGCGTCACAGACGGAGATCGTCAAGATCGCGGAACGACAGGCCCAAGACATCGTCGACGACGCGCGCCGGCAGGCAAGAGAGACGAAGCTCGAGATGGAGGATTGGGCCGACTCGATCCTTGCGACGCTCGAGACGAATCTCGAGAAGTTCCTCGGCGCGGTGAAGCGGGGCCGCGAGCGCTTGCAGGAACGGTCGCAAGAGACGGTGATGGCCGGCGTGTCGTCGAACGACGACCACGGTCCGTTCGTCTCTACGCCTAGCTAGGCCGCGATCGCTTCGCGGTCGAGCTCCGCCGAGACTGCCTCAGCGGTTTCGACGAACGCGCGCGCGGCAGCCGCGCGATACCGGTCGCGGTGCCACGCGATTGCGAGCATGCGCGGCGGAACCTTCGGGAGCTCGATCAGGCGCGTCGACTGGTCGCTTTCGTCAACGGTCAGGCGGGGCACCAGCGCGACGCCGACCCCTGCGGCGACAAGTGCCTGAACCGTCTGGTTGTGATCCGACTGGAAGACGTAGTGCAACGGCTGCCGGAACGCGGCCTCGACGCGCGCGAGCGTGCGGCAGTTCTTGTGCCCGATGAGATCCAGCTGCGCAGTCTCGCGCAACGTCGGATTCTCGAGCTCCGAGGTCGCCGCAACGACGAGCACATAGGGATCGCGCAGGAGCTCCACAGATTCGAACGGGCCCTCGACGAGCGGGAGATCGGAGAACGTGAGGTCGAGCTCGCCGCGCTCGACGAGTGCAAGCAGCTCCCGGTCGTCGGCCGATTCCGTCAGCGTCACCTCGACCTTCGGCCACGACGCGATGAAGCGCCGCATCAGTTCGGGCAGGATCCTCTGGCCGACGCTCTGAAAGACGCCGACGCGCAACGTCCCGGCCTCACCGTCGCCGAGCGCGGTCAGGTCAGCCTGGGCGGCGGCGACGCGTGCTGCGATCGACTCGGCGTGGGTGAGCAGGAGCGCTCCCGCCTCCGTCAGGGAGACGGGCTTCGGTCCACCGGGCCTTTCGACGAGCTTCTGTCCGACGAGCCGCTCGAGCGTGGCGATCTGCTGGCTGACCGCCGACTGGGTGTAGCCGAGCGACACGGCGGCCTTGCCGAAGGAGCCCTCCCTCGCGACCGCCTCCAGGGCGAGGAAATGACGCAGTTCGACTCCGAGCCAGCGATCAGGTTCCATGATGGAAGTCGATTCTAGCTCGATTTGTCCTAATGGGTCGCCGGTGCCGATCATGTCTCTATGACCGCTGCATTCGCGCGCCGTTCCCCTGCCGCCGTCATCCTCGCCCTGGGGACGATCTATCTCGTCTGGGGCTCGACGTATCTAGCGATGCGCATCACGGACCGCTCGATCCCGCCGCTGCTGATGTCCTCTGCGCGGTTCCTCGTCGCGGGCTCCGTGCTCTACGCGTTGACCGCGCGCGGCTACCGACCCAGGCTGCGCGAGTGGCTCGCGGCGGCCATCGCCGGCACGGCCCTCCTCGGGATCGGCAACGTCGGCGTCGCGTGGGCGGAAACGCGGCTGGACTCCGGGCTCGCCGCGTTGATCGTCGCGTCGATCCCGCTCTATGTCGCGCTGTTCGACCGTGTGCTCTTCGGACGAAGGCTTTCCCCGCTTGCGGTCGCCGGCCTCGTGGCCGGCTTCGGCGGCGTCGCGTTGCTGGTGCGCCCCGGCGGCACCGCACACGCGGGCGTGGCCTTGATCCTGCTCGGGACGACGTCGGCCTGGGCTGCGGGCTCGCTCTACGCACGCGGCGCGCCGCTGCCGGCGAATCCGCTCGTCGCCGCAGCGATGCAGATGCTCTGCGCGGGCGTCGTCGTCGCGGTCGCGGGACTCGCCTCCGGCGAGGCGGGACAGGTCCAGGGAAAGGCATTCACGGCCGAGCCGCTGCTTGCTTTCGGCTACCTCGTCGTCTTCGGTTCCCTGCTCGCGTTCTCGGCCTACGCATGGCTCCTGAAGAACGTCCGCATCTCGACGGTGGCGACCTACGCCTTCGTGAATCCGGTCGTCGCGGTTGCGCTCGGCGCGGGCTTCCTCGGCGAGCCGATCACGTGGACCACGTTGATCGCCGGCGGTGCGATCGTGCTCGCCGTCGTGCTCATCGTGAGCGCGAAAGCGCCCAAGCGTCGGCCGTCGCTGGCGACTCGGCGGGCCGCTACTCTGACTTCATAAGGAGCTTCAACCTCAGATCGGTCAAGCTCCGGTCGGGGGAGCAGTACCGCGATGAGATCGAGCTTGAGCTGGATCCGTTCGAGCTGTCGGGCGAGCGCTACCTCCCTGTTCCGGAGAAGGTGCCCAGCGAGCTCGCCATTACGAAGGCGAGCACGGGCGCCGTCTTCGAGCTGCGCTTTGCGGCGCGGCTCCACGGCCCCTGCTTCCGCTGCCTCGACGACACCGTCCTCGACCTGCGGATCGACGCCCGCGAATATCAGGCGACGAGCCCGGGCGAGGCGGAGGAGCTGCGCACGCCGTACGTCGTCGACGACAAGCTCGACCTCGCTGCGTGGTCACGTGACGCGATTGCGCTCGAGCTGCCGGACAAGATCCTCTGCCGCCCCGACTGTGCCGGCCTTTGTGCCCTATGCGGGAAGAACCTGAACGACGAGCCGCACACGCACGACGAGGAGCCGGTCGATTCGCGGTGGGCGGCGCTGGAAGAGCTCCGGCGGCAGCTCTAGTTCCTCGGAATAGACGGTAAATCCCGTATAGTCGGGATTTGTGGACCGATCGCTCCAGCTGCCGTCGCCGGACTACGAGGCGGCCGACGTGCTCGTGGTGGCTGAACCGGAGCCACTGCGCGCGCTCGCCAACGATCTCAGATCGAAGATTGTCGTTCTGCTGCGCGAGCGCGCCCTCTCGATCACCGAGCTGGCGGAAGAGCTCCACACTCCGAAGGGGACAGTCGGTCACCACGTCAAAGTGCTCGAGGATGCGGGCCTGGTGCGCGTGGTTCGAACGCGTCGTGTTCGCGCCGTCACCGAAAAGTTCTACGGACGAACAGCGCGGCTGTTTCTGCTGAAGGGCGAGAAGCCTCCGGCGGTCGCCCGTCTAACCGAAGCCGACGCGCGACGGTTCGCGAAACGTCTGGAGAGGCTGGTCGACGACTTCCGCGCCGCGAGTTCGAAGGGCGGCGCGGCCTATGAGCTCGCGACGTCCCTGTCCCTCAAGAACGATGAGTGATCTTCGGGCGCGCCTGAAGCCGAGGGGCGCGCTGTGGCATCACGCGGATTTCCTCAAGCTCTGGACCGGGCAGTCGATCAGCGAGCTCGGCTCTCAGGTCTCGCAACTCGCGATCCCGTGGGTCGCGGCGGTCGTCCTGCACGTGAGCCCGTTCGTCTTCTCGTTGCTGGCCACGCTCGGGTTCTTGCCGTTCATCATCTTCGCGCTGCCTGCAGGAGTCTGGGTCGACCGCTTGCGGCGGCGCCCGATCCTCATCTTCGGCGACGCGGGTCGCGCGGTTTTGCTCGCGACCATTCCGATCGCATACGCGTTCGGCGCCCTTACCGTGTGGCACCTGCTCGCGGTGACATTCGCGGTTGGGATCCTCACTGTCTTCTTCGACGTTGCGTACCAGTCGTACCTCCCGTTTCTCGTCGCTCGCCGGCATTTGGTCGAAGGGAATTCGAAGCTCCAGCTGACCGTCTCCGTGGCGCAAGTTGCAGGGCCGAGCCTCTCGGGCGGGCTGATCGCCGCGATCACCGCTCCGTACGCGATCGTCGCCGACGCGATCAGCTACGTCGTTTCGACAGGTTTCATGCTCCGGATTCGCAAGGAAGAGGTCCTGCCCGAGCGCAGCGCGGACGCTCCGCCGCCGGCGATGTGGCCGGAGCTGAAGGAAGGCCTGCGGTGGGTCGTGAAGAGCGTCTATCTGCGCTCGATCGCCGCCTGCACCGCTACCTCGAACTTCTTCGGCAACGTCGCGTTCGCGATCTTCGTCCTCTACGCGGTGCGAGAGCTCCACCTATCTGCCGTCGAGGTCGGCAGCGTGTTTGCCGCGGGCTCGGTCGGCGCGATCGTCGGCGCCCTCGCAATCGACCGCATACGGCGGGGAATCGGAGTCGGGCCTGCGATCGTCTGGAACGCGGTCCTCTTCTCCGTGGGCGGGCTTGCGTTTCCGTTGGCCCCGAAGTCGGGTCCGCTT
>JBKPJA010000136.1:0-13236 GCA_046730515.1 Actinomycetota bacterium | reverse complement strand
CCCTTGATCGTCAGCTCGCCCTTGCCGGTGACTGTGTTGTCCTCGTGGCGTGTGAGCTCGGTCGCGCGGAAGGTGATCTCCGGGTAACGCTCGGCGTCGAAGAAGTCCGGCGTCTGGAGATGCCCGTTCAGCTGATCGTCCTTGACGTCGACCGACGCGACCTTCGCACCGCCCTCGAGCGAGTCGCCCGAGAGAGTCGCGCTGAAGTCGCGGAAGCCGCCCCGGAACGTGTTGACGCCGGCATAGCCGACCTCGAACGAGATGTTGGAGTGGACGGGATCCGCGGTCCACGTGCCCGCCGGGGCAAATGCCTGGGTGCTCTCGATGACTGCCATTGCAAATCCTCCTGGAGTTGGATATACTTGAGTCGTCAAGAATCATAGCGAGGAAAACTTGTCTAGTCAAGTATTGAGCAGTCAAGTAACGGCCGACCCGACGCTGGGGCCCTGGATTCGCTTCCTGCGGGCCCATGCCGCCCTCACGCGGCAGCTCTCGACGCGCCTCGAGGGCGAGCACGGCCTGACGCTGAGCGACTTCGACGTCCTCGCCCAGCTCTACTTCGCGCCCGACCGCGCGCTCAGGCGGATCGACATCGCCCGGCAAGTGCTGCTCACGGCCTCCGGAATCACCCGGCTGCTGGAGCGGCTCGAGCGGGCCGGCTGGGTCGAAAAGCGCAACTGCGCCACCGACGCCCGGGTGACCTACGCGGTTCTGACCCAGGAGGGCATGCGGAAGTTCGAAGCCGCTCGGGCATCGCACGTCGCCGACCTCGACGAGCTCTTCGGCTCGCGCCTCACCGCCGACGAACGCGCCCGACTCGACGAGTTGCTCGCGAAGCTGCCGCTCTCCGAGACGGCCTGCGCCGAGGAGTGACTACGCGGGGACGACGCCGAGCTCGTCGAGTGATTCGCTCAGGTCTTCGGTGTCTCGGTAGACCCGAAAGGCTCCGGCACGCGTGAGCTCGTCCTCGCCGTAACCGCCGGAGAGCACGCCGACAGCGAGCATCTTCGCCCGGCGCGCTGCGAGCAGGTCCCAGACGGCGTCGCCGATGACGTAGCAGTCGTCCGGCTCGACGCCGAGGCGTCGCGCGCATTCGATGAAGAGATCCGGCTCCGGCTTCGCGCGCAGCACGTCCCCGCGCTCGACGACCGTGGTCTCCGCGCCGACGCCGAGGGCGTCGAGCGACGCATCGATCTCGGGGCGTCGCCCCGACGTGGCGATTCCGTGCACCACGCCGCGTTCGCGCAGCTCGGCGAGGAGCTCGACGGCGCCGGGCAACGGCCGCCGGTCCGGGAGAGCCTCGCGATAGAGCTCACCGTGTCGGAGCTGGATCGCCTCGACCTCCTCGTCGCTGAGCGGACGCCCGCCCTCGCGCGCGACCGCACGGGCAAAGAGCCCGCCGCTCATGCCGATGCGGCGATGAATCCGCCAGCCGTCGATCGGCATCCCGACCTCGGCAAGGGCCCGCTGCCACGCGAAGACGTGTGCGTAGACGGTGTCGACGAGCGTCCCATCGAGGTCGAAGATCAACGCAGTCACGGCCGGTTGGGTTAGCGTAGTCCCATGGATCCCGACCGAGCGCGCGAACTGCTGGCCGCGGAGCGTGTTCGGATCGAACGCGCGCTGGCTCGCCTCAGGCATACCGACACGGGCGAGGAGGCCGACGAGCTGGATCCGATCAATCTCGCCGCGGACCTCTACCAGGACGAGCTCGACGAGGGGCTGGCCGACGACCTGCGAGAAGAGCTCGCCGGAGTGGAGCGGGCCGAAGCCCGACTCGTCGACGGCACCTACGGGATCTCGATCGAGAGCGGAAAGCCGATACCGGACGAACGCCTCGAAGCACTCCCGACCGCGGAGCGCACCGCAGAAGAGGAAGCTCGGCTCAGCGGTCGTTAAGAGCGCGCGGCTACTTCTTCTTGGCCGGCAGCGAGCGAGCGTACTCGGTTCCGCGCTCGACCCACTTGACGAGCTCGCGCTTCGTGCGCACGTCCTCCGAATCGACGCGGAGCCAGCCGCGCATGGCACGGCCGCGCATCTCCATCACGTAGGCGTTCGTCGTCGCGACGAGGCGATCCGACTCGTCGGGATCGACGTGGACGAGCAGCCCGCCTTGACCGCTGGCGGCGACGGCCATGTTGCCGCGGATGAGAAACGCCAGGCCGCCGAACATCTTCTGTTCGGTGAGATTCCGCTGACCGGCAACGAGATCGCGTATGCGCTCCGCGAGCTTCTCGTCGTACGCCATGACGACGATCGTACGCGCTAGCGTGATGCCATGAGCGGCACGCACAGCGATTTGCACGCTACGGGAGAATCCCCACCGACCTAATCGCGAGGTCGTTCGTGATATAGGGATGCCATGGCATCTGCGTCTCGCAGGGAGCGGATCATCGAGCGGATACGCGCCATCCCGGAAGGATTCGTGCGCACGTACGGCGACATCGATCCGCGCGCGCCTCGGCTCGTTGGGCTCGTTCTCTCGCAGACGGACGAGAGCATTCCCTGGCAACGCGTCGTCCGTGCCGACGGAAGCCTCGCGAAGGGCGCTCGGCAACGCGAGCTCCTGCTCCGCGAAGGAATACCGATGCGCGGCGACCGCGTCAACCTCAAAGAAGCACGCTTTCCGCCGGAGCTGTAGTGAAAGGAGGAACAACCGATGTCACCGATCTCGCGCGGATTCCGCGGCCGCCGTGCCGAAGCGGATCCCTCCCGCATCCCGCCGGGGCAGTACGTCACGCCGGACTACCCAGTCCTCTCCGCCGGGCCGACGCCCCACACGCCGCTCGACGAGTGGGACTTCTCGATCATCGGCGAGGTCGATCGGCCGCGCCGCTGGACGTGGGAGGAGTTTCAGGCGCTGCCTAGCGAAGACGTCACCGTGGACATCCACTGCGTGACGAAGTGGTCGAAGCTCGACACGATGTGGCGGGGCGTTTCCGTCGATACGCTGCTCGACGGGGCCGACACGTCCGCGGAGTACGTCGTCGAGTACTCCGACGGCGGGTACACGACGAACCTCCCGCTCGAGGACGTCACGGGCGGCAAGGCGTGGGTCGCATACGGCTACGACGGCGAACCGCTCGAGGCCGAGCACGGTGGGCCTGCGCGCATGCTCGTGCCGCACCTCTACTTCTGGAAGAGCGCGAAGTGGGTGCGCGGCCTACGGCTGCAGGCGACGGACACGCCCGGCTTCTGGGAGACGAACGGGTACCACAACTACGGCGATCCCTGGAAGGAGCAGCGCTACTGGGGCGACTAGCGTCCGGTCGCTTCGAGCCGGCGCCGCGAAAGCGTGTCGAGCGTCACGGCGAGCAAGAGGATGATGCCTGTCGTGATCAGCTTCGTCGTGCTCGCCTTGGGAGAGGCGTTCGTAACGGGGTCCAGGCGAGAAGGCCAGCTCCGCGGCTCGCGCGTGGCGCCGCGCGGGCCTCGCCTCGCGTTCGCGGTTTTCGCGTTGTGGAGGTCTGGATGTCGGCGATGTCGGTCACGAACGAGGCAGAGACGCGTGACCTGGTGGACTCACGCGCTACACAGAAATCGGCTCTCCACTCCCAGCCGAGCGGTAGAGCGCCTCGATCACACGCGCTTGCGCGCGCGCGTCGTCGCGTCCGAGTAGTGGTTTCGCTCGACCCCGAATGGCGTCGCTCATGTTCTCGAGTTCGAGCCCGTAGGAGTCGACGGGTTCGAGATCGATCGTTTCCACGTCGCTGTCACGGTGTAGCTCGATCCGCGGCTGCCGTGCATGCCAAGGATCATCAAGGAAGAGCGAGCCGTCTTCGCCGATCGCCTCCAGCTCGTCGCGACTCGGTAAGACAAGACCGCAATCGAACTCGCCAAAGACCCCTTCTGCAAAACGCATCGTGCCGGCGAACACGACGTCGACACCGGTCGGTCCAAGCAGTTGCTCGCCGTACACCTGCTGCGGCTCACCGGCAAGGAGCCGGCAGCCGCTCACGCAGTAGCAGCCGACATCCATCAGGCCGCCGCCTTCCACGTCCCGACGCAGGCGCACGTTCTCGGGATCCGGCATCGTGAAGCTGAACGCCGCACGGACGAGCCGTAGGTTCCCGATCGCTCCCTCGGCAACGAGCTCCCGCAGCTTCCTCGTCTGCGGGTTGTGGCGGTACATGAACGCCTCCATCAGGATCCGGTCGACTCTCTCGGCGACGACGAACGCCTCCTCGACCTCGGCCTCTCGCCGACTGAGCGGTTTCTCGCAGAGGACGTGCTTTCCGGCCTCGAGCGCGCGTACCGACCACGCGCAATGGAGGGAGTTCGGGAGCGAGATGTAGACCGCCTCGGCATCGTTATCCTCGAGCAGTGCCTCATAGCTGCCGTAGGCACGCTCGATCCTCCACTCGCGCGCGTAGTCTTCCGCCCGTCGCTGGTCGCGGCTGGCGACTGCAATCAGGTCGACCTTTTCCGAGGCCTGAGCCGGCGGGATGACGAGTCGGTTGATGTGCGCAGTCGAGAGGATCCCCCAGCGAACGGGCTCCATACTCATCCCCAGGAGGCCTCGGTCATCGGTCGCAGCGCAGTCTCGAGGATGCGGTGACCACGTGGACGCGTGAGCACGAACATCACGACTTCGGCCACGTCGTCCGCGCTCATCATCCCGGCAAGCGCCTCGCGCATCCGACCACGGCCTTCTTCGAGAGCGAAGTCCGTCGCGACACCGCCGGGACAGATGCTCGTACAGCGGACGCCGCGCTCGCGCAGCTCGTGGTCGAGGGCGCGCGTGAACCCAACCTGGGCGAACTTCGACGCGCAGTAGACGGCCTCGAGCGGCAATCCGCGTCTGCCCGCTTCGGACGCAAGCGTGACGATGTCGGCCTCGCCGCTGGAGAGCAGGTGCGGCAGGGCTGCGCGCACCGCATACAGCGTGCCTTTGACGTTGACGTCGATCATCTCCTCGAGAAACTCGGGTGCGAGGTCGAGGAACGGGCCGTACGCGCCGACGCCTGCGTTGGCTACGAGGATGTCGAGGCGGCCGAAAGCCTCCACTGTCTGCGCGATCGCGGCGTCGACGTCGCTCGAGCGGCGCACGTCACACGCGATCCCGACGACCCCGTCCGTGCCGAGATCGCGGCCGCCACGTGAAGCGGCGCCGACCCGGACGCCGTGTTCGGCGAGCGAGTGCGTGACCGCCGCGCCGATGCCTCGGCTCGCGCCTGTCACGAACGCGACCTTTCCTTCGAGCGAGCTCATGCTTCCTCCAGCGGTTGCAATGCGGGATACAACGAGCGGAAGCGAGCGTAACCCTCTTCGTACGCCTCGCGCCACGTGGGCTCGGGTTCGATTCGGTCGCGGACACGGACACATGCGCGCACTGCTTCCTCGGCGTTGGCGAACGCGCCTGAGGCGATACCGCCGAGCAGCGCCGCACCAAATGCGGCTCCCTCCTCGACCACCGTCCGCTCGAGCGGAACGCCCAGGACCGACGCAACGATGCGCAGCCAAAGCTCGCTGCGCGCTCCGCCCCCGGAGATACGCGCCGTTTCGACTTGCACGCCGAGCTGCTGCAGCAACTCGAGGGAGTCGCGAAGCCCGTACGCGACGCCCTCGAGCACCGCGCGCACGAGTGCACCGCGGTCGTGCCGCAGCGTGAGACCGATGAACGCGCCGGTTGCGTTTGGGTCGGCGTGCGGCGTGCGCTCGCCGGCGAGGTACGGCTGGAAGAGCAGCCCCTCGGTCCCGGGCTGCCACTTCTTCGCCTCTGACAAGAGCTCGTCGTAGCCGCCGCCGATCGTTTCGTGCAACCAGCGCAGCGAGCCGGCCGCCGAGAGCATGACGCCCATCGCATGCCACCGGTCGGGGACGGCATGGCAGAACGTGTGCAACCGCGCCTCGGGATCGGCCGCAAACGCCGTCAGCGTCGCGAAGACGACGCCCGACGTGCCGAGCACAACCGAAAGCACGCCGCTATCGACCACGCCGACACCGAGCGCGCCGGCCGCTTGGTCGCTGGCACCGCCGACCTCTACCGACTCGTGCACGGGCGGCAACCATTCCGACGGCACTTCGAGCGCGTCGAGCACGTCATCGCTCCAGCGCCGCCGCGCGACGTCGAACAACAGCGTTCCAGAGGCGTCTGCCGCGTCGATCGCGTGCTCAGCGGTGAGGCGGAGGCGGACGTAATCTTTTGGAAGGAGGATGCGGTGGATGCCCGCGTACGTCTCTGGCTCGTGCCGCCTCAGCCAAAGCAGCTTCGGAGCCGTGAAGCCCGTGAGCGCACGGTTGCCGGTCAACGCGATCAGCCGAGCTCGTCCGAGTTGCTCTTCGATCTCCGCGCACTCGGCGCCCGTGCGCTGATCGTTCCACAGGATCGCGGGCCTTAGCACTCGGTCGTCTCGGTCTAGGACAACCAGTCCGTGCATCTGACCAGAAAAACCAATGCACGCAGGTTCCGTCTGCAGATCCGTAAGCACTGCCTGCGTTGCACGCCACCAGTCCTCCGGGTCCTGCTCGACCCACAACGGCTGCGGCGTGAACAGAGGGTAGCCGCGCTCAGAGCGCGCTATCACCTCCCCCTGCGGCGAGATCGCAACCGCCTTCACGCCGGTCGTGCCGACGTCGAGCCCGACGAGCGCCGTCACTCGGCGCCGAGCGCGGCGTAAACGAGCTCGTACGCAGTGACGGCGTCCTTGCGGTGTTGTGCTTGACGCAGCGCTGCGTCGTCGATACGGGACGCGACGGACTCGATGAACTGCCACTGCAAGACGCTGCGACGGACTGCGGCGACCGCGTCCTCGGTGTACGGGTAGAGATCGAAGCCGAGTCGCTCCCCGGCGTCTCCATATCCCGCACGGCGGAGCTCGACTGCGAGCTCGAGCGTTTCCATGAAAGCCGTGGCGCCGACCATGTTGTCGTCGTCGAACGTGCCCCAACCCGAGTTCGCGTGCTGGTGTCCGAGCACGCCCTCGGCAGCGAGCAGCGCTGCGTACTCGGCGAGGTTCTCCCCGTTCATGATCAGGTGTTGCCAGTCCATGTTGACCTTGACGTTGTCGATGCCCTCGGCGCGGAGCTTGTGGATGACGTGCAGCGTCATGCCGACGTTGCGCATGAGGATCTTCATTGCCGGCTCGGAGTTCTTGTGCTCAAGAAAGAGCAGGACGCCGTGCTCGGCGCACTTGGCTGCGACCTGACCGACGCCGTCTACGAACCACGCCCAGCTCTCCCGGTAGGGCGTCTGGAACGGATAGTTGTAGCCCTCGACTCCCGGCCAGACGATCAAGTGGACGCCGAGCTGGCCGGCGAGATCGGCTGCGGCAACGGCGATGCGCGTCGCCTCCGCCCGTGTCGCGGGATCGGGATTGACGAGTCCGCCGCGACCGAAACGCGGATCGAGATGCAGCCCGCCGGCGAGGCAGTAGATGTCGTGATCGCCGAGCGCCTCGCGAATCGCGTCGACGTTCTCCTCGTTCAGCTCTTGCGGATAGTGAAACTCGTAACCGTCGATGAGATCGCCCAGCCCGTCGACCGCGCGCTTCACGCGTTCGACAGTTGTTTCGCCCACCCTCTGCGGCTGGTAACCGCCAGGCACGAAGCGTGTGACCATGGGCCCGAGCGCCCAGACTCCGAGCGAGGTCTTCATGTCGCGCCCTCCTGAAGCATGTGAGCTCCACAGTTGTCCATGAGCGGCCTAGTATCACGCGCGAGTGCCGCAGACGAGCCGTGAAGGAATCCTTTGACCGCCAACGACCTCCGCGAGATCGGCGTGGGCATGCTGGGCTATGCGTTCATGGGCAAGGCGCACTCCAATGCGTTCCGCAAGATCGGCTACATGACGTGGCCTCCGCCGCTGAGGCCGCGACTCGTGGCGATCGCCGGCCGGAACGAGGAGGCGGTCGCCGAGGCTGCGAGACGCTACGGCTTCGACCGCTGGACGACGCAGTGGCAGGAGCTCGTCGCGGATCCCGAGGTCGGGCTCTTCGACAACTTGGCCCCAAACGATATGCACGCGGCTCCGACGATCGCAGCCGCCGAGGCGGGCAAGCACGTGGTCTGCGAGAAGCCCCTCGGACGTGACGCAGACGAGAGCTACAAGACCTGGCGTCGCGTCGCGGCGACCGGCGTAAAGCACATGTGCGCGTTCAACTACCGCTTCGTCCCCGCGGTGCGCCTCGCGCGAGAGATGATCGATGCAGGTGAGCTCGGCGAGCTGCGTCATTTCCGGGGCCGTTACCTGCAGGACTGGGGCGATACGACCGAACAGGTCTGGCGCTTCGACCGCGGGGCCGCCGGTTCGGGAGCCCTCGGCGATCTCGCAGCTCACGTGGTCGACCTCGCTCGCTACCTCGTCGGGGACATCGAGGCCGTCGCCGGCTTCGTCCGGACGTTCATCCAGGGACGCGAGGTCGACGACGCTGTCGAGGCGACGGTCGAGTTCCAGAATGGCGCCGTGGGCACGATCGAGGCGACTCGACTCGCACTCGGCCGGCGAAACGCGTTCCAGTGGTAGATCAACGGCTCCAAGGGGTCCCTGTTCTTCGACATGGAGCGCCTCAACGAGCTGCAGGTCTTCCACGCCGACGGCGACCGGGCACGCGGCTTCAAGAGCGTGCTCGTGACGGAGCCCGACCACCCGTTCTCCCAATACTGGTGGCCGCCAGGCCACATCGTCGGCTGGGGGGACACCTTCGTCCACGAGTTGCACCACATCCTGGCCGCGATCGCCGGCGGCACCGACGTGGCACCCCACGGAGCTACCTTCGAGGACGGATACCGCGCGGCCGAGGTCTGCGACGCAGTCATCCGCTCGAGCGAGAGCGGGAGGCGAGTAGCGGTCGAGTATCGGATGAGACGAGATCCAGAGGTTCCTGCGGAATCGAGATGAAACCTTTCCCCATTCCGTACTAGAGTCTCGGAAGTCCCAGCCCCCGGAAGGAGAGTGCAAATGAAAGGAACTGGGAGGGCGGCGAGGGTTCTTCTCGCCGTTGCCGTCGCCGGTGTCGCCGTCGCGGTGACAACGGGCGCTCAAGCCAAGAAAGCCGCCAACATCCAGGTCTGCGTCCTGCTCCCCGACACGAAGTCGTCGGTCCGCTGGGTGCAGTTCGATGCGCCGGACTTCGCGAAGGCACTGAAGGCGGCGCACGTGACCTACTCGATCACGAACGCGCTGAACGATCCGCAGAAGATGGTCTCGCAGGCGGACTCGTGTCTGTCCCAAGGCGCAAAGATCGCCGTCGTCACCGACATCGCGCAGGGGACGTCGATCGCGATCGAGAAGAAGTTCGCGGCGGCCGGAGGGCAGTCGATCGACTATGACCGCCAGGTCGTCGGCGGTATCGCGAAGGTCTACGTAACGTTTGACGGCAAGGCCGTCGGCGCCGCGCAGGCCCATGGGATCATCAACGGCCTCAAAGCGGCCGGGAAGTACGGCGCGGGAAAGAAGCCCGTGGTCGCCGAGCTCTGGGGCGGCCCGACGGACCAGAACGCGTTCTGGTTCAAGAGCGGCAACGATGCCGTCCTGAACCCGCTGTTCAAGTCGGGGAAGATCTCGAAGGGGCCGCAGCAGTTCGTGCCTCTCTGGCTGGCCACCAACGCGCAGCCGATCTTCGAGCAGATGCTGCTGAAGACGAACAACAAGATCGACGGCGCAATCGCGGCGAACGACAACATCGCCGGAGCCGTGGTCGCGAGCCTGAAGGCGCACCATCTGAATCCGATCGCCTTGTCCGGGCAGGACGCAACCGTGCAGGGCGTGCAGAACATCATCTCCGGCTGGCAGACGATGACGGTCTACAAGTACGTGCCAAGTGAGGCGAGGGCAGCCGCCAAGGCGGCCGTCGCGCTGTTGAAGCACAAGAAGATCCCGGGCATCAACGGGTTCCGCAAGAACGGCAGCAAGAAGGAGCCGACGGTCCAGTTGCCGGTCGTCTCGATCACGAAGAAGAACTACACGCGGCTCTTCAAGGACGGGTTCCTGAAGAAGAGCGACGTCTGCGTCGGCGAGTTCGCGCAGTTCTGCAAGTAACGGTTCGTGAGCAATGTGGAGGCGCCCAATCGGGCGCCTCCACTGATTTTGTGTTAGGACAGCCCGGCACGTGAGCGAGAGACCACTCCTCGAGATCCGCGGTATCTCCAAGTCGTTCGGCTCGGTGCAGGCGCTGACGGACGTCGACTTCGAGGTCCGTGACGGCGAGGTGATGGCGCTCGTCGGCGACAACGGAGCCGGAAAGTCGACCCTGATCAAGTGCATAGCCGGTATCCACGGCTACGACGACGGTGAGATCTCCTTCGACGGGAAGGTCGTTCACATCCACGGGCCGAGGGACTCCGCGAAGCTCGGGATCGAGATCGTCTACCAGGACCTCGCGCTCTGCGACAACCTCGACGTCGTCCAGAACATGTATCTCGGCCGGGAGGTCCACGACTGGTTTTTCCGTCTGAACGAGCCGGCGATGGAGCAGCGCACGGCCGAGACGCTGAAGTCGCTGGCGGTAACGACGATCAGGTCGATCCGCCAGCCGGTGGCATCGCTGTCGGGCGGCCAGCGACAGTCGGTCGCCGTTGCAAAGGCAGTGCAATGGAACTCCCGGCTCGTGATCCTCGACGAGCCGACCGCGGCACTGGGCGTCGCTCAGACCGAGCAGGTGCTGGCGCTCGTCAAGCGGCTCGCGGAGAGGGGTCTTGCCGTCGTGCTGATCTCGCACAACCTCCACGACATCTTTGAGGTCGCGACGCGGATCACCGTGCTTAGACTCGGCCGCGACGTCGGGGTCTACGAGCGTGCGAAGACGACGCAGCAGGAGGTCGTGCACGCGATCACGGCCGGTACTCCGACAAAGGTCTCCGGCATTCCCCAGACGGCTGAGGCGTCCGTGCCGTGACGACCGAGGCTCAGGCTCAGGCCGAGATCGTCGGGCAAGACGCTGCCACCGCGCTCGCGGCGGAGGAAGCACCGAGAAGCCTCTTCGGCCGGGCGTGGGACAACATCCGGACCGGCAACCTCGGGATCCTCCCGATCGCGATCGGGCTGGTGGGCATCGTCATCTTCTTCAAGGTCAAGACGCCGGTTTTCTTCACCGCTGACAACTTCAACAACATCATCGTCCAGATGGCGGGCACGGCGATGCTCGCCTTCGGCGTCGTATTCGTGCTGTTGCTCGGCGAGATCGACCTCTCGATCGGGTACCTGAGCGGCATCGCGGCCCTCTCCGTCGCGGAGCTGCAGCTACCCGGCAGCGGCCACCAGTACAACGGCTTCATCGCGATGGCGATCGCGATCGGAGTGTGTGCGCTGATCGGCGCCGCGCAGGGATCGATCGTCGCGTTCGTCGGCGTCCCGTCGTTCGTCGTCACGCTCGCGGGTCTCCTGATCTGGCAGGGAGTCATCCTCCAGGTGCTCGAGATCAAGGGCGTGATCGTGATCCAGGACAAGTACATCAACGACACGGCCGTCTACCACTTCTCGAAAACGGCCGGCTGGATCATTGCCGCCGTCGTCACAGGGCTCTACGCGCTCGGCACGCTGGGCAGCGTCATCGGCAAGCGGCGCGCCGGCGTCGCGAATCGGAATCCGCCGGTCATCGCCGCCAAGATCGCGGGCGTCGCGATCGCCTGCTTCGGGACCGTGGCGATCTGCAATCACGCGAACGTGCCGAACGGGCTTCCCCTCGCAGGCGTCCTCGTGGTCGTCTTCCTCATCGGACTCACGTTTCTCGCCAAGCGAACGTCATTCGGCCGCCACGTCTACGCCGTGGGTGGTAGCGCCGAGGCCGCGCGTCGGGCCGGCATCAACGTCCCGCGCATCCGGATTCTCGTCTTCGGGATCTCGGGCCTGATGGCCGGCGTCGGCGGCGTGATCCTCGCCGCGCGGCTGAACTCCGTCGACCTGAACGTCGGCGGCGGCACGCTGCTCCTGGACGCGATCTCGGCGGCCGTGATCGGCGGCACGAGCCTCTTCGGCGGCCGCGGCGAGGTGCGCAGCGGGCTCATCGGAGCGCTCGTGATCGTCACGGTCTCGAACGGCCTCGACACGGCGGGGTACAAGACGGGGACGATCTACATCGTGACCGGCATCATCCTCCTGCTCGCGGTCACGCTCGACACCGTCGCCCGGCGCCTGCAGGTTCGCTCCGGGCGCTGAGCGGCTCGACTCCCCATGGCCCATTCACACGGGCCCGGAGAGCAGAGATCGGACCCCGGATTTCAGTCTCGGAAGTGTCATAGCACTTCGGGAAACGATCCACGCATACCGCGGCGGATCCGAGCGAACCGCCTCGCGCGACCTGCGCGCGTCAGCGTGCCGTGCCGGCGAAGTAGCGCTTCGCAAGCGCCCACGCAGCCTTGCCGATCCGCGATCCGATCCGGCGGCCGGCGAAGTCGTCCGCCGGGATGTGGATGCCGCCGTAGATGCGGGAGAGTCCCGCCTGGTCCGCGGCGTCGTAGTACGTCGCCCACTGCAGCGTCACTGGCTCGCTCGGCCCGCGCTCGAACTTGAGGTACCCGGGCGAGAACGTCCGCTCGAACAGGCCGCCCGGAAAGTACGGGCTGCCGGTGTAGGCAGCCAGGACCTCGGCGGCTGCCCGGCTGAAGGTGCTGTGTCCGGAGATGAAGCCGGGAAAGGCGGGCGTAACGAACGTCGCCTTCTGGTAGGGCACCCAGCGCTCGCCCAGGATCCAGCCGACGCCGCTGTCCTGAGTCGGATCCTTCGGGGGGCCTACCCACGTTCGAATCGCGATCTCGCCAACGTGGCCGGCGAGGGCGGCAAGGGGGTGCCCCGGAGCACTCGACTCCTTGGTGATCAACTCGATCAACCCCGGGATCAGCGGCAGGCCCTCCGGGTCGTGGGAGGGGAGGTTCGGGTCGCTCGACTGGCCGCGGCCCGCCATGTAGCGGATCATCGAGATCGGCCGGACGGACTGATACCGCCGCTTGATCCCCCACGCGGCTACGGCGGCGTCGTGCAGGGCGCCGTTCAGGGCGAAGTACAGGTGCACGTCCCAGCTCAATCGATTTGCGGCGCCCGAACCGATGCGGCCCTGCATCTGCGGCGAGTCCGAGACCTGGTTCGCGATGACGTTCCAGTGCCCAGGCGGTGTCTCCGAGTTAGGCCCGTCAGCCCAGAACTCCGCCAAGACGCGTCCATAGTCGGCTCGCGGGACGCGCTCGGGCGCATAGGGCTTACGCGTGACGGGATTGACCGAATACCCGTGGCCGTCGTTCGTCCCGAGAGCGTTGTCGCCCATTGCGTCCGGTGCGATGTCGACCATCTGCCCGTCGGTCTGG
>JBKPJA010000135.1:0-4781 GCA_046730515.1 Actinomycetota bacterium | reverse complement strand
TCCTGCGCCGCGGTCAGCAGGTCGACCTTGCCGATGTCCTTGAGGAAGAGTTGCAACGCGTCGGTCGAGATCTCACGCGCAGCCGTCTCCTCGACGGCCGACGCGTCGTCGTCGTCGTCCGCGTTGACGACCTCGATCTGGAGCTCTTCGAGCGCGTGATAGAAGTCGTCGATCTGGGCCGGCTCGAGCTCGAGCTCGTCGAGGGCAACCGCAATCTCGTCTGCGTTCAGCTGTCCGGATTCGCGGCCCGCCTCGATCAGCGCCTTGGCGTCGTCTGTTTCCAGTAGCTCGGCGCCGCGTTTACCGCGAACGGCCTCTGTTGCGCTCACTCGGTTCCCCCCTCGTGGACCCGACTCTTGGCGGGTCGCACTGTGCCAGCTGGGTCGGACGAGCGCCATGGGCCGTTCGGCTCATTTTTCTGGCGATGGGTCCTAATACTTTCCTAAGCTTTGGAGCCGGCTTTCAAAAGCAGGCGGGCACGGCTTCCAAGCGGCGTCCGGGGGCCCTCCGCGACAGCAAGCTCGAGCTCTCTCCTGGCCGCCGGGAACTCACGGATGAAGATGAGGAGCAGGCCGAGGTGGAAACGGACGGTCTGGGCGTGCGGAAAGCGGGGCACCAGCGGCCCGAGCCTGGAGAAGGCGATCGCAGGACGATCTTTGTCGAAGAGGCCGACCGCAGCCGCGACCTGCGCCTCCGGGTCGTCCGGCGCGACACGGGCCGCCGACGCGAAAGCTCGTTCCGCGGAGATCGGCCGCAGCACAGCCTGGTAGCGGATACCCCGCGCGAGCAGGCGCTCGACCCGAGTACGCGGACGGCTGAAGGTCGGAATGAACGGCGGATTCCCCGCTGGCTCGTCGGGATGGAGGCGGTCCGCCGCACGCACGGCGGCCGGAGAGTCGGGCTGGACGTGCACGGCGTCGCGCCACGCCCGCATTGCGCCCGCTTGGTCTCCGCGTCCCTGGAGTTCGATGCCGAGCTGCAGCCGGACGAGCGCGCTGTGCGGATGCTGCGCAGCCTGTTCGCGCAAGCGCTGAACCGCGTCGGAATGAGGTACGCCTGTTCGCGTCGCCAGCGTGACTCCGACGGCGAGGCCTGCTGCCGCGGCGGCGGCGATCGCAACCACGATCCATACGCGGAGACGCGCGTTCAGAAGGGAGCCTCCGCACCGCTACACTTTAGATAGCGATGGCGACGTACAGAGAGCTCCTGGCGCAGGTGAAGGGCGAGATCGACGAGGTCGACGCAGTCCGCGCCCGCGAGCTGATCGAAAGCGGCGATCCCGTCATTGTCGACGTCCGCGAGCAGGACGAGTGGGACGAGGGGCACATCCCCGGCGCGCTTCACATCCCGCGCGGCAACCTCGAGTCGCGGATCGAGACCGCGGCCCCGGATCGCTCACGGCAGCTCGTCGTCTACTGCGCCGCCGGCAACCGCTCGGCCTTCGCCGCCAAGACCCTGGAAGAGCTCGGCTACGACGACGTCGTCTCGCTCGCCGGCGGGTTCAGCGACTGGAAACGCAACGGCTTCCCCGTCGACCTGACTGTCGGGCTCGACGCGCCCAAGCGCGCGCGCTATTCGCGACACCTGCTCATCCCGGAGGTCGGCGAGCAAGGCCAGCTGAAGCTGCTCGACTCGAAGATCTTGCTGATCGGCGCCGGCGGGCTCGGCTCGCCTGCGTCGCTCTACCTCGCGGCAGCAGGCGTCGGCCGGATCGGGATCGTCGACGCGGACGTCGTCGACGAGTCGAATCTCCAGCGCCAGATCGTCCACTCCACCGAGCGGCTCGGCGAGGCGAAGGTCGACTCTGCGAAGCGAACCGTCGAGGCGCTCAACCCCGACGTGCAGGTCGTCGGCTACAAGGAGCGGCTCACGTCCGAGAACATCGAGCGGATCCTCGCCGACGGCTGGGATGTGATCGTCGACGGAGCGGACAACTTCCCGACCCGCTACCTGCTCAACGACGCGTCTGTCTGGCACGGGATTCCGGTCGTGCACGGCTCGATTTACCGCTTCGAAGGGCAAGTGACGGTGTTCAAACCGGGCGAGGGCCCGTGCTATCGGTGCCTCTTCCCCACCCCGCCGCCGCCCGAGCTCGCGCCGTCGTGCGCGGAAGGCGGTGTGCTCGGCGTGCTGCCGGGCATCATCGGCTCGTTGCAGGCGAACGAGGCGTTGAAGCTCGCGCTCGGAATCGGCGTGCCACTTGTCGGCCGTTTGCTGCTCTACGACGCGCTGACGGAGGAGTTCAACGAAGTTTCGATTCGCCGAGATCCGGACTGCCCGGTCTGCGGCGAGCACCCGACGATCACGGACTACATCGACTACGTCGAGTTCTGCGCAGGCACGAGGGAGCCCGCGTGAGTGTGGTGCGGATCCCACCGATGCTGCGCGAGCAGGTCGGCGGCGAGCGTCAGGTCGAGGCGCACGGAGAGACCGTGCGTGATCTGCTCGACGATCTCATGTCACGATTCCCAGCGTTGCGGCGCCAGATCGTCGAGGACGACGAGCTCGCGCCGTTCGTCAACGTCTACGTCGAAGGCGAGGACGTACGCACGCGCGAAGGGCTCGAGACGGAAGTGCGCGAAGGGTCGACCGTGATCCTGCTGCCGGCGATGGCCGGCGGTAGCGAGTGATCTCCGCGGACGAGCTCTACGGCGAGCTCTGGGCCGCTGACGAATCTCCGATCGAAGCGGAGCTCGCGCGCTCGCTCGACCCGCGCGGCCTCGACAGCCTCTACGACGAGTTCGCCCGACTCGGCGTCGGCGCCGAACACGTCGTGCTCGATGCCGGGGCACGCGACGCCAGGCACTCGGTCAAGCTCGTGCGGCGATTCGGGTGTCGCGTCGTCGCCGTCGATCCGATTCCACTTCACGTCGAGCGTGCAAGGAAGCGGATCGCAGACGATGCGCTCGACGACTGCATCGACGTTGCCGAAACAGGGCTGGAGTCGCTTCCGTTCGAGGACGAGTCGTTCGACTACATCTGGTGCCGGGATGTCCTCAACCATGTCGAGGTCGAGCGCGCCTTGCCGGAATGCGCGCGCGTCCTGCGACCGGGCTGCTCGATGCTCGTCTACCAGACCTTCGCCACGGAGGCGCTCGAACCGGAGGAGGCAAAGCGGTTTTTCGCTGCAGCCGCGACGCGCGCCGACAGCATGTCACCTTCTTTCTTCGAAGACCGCGCGCTTGCAGCCGGCTTCGAGATCGTGAGCCGCAAGCCGCTCCAAGGCGAGTGGCGCGAGCGAATGCTCGAGGACGGTTCCTGGGATGCGGTCTCCGATCTGCTCGCGCTGTCACGGCTGAAGCGTGGTGAGCCCGAGCTGGTGGCGCAATTCGGCCGGGCAGCGGTGGAAGCCGAGCGCGGAGGCCTGCTCTGGGGCATCTATCAACTACTCGGTAAGACGTGCCCCACGATTTACGTTCTCGCGCGCAATGCGTAGCGTCATCGCACCGAACCTCCTCGAGCTGATCGGTAATACGCCGCTCGTCGAGCTGCGGCCGGTCGGCGACCTGCGGATCTACGGAAAGCTCGAGGCTCAGAACCCGACCGGTTCGATCAAGGACCGCATCGCCAAGGCGATGATCGAGACGGCGGAAGCTTCCGGCGAGCTCGAGCCGGGACGCGCGCTGCTCGAGCCGACGAGCGGCAACACGGGCATCTCGCTCGCGCTCGTCGCGAAGCTCAAGGGATATCCGCTTACGTGCGTCATGCCTGAGAACGCAACCGAAGAACGGAAGCGCTTGCTCCGCCTCTACGGCGCCGAGATCGTCTACTCGCCGCCGGCCGAGGGCTCGAACGGCGCAGTGCGGCTCGCGCTCGAGCTTGCGGAACAGGATTCCCGCTGGTTCATGCCGTTCCAGTACGCCAACGCCGCGAATCCACGCGCGCATTACGAAGGCACTGGGGCCGAGATCGTCGACGCGCTCGACCGGGTCGACGTGCTCGTCGCCGGGCTTGGAACCGGCGGCACCCTGATGGGCGCGGGCGACCGGCTGCGCGAGAGCTTCCCCGACGTCGTCGTCGCGGCCGCGGAGCCGCTCCCAGGTGATCCGGTGATGGGACTGCGGTCGCTCGACGAGGGCTACGTGCCGCCGATCCTCGACGTGACGAAGCTCGATCGCAAGCTGCTCGTCTCCAACGAGGAATCGGTCGTGGAGGTGCGTCGCCTGCTCGACGAGGAAGGCATCTTCGCGGGCGTCTCCTCGGGCGCGGTCGCGCACGTCGCGCGCAAGCTGGCGTCGGAGCGCGACGAAGGAGTGATCGTTGCGATCCTCGCCGACGGCGGCTGGAAGTACCTCTCCGCCGATTTCTGGGAAGCGCAGGACGTCGAGTCGGCGATGGAGCGCACCGTCTGGTGGTGATCCCCGACGCCGTGCGTGCGCAACTCGTCGCGCACGCGCAGCGAGAGGCACCGAATGAGGCGTGCGGTCTGCTCCTCCTCCGCGACGGACAGGCCGAGCGCTACGAGCCCGGACGCAACAGGGCCGCCTCGCCGTATCGGTTCGAGCTCGAGTTCGACGATCCGGACATCTGGTTCGCCGAGGACGACGGCTACGAGCTCGCGGTCTTCCACTCCCATCCCGCGTCCCCGGCGCGGCCCTCACGCACCGACGTCGAGAACATCGGCCTCTGGGAAGGCAAGCCGTACGTGATCTACTCGGTCCGAGAGGACGACCTGGCCGCCTTCACGATCGAAGACGGCCGGATCGCCGAGGAGATTCCGATCAGCTCGTCACCGTGAAGAAGCCGAACATCTGCGACTCATGGTTCGAGCAGTAGAACTT
>JBKPJA010000134.1:0-7310 GCA_046730515.1 Actinomycetota bacterium | reverse complement strand
GCGGCCCGTGAACTCGTCGACGATCTTCACCTCGCCGTCCTGGATGACGTAGTCGACGTCGCGCTTGTAGAGCGCCTCCGCCTTCAGCGACTGGGTGAGGTGGTTCACCAGCTGCGCGTTGCGGACGTCGTAGAGGTCGTCGATGCGGAGCGCGCGCTCGACCTTGTCGATCGCCCGCTGCGTCGGCGCGACCGTCTTGTGCTTCTCGTCGTACTCGTAGTCCGCGTCGGGATGCTCGCCCTTCTGCAGCGGATCGTGCGGGACGCCGTGCAGCTGCTTCGCGACGCGCGCAAAGTCGTAGTAGATCTGCGCCGCGGTCTCCGGCTCGCCGGAGATGATCAGCGGCGTGCGCGCCTCGTCGATCAGGATCGAGTCGACCTCGTCCACGATCGCGTAGGCGTGCCCGCGCTGCACGACTCCGTCCAGCGAGGTCGCCATGTTGTCGCGGAGATAGTCGAAGCCGAACTCGGAGTTCGTCCCGTAGGTGACGTCCGCGTCGTAGGCGGCCTTGCGGTCGGCCCACGGCATCATGTTCTCGATGTACGCGTCGCGCATCCCGAGCAGCTCGTAGACCGGCTTCGTCCACTCGCAGTCGCGCTTGGCGAGGTAGTCATTGACGGTGACGAGGTGGACGCCGGTGCCGGCGAGCGCGTTCAGGTAGAGCGGCTGCACCGCGACGAACGTCTTTCCTTCGCCCGTCTTCATCTCGGCGACGTCGCCCTCGTGGAGGACGATTCCACCCATCAGCTGGACGTCGAAGAGTCGCACGCCGATCGTGCGCTTGAACGCCTCGCGGACGGTCGCGAACGCCTCGAAGAGCATGTCCTCCAGAGGCTCGCCGTTCTCGAACCGCTGCTTGAACTCGACCGTCTTGGCGGCGAGCTCCTCGTCGGAGAGCCGCTCAAAATCCGGCTCGATCGAGGTGATGTAGGCGGCCTGGTCCTGGAGCCTCTTCAGGCGCCGCCCCTCGCCGAAGCGGAGGGCCTTCTCGAGCGTGCCGAACTGCTGGGCCATGGACCTAGGGTAGCTTGCTCCCTCCGTCACCCGCGTCCCCCGAGCCGTATCCAGCAGGCCGGGGTCAGACCCTTGCTGCGACGAGGGGCCCAGCGAAGCGGGCCATCGATCCATGCTCCCCGCCCCGGCATGTCCAAGCAGGCCACGTCACGGGGTCAGACCTATGTTGAGACTGTTGCAAAGAGCGACATGGCCCGAACGGACCCGTCAGAGCGGGTCGATCCGCACTTCCCACCAATCGCCGTCGAGTCGTTCCGCGCGGAGGACATAGTCGTCGTGTCGCTGCGACGCGACCGCCTCCAGCTCTTGCACGGTGCCGAACTCGCGCCTGGCGTCGACCATCAGTGTCCGGTCGTCGCCGCGCTTGCTCAGCTCGATGGCGTCGCCTTCGCGTCGCGGGAGGCGGACGACCTCGATCGAGCGCGCCGCGACCGCCCAGAGCTCCTCGCCCTGCCGCACCGCCTGCGCTCGATAAGGAGGGTCGAGCTCGCGCTCGATCGCATCGGCCAGCGGCGCGAGCTCCGTATCACCTTCCTCCTCCTCGACGAGCACGGTCCCGTCGGGAAGGACGGCGAATGCGACTTCGTTGCCTCGAAGCTCGGGAGCCTCGACGGTCGCGACCGCGTCCCACTCGCGGCGGCGCGCGATGCCGTGGACTCCCGTCTCGCGCGTGCCCCCGACGACGGGACGAGAGTCTTCCTGCGGAGGCGGCTCGAGACCCGCCTGCTCGAGCAGCCGTTCGTGCAGCGGCTTGCGCCGCCGAAAGAGCCCCACTACGTCTGCGGCTCTATGAGCCCGTAGCCCCCGTCCCGGCGCCGGTAGATGACGTTGATCTCGTCGGACTCGTCGTTGCGGAAGACGAAGAAGTCGTGGCCGACGAGCTCGAGCTGCAGCGCTGCCTCCTCGGCGTTCATCGGTTTCACGGCGAATTGCTTCACCTTCACGATCTTCGTGCCTACCTCTTCCTCGAGTGCCATCGGACCTCCGGTCGGATTGTCGTTTCCGCGCCCCTGCCTGCGGCGCCGTTTTGCTCGGTAGTGCTCGACTTGACGCAGGAGCTTCTCGGTCAGCTGGTCGATGGAGGCCTTCATGTCCGTGGACGCCTCGCGCGCACGGAGCGTCGGGCCTTTCGTCCACACGGTCGCCTCCGCCACCTGGTTCTGAGCGATCGACGGATTGCGCTCCTCGCACAGCTCGAGCTCGACCTGCGTCAGCTCGTGCAGGTGGCGGTTCAGTTTGCCGAGCTTCTCCTCGGCATAGCGGCGCATCGAGTCGCTGACCTCGAGATTCTTCCCCTTTACGGAAAGCCGCATTTCGCGTCTCCTGTTCTCGGGTCGGAACTCGCAGCCTAGCGAACGGAAGTGGCGAACGTTTCAACCCACACGGAGACGCGGGCGCAGCCGGCATCTCCTCTAGGCGGCATCGCAAGCGACGCCGTCGGGCGCATCGCGTCTCCTGTCTCGGGGCGCGCAGAAAGCTTTATCGGACGCGAATCGTCCGGGCGAACGTCACTACCTCTACCCTCCGGGCGCCGGCCTTGCGGAGCGCGGCGGCTGCAGCATTGGCCGTCGCGCCGGTCGTGTAGACGTCGTCGACGAGGAGGACCACCCTAGGAGCCGCCTCGGCGCGGAAGGCTTCACGAACGTTTCGCCTCCGTGAGGCGTCATCCAAACCGCGCTGCGGAGTGGACGGTCCGGTCCGCATGAGCAGCGGTTCGACCGGAAGCTTCCATCGCGTGCCGAGCTCACGGGCGAGACCGGTTGCGGCGTGATGCCCGCGCTTCAGCCACCGGTCGCGATCCGCGGGAACCGGCACGATGCAGCGAACGTCCGGTCGCGGGCACGTTGCAACGACGATCTCCGCGGCCCACGCGGCAATGCCGCGCAGCCCGCGCTCCTTCCAGCCGGCGACGACCCGGCGGATCGCCTCGTCGTACTCGGCCGCCGCGCGCGCGTGCCCGAACGACAGTCGCCGACCTGAGCACTCGCGACATCGCTCGACCGGCCAAGCGGTCGGCGCGCCGCAGCGGGCACAGAGCGGCGGTCCGATCAGGCGCAGGCCCAGCCTGCACGCGTCGCAGATCTGCGCACCCGGACGCAGGCAGGCAAGGCAGCGCTGCGGAAGCAGCAGGTCGAGCACGCTCCGAAGCTACGCGCGCCAGGCGTGCGTGTTTGTGTCAGCTCTGCAACGAATACTCGGCGCGCTCCGGCAACCCGCGCCGCCTGCGCATCTCGTTGTCCGCGAAGATCAGTTGCTCGCGATCGCCGATGTCCCACCACGCGCCCTCGAACCGGTACGCGTACACGGGCTCGCGCGCGTGGAGCCAGCCAATGAAGTTGCCGGGCTGGTCCGGTGGATTGCCGTCCGTCAGGTACGAGTCGATCAGCCGGGCGTGCTCGCGCGCATACAAGTACGTGGCGGTCGCCGCGAGCGTGCTCGGCGGATCTTCTGGCTTTTCGACGAACGCCGTTATGCGGTCGTCGGCGTTCACCTCGACGATCCCGTACTTGCGCGCGAGGTCTCGGTCGCCGACGTCGTGGACGGCGACGCAGCTCGCTCCGGGATGCGTCCGCCAGAACTCCTCGTACTCGCGCAGCGAGAAATCGAAGAGATTGTCGCCGGCGATCGCGAGCACGTCGTCGTCGAGGCCGACGAACGCGATGTCGCCGATCGCCCCGAGCCGATCTTCGTTCGACGTCGTCCCGTCGTCATGCACGCGAACGTCCTTGCCCACGGCCCACTCCTCGAAGTCGGCGGCGAAGCGGGCATTCGTCACGAGGTGCACCTCGTCCGCGGAGGTCTCGCGCACCTTGTCCAGGATCCAATCCACCATGGGCCGTCCGCCGACCGGCAGCAGCTGCTTGGGCACGGTGTCCGTGAGCGGCCGGAGCCGCGTCGCGTATCCGGCCGCCAGGATCAGTCCTTTCATGCGTTCAGGCGGGCGAGCCGACAAAGCCAGCCCGCCCCTTGAAGCGGCATCGCAGGCGAGGCCTCAGGTCCCCTCGTCCCAGGACGCGAGGTACTTCGCCTGCTCCTCGGTCAGCTGGTCGATCGCTACGCCCATCGTCTCGAGCTTGAGCCGCGCGATCTCGCGGTCGATCTCCTCCGGGACCGGATACACCTTCCGCTCCAACTCGGCCGCGTGCTGGATCGCGTACTCGGCCGACAACGCCTGGTTCGCGAAGGACATGTCCATCACGAGAGCGGGATGGCCCTCCGCGGCCGAGAGGTTGATCAGGCGGCCGTCGGCGAGGAGGTAGATCCTCCGGCCGTCGGCGAGTGTGTACTCGTCGATGAAAGCCCGCGCCTCGCGCGTCTCGGACGCCAGCGCCCTCAGCGCGGGGATGTCGATCTCGACGTTGAAGTGGCCGGTGTTCGCGAGGATCGCGCCGTCCTTCATCCGCTCCATGTGCTCGCGCCGAATGACGGACTTGTCGCCGGTGGCGGTGCAGAAGATGTCGCCGATCTCGGCCGCGCGCTCCATCGGCAGCACCTCGTACCCGTCCATCACCGCTTCGAGCGCCCGCAGCGGATCGGTCTCCGTGACGATCACGTGCGCGCCCATGCCTTTCGCACGCAGCGCGACACCGCGGCCGACCCAGCCGTAGCCGGCGAGGACGAACTTCTTGCCTGCGAGCAGCACATTGGTGGCACGGATGATTCCGTCGATCGTCGACTGGCCTGTGCCGTAGCGGTTGTCGAAGAGATGCTTGGTGTCCGCGTCGTTGACGGCAATCACCGGGAAGCCGAGCGCGCCGTCACGCTCGAGCGCCTTGAGGCGGATGACGCCCGTGGTCGTCTCTTCGGTCCCGGCGATGATGTCTCCCAGCTGCTCACGGCGCGCGCTGTGAAGGACACCGATCACGTCCGCACCGTCGTCCATCGTCAACTGCGGCTTGTGGTCGACAGCCGCCTCGATGTGCGCGTAGTACGTGTCGTTGTCCTCGCCCTTGATTGCGAAGACGGAGATGTCGTACTGGTCGACGAGCGCCGCAGCGACGTCGTCCTGAGTCGAGAGCGGATTGGAAGCACAGAGGACGACGTCGGCGCCGCCGGCCTTCAGCGTGCGCGCGAGGTTCGCCGTCTCCGTCGTGACGTGCAAACAGGCCGAGATGCGGTAGCCGGCGAGCGGCTGCTCGGCCTCGAACCTTTCGCGGATCGCCGCGAGCACCGGCATCTGCCGGTCCGCCCACTCGATCCTGCGCACGCCCTCCGGGGCGAGCGAGAGATCCTTGACGTCGTGTCGCTTGGTGGTTGCCATGCAGTCCCCTCTCGTGTCAGGCGGCCAACAGCCGCTCGTGCTTGCGCTGCTCCCAGTCGAGCGGCGAGGTCTCGGTTCCGGCAAGCCACGTATCGACCGCGGCTCGCAGATCCGGCTCGAGACGCAGACGCCCCGCGAAGACGATTTCCTTCAGATCGAGGTCGAAGCGTCGGCGCAGCTCGCGGAGCGTCCGCAGCTGGTTCAGCTCGAGCAGCCCGTAGCGGCGGTAGCCCGCGGCGGTTCGACGGGGCACGACGAGCCCCGACTGCTCGAGGTAGCGGAGCATCCGCGGCGACCAGCCCGCGTGCGAGGACGCCGCGCCGACGGTGAGTTCGTCCATCGGGGGAACCTTAACACACTTGTGTCAAGGTTCGCTCGTTCCCTTGCGTCCGTACCGGTCCTCGAGCCGGACGACGTCGTCTAGCTCCGACGTGGACACCTCCAGGATGGTCGTGTCCTCGAGCGCCGTGACCCGATGGACAGTGCCCGGCAGGAGGCGGAACGAGGCGCCCGGTCCGATCACTTCCACCTTCAGCATCGCGTCCCCGGCCGAACCGAGCTCGAGCTTCGCCCGGCCGGACTGTACAAGCCAGGACTCGTCCTTCTTCCGGTGGAACTGTAGGCTGAGCGACTCTCCGGCCCTGACGAAGAGCACCTTGCCGACGTAGGCGTCGGTCACCGCCCAGATCAGCTCGTAGCCCCACGGCTTGTCGACCCGGCGCGGTTCGACCGACCACGCGTCCAATCCTTCGAGATTCGGCGAGTCCACGGACACCGGGCGACTTTACGCCCCTGGCTGGAGCTCCGGGTGGGCCTCGTAATAGGCCTCCGTGCGCTGGAGGTCCTTCGGCGTGTTGACCGTGATCCAGAGTCCCTCGTGCCGGTAGCCGTACAGCTTTCCCTCGGAGGCGAGCTCGGGAAAGGTCGACTGCTCGTGATCGCCACGCTCCGGCAGCCGGTCGAGCGCCTCCTCGCCGAGGACGTAGACCCCCGCGCTGACCCAGTGCGGCAGCCGCGGCGCCTCGCGGAAACCGGCGATGCGATCGTCGTCCGCAAGCTCGACCACGCCGAACTGCGAGACGAGCGGTGCAACGACGATTGTCGCCGCCCCGCCGTCAGCGTTGTGTGTGTCGAGGAGAGCGCGGAGATCGACGTCCTGGAGCTCATCCCCGTTGAGCGCGTACACGGAACCCGCCTCCTCACGCTCGGCGGCCGCGAAGCGGATGCCGCCGCCGCGGCCGAGCGGCTCGATCTCAGCAGCGGTCACGATCTCCGGGCCGAGCCCCGACAGCTGCTGCCGGAACAAGCCTTCCTGTCCGAGCGCGCAACTGACGATGACGCGCTGCACACCTGCACGCCCGAGCTGCACGACCTGATACGCGGCGAGCGGATGACCGGCGACGGGCACAAGCGCCTTCGGCAAACCGCGCGCCGCCTCACCGAGGCGGGTCGCCTTCCCGCCCGCGAGGATGATCGCTTCCACTATTGATTGACGCGGGTCTCGGGCTCCGCGGTTTCCGGAAGCCCTGCGAACGGCGACGTCGGACGACCGATACCTTCGTAGGCAAAGCCGGCCGCTCGAGCCTCTTCGGGATCCAACAGGTTGCGGCCGTCGATGATCAGCGGTCTCGCCATCGCTTGGCGCACGGCCTCAGTGGCGAGGTTCCGGAGGTCGCTCCACTCGGTCACGATCACCGCAGCGTCCGCGCCGTCCACTGCTTCGATGATCGAATCGCATTGCACCGCGCCCTGAAGGCGCTCACGCGCGTCGGCGACCGGATCCCACGTCCGGACACGAGCGCCCTCGGCAAGCAGCCGAGACGCGATCACGAGGCTCGGCGCCTCACGGAGATCGTCCGTGTTCGGCTTGAACGCGAGCCCGAGTACCGCGATTGTCTTGCCGCGCAACTTCCCCAGATGCTTCTCGAGCTTCGCTATCACGCGGCGCTTCTGCAGCTCGTTGACCTCGATCACCGCCGCGAGCAGCTGGAAGTGGTAGCCCGAGTTGCCCGCGAGCTGCTTCAGCGCGGAGACG
>JBKPJA010000133.1:0-4740 GCA_046730515.1 Actinomycetota bacterium | reverse complement strand
AGCGCCGCCACCCAGGCGCGCACCCCGAGCCGCCAGAGGACGAACGCCGCCAATACGAGCGGAACGAGCACGAGCCGCGAGTTGCCGAGGATCGCGACTCCCGCGAGCGCGCCCGCTCCCGCGGCCCAGGCTGTCGAGCGCCGCTGCACGGCGATCACCGTGCAGAGCACGAAGCCTGCCGCGACCAGCTGGTCGACGATCTCGCGATTGACGTGGACGTCGTGCCAGATCAAGTACGGATTGAGCGTCGAGATCACCGCGGCGAGCACGGCGGCGCGGCGCGACGCCACCCGCAGGCCGATCGCATACACGAGGAACGCGGTTGCCAGCGCGACGAGCGTCTGCGCGATTCCGACGGTCTCCCAGCTGCGGCCGAAGATCCAGTAGATCGGAACGAGGAAGAAGCCGTACAGCGGCTGCGTGTAGGCAGACGGCTCCCCCGCCAGGTAACCGAACGTGCCGTGGTGGACGAACGTCTGCGCGAAGTCGTCGCCCTTCTCAGTGAACGCCGTGAGGATGCGATCGCGCTCGTGCAGGAGGACCGCGATGCGAGGAAGCACCGCGGCGGCGGCGATCAACCAGAGGTGACCGCGCCTCACGCGCTCACGAGCGCCGGCGACTCGACGTGCTCGCGCACCCAAAGCTCGAGCATCAGCAAGCACCAAAGCCTGTGGCCGTGGTCCGCGCGTCCCCTCTCGTGCTCGTCGAGCAGGCGCCGGATCTCGGCCGTGCGGAACCAGCCCCGGTCCTCGAGCAGGACGTCGTGCGCGAGCTCGCGCAGGTCTTGTCGGAACCAGCGTCCGAGCGGCACGCCGAAGCCTTTCTTCCCGCGCCGCGCAACCCGTTCGGGAAGGTCGGCGGCGAACGCACGCCTCAGCGCGATCTTGCCCGTCAGGCCGCGCGTCTGCAGCGAGGGTGGCAGGGAGAGCCCGAGCTCCACGACGCGATGGTCGAGCAGAGGCGAGCGGAGCTCGAGCGAATGCGCCATCGAAGCGATGTCGGCCTTCGGCAGCAGATCGCCCGGAAGGTAGGTCTCGATGTCGAGCAGCTGCAGCCCCGCCGTACCCGGCCGCTGCGGCTCGAGGGCGACTTCGCAAGCCGCCGTCTCTGTCCACAGGCGGCGGCGCACATCGAGCGGAAAGACCTCCATCAGCCGCCGGTAGCGATCACTCCTCGGCGCGTTCGCGACCTCGAGCAGTCGGGCGGCTCGGAAAAGCGGCGACCGCGGTGCGCGGCGCGCAGCGGGCACGACGCGAAGCATTCGTGCGGTCGGCCCAGCGAGCGCGCGCGGGATCCGTCCGGCAATGTCGTACGCGATGTAGCGCTCGTAGCCCGAGAACGACTCGTCACCTCCGTCGCCCGTCAGTGCGACTGTGACGTGACGGCGAGCCTGCTCGCAGATCAAGAAGGTAGGGAATGCAGCCTCGTCGCCGAGCGGCTCGTCGTAGGCGCGGGCGAGGCGTGGGAGCGTGGCGGCGACATCCTCTTCGATCGTCAGCTCCTCGTGAACAGTTCCGTAGCGTTCGGCGACCGCGCGCGCGTACGTCCGTTCGTCGTAGCGTGCGTCCGTGAAGCCGACGGTGAACGTTCGCACGGGCAACGGAGAGGCTTGCGCCATCAGCGCGACGACGATGCTCGAGTCGATCCCGCCCGACAGCAAGGCGCCGAGCGGAACGTCCGACTTGAGCCGGACGCCGACTGCTTCGCGCACCGTTGCGCGAACGCGTTCCAACCATTCCTCATCGCTCAGCTGCTCGGAGTGCGTTTCAGGTCGCCAGTACGGCTCGATCCGCTCCTGCTCGGCTTCGGCGACCAGGACGTGGCCCGGCAGCAACCGCCGAATGCCCGTAATTCCGGTTCGATCGCCCGGCACGTACTGCAACGCGAGGTACGCATCGACAGCGGCGAGATCCACCTCGCGTTCGACACCCGGCAGCTGGAGCAGCGCCTTCAGCTCGGATGCAAAGGCGAGCGTGCCATCGGACAACCGGGTCCAGACGAGCGGCTTCTTGCCGAGCCGGTCGCGTCCTAGCACGAGCCGCTCCCGCCCCGCATCCCAGAGCGCGAACGCGAACATGCCGTGCAGCCGTCGCACGAACTGCGGCCCGTCGTCTTCGTAGAGATGCGGCAGCACGGGCGTGTCCCCGGTACCGCGCACTTCGTGGCCACGCAACGCGTCGCGCAGCTGCGGAAAGTTGTACAGCTCGCCGTTGAACACGCAGACGACGTCGCCTGTCTCGTTCGCCACCGGCTGGTAGCCGGTCTCGAGGTCGATGACGCGCAACCTTTGGTGCCCGAGGACACAGGCTCCGAACGCGTCGGTGGAGCCCTCGTCGGGGCCGCGGTGGACGATCGCAGCCCGCATTGCGTCGACGAGCTCGGGGTTGGGCGTGCCCCCCGGCGAATAGAGTCCGGCGATGCCGCACACGGAGGACATCTTGCCGGGTGGGCGTTACGCCGTCGTCTCTTGCCACGTCGAGCGGCCGCTCGACGACGCCGTGTGGGAACAGTTCTCGAGCCTCCAGGAACGGTTTCCCGCCGGGTTTCGGATCACCGCCTTGATGCGTCCGCCCGATCCGGAGGCCGGGGAAGAGGAGGGCCGGTGGCTCGAACGGGCCTACAGCGCCGCGCGCAGCGGCGCACTGGGTCTCCACACGCACTGGACCGCGCCCGACCACGCACGGCCGACCGGGGGCGACCCCGCGGCCGTCGTGCGTCAGCAGGTGCAGTGGCTGCGCGAACGCGGCCTTCGCCTCTCGCTCTTCTGCGGCGGCGGGTGGTACATGGACGAGCCGCTCGCCGAGGCGCTCAGCGAGCTTGGGTTCGCAGACTCCACCGCCACGCGTTTTCGGCCGGGTTACCTCCCCGCCGAGGCTCCGCACCTCCAGGCCAGCCAACCGTGCCACGTCGAGCTGTCGAGCGGGCGCAAGCTGCTCGAGCTACCGACGACGCACTCGATCGGAATGCTTGCGCGCGGTCTTCTCGGCCCCTTCATCGGACCGGTCGTGCACGTGTATTTCCACGACACCGACCTTCTCAACTCGCGGCGACGCGTCGCACTCAAAGCCGGGCTGGCGTTTCTCGCGGCAAAGAGGACGCAGACCGATCTCGCAGCGCTTCAGCGCGGCTTTCGGCCGACGAAGAGGATCTCGTTCGCGAACAGCCGCGGGTGAAGGCGCACGAAGCGTCCTGCGACGAGATCCATCTGCACGTCGCCGAACTCGTGTAAGAGCGCGCGCATGTCTTGCGGCGAGAACTGATGCAGATGCGTCGGATCGTTGTCCGGCGGCAAGCCGACGAGAAAGCGGAGCCGGTTCTTGAGGCGAAACGCATTCGGCACTGACCCCACGAACGTGCCGTCTGCGCGTAACGTGCGACGCGCTTCGGACACGAGCATGGCGGGATTGCGGATGTGTTCGAGCAGCTCACCCGCGACGACGACGTCGAAACTCTCGTCGTCGAACGGGAGGGGCTCGTCGACGTCGGCCCAGCGGGTGTCGATGCCGAGGCTCGCCGCGTGCTCGAGCGCGTCGCGGTCGACGTCGACGCCGACGACCTCGTTCCCGGTCGCGTACACGCGCGTCAGCGCGCCGTAACGGCAGCCGAGATCGAGCACCCGCCGTCCGGGCCCGTCGACGTGGCGCCGAAAGAAATCGATGCGGTCCGGCCCTGCGAAGACGAAGTCCTCGCTCCTGGACGAGCGATGGTGCTCCCCGTAGCGCTCGCTCAGCTGCTGGAGCCGGTCCACGCGTTCAGCCTAGCCCGCGAAAGGCCGAAGTACACTGGCCACGAAATGAGCACCAAGCCCGTGCTCGAATCTGAACGCCCTGTCGAGGACATCCGGTCGGCGCGACCGTACCTGCTCTCGCGACGCACGCTGCTTGCATTTGCCCGTCGCCTGGGGAGCATCGCTGTGCTCGTCACGCTCGACATCGGCGGCCTGATCCTCGGCGTGTACGTGGCGCTGATCGTCCGCGCGCTGTACCTCGGCCAGTTCCCTCCGTTGTGGGGACTGATGTGGCGGACGGAGTCCGACTGGCTTCCGTTCCTCACGGTGATCACCGTGCTCGTGTTCTGGGTGGGCGGGCTCTACCGTCGACGTGAGCTTCGGCCTGGGCTCGGCCAGCTCCTCAAGTCGCTGACACTCGTTGCCGTAATCACGCTCGCATTCGGCGTCGGTACCGGCTACCACTTCACCACGTACGCACTCGCACCTACCGCGCTCGTGCTGACCGCGGTGTTCATCGGCCTGTTGCGTGCGAGCTACGAGACCGTCACCTCCGACCTCTTCCACGTTGCCGGCGTCCGCCGTCGCGCCGTGCTCGTCGGCGAGGGTGAGCGGCTTGCGAGCCTGTTGCAGACGCTCGGCTCGACGCGCAGCGGAATCGAATACGAGTTTCTCGGCGCGATCTCCCCGCAGGCCAGCGAGGACGGCCTGCCGGTGCTCGGCTCGCTGGATGCACTCCCTCGTGTCCTCGCAGAGCGAGATGTCCACGAGTTGATCGTCACGGACACCGGGTTCACCGAGCGGCAGCTGCTCGAGCTCGTCGAGCAGGCGCATAGGCGAGGCGTGAGGGTGCGCGTTGCGCCGACGACTGCGGAGCTCTTGCTGCAGCGTGCGGAGTACGTGCCCGGGCAGGGCGCCCCGCTGTTCGAGTTGCGTCCACCGGCGCTCGCCGGTGCCGATTGGGCGCTGAAGCGGCTCTTCGACATCGTCGGGGCGAGCCTCGCCGTCGTGCT
>JBKPJA010000132.1:0-23241 GCA_046730515.1 Actinomycetota bacterium | reverse complement strand
GGTAGCCGTCGAGGTCGAGGCGGTCGACGAGCTCCAGTCCGGCTTCCGTTCCCTCAGCCTCGGCAACGGCGATCGCTCGGTTCAGCTCGACGACGGCGGAACCGGTCAGTTGCGCCAGCTCGCCGTACAGCGCGGCGATCTTCGTCCAGTCTCTCGGCTCTTCGGTGTGCAGCGCCGCAATCGCGGCCTGGAGGACGTAGGGTCCGCGTCCGCGCAGCGCGAGGGCCTGATCGAACTCCGCGCGCCCACGCGCGATCTGCTGCTCGTCCCAGCGCGAGCGATCCTGCTCGGCGAGCAGAACGAGCTCGCCGGCGTGGAATCGCGCCTCGCGCCGCGCGTCGTTGAGCAGCATGAGCGCGAGTAGCCCGCGCACCTCGGGCTCGTCCGGCATCAGCTCTGCGAGCGAACGCCCGAGCCTGATCGCTTCCGCGGCCAGGTCTCCTCGTCCACCGTACCCCTCGTTGAAGATCAGGTAGACGACCGCGAGCACGGCGGCTAGCCGGTCGGGGAGCACGCGCTCGTCGGGAACGCTGAACGGGATGCCCGCGTCTCTGATCTTGCGCTTCGCGCGCGAGAGCCGCCGCTTCATCGTCTCGGCCGGCACGAGGAACGCGCGGGCGATCTCCTCGGTTGTGAGTCCGCCGAGCGCGCGCAAGGTCAACGCGACCTGCGCGTCGAGCGCTAGCGCAGGGTGACAGCAGGTGAAGATCAGCTCCAGCCGTTCGTCGCGAAAGGTCGTCTCCTCCACTTCGTCCTCCACCGCCTCGGGCACCTCGAGCAGGCGCGTCTTCGCGATCAGGGTTCGGTCGCGGCGAATCCGGTCGACCGCTCGGTTACGCGCCGTCGTGATCAGCCATGCGGCCGGATTCGCAGGAGTTCCGTCGCGCGGCCAGCGCTCTGTGGCAACCGCAAACGCCTCCTGTGCGGCTTCCTCGGCGAGGTCGAAGTCGCCGAGGAAGCCGACCAGCGCGGCGAGCACGCGCCCCCACTCGTCGCGGAAGACCTCTTCGATCAGCGTCCGGGCTGCTCCATGATTGGCCGCACCTCGACCGCGCCGCCCATCCGGGCGGCCGGCACGCGCGACGCGATCTCGATCGCCGCGTCGATGTCGTCCGCTTCGTAGATGAAATAGCCGCCGACGGCTTCCTTCATCTCGACGAATGGACCGTCGGTCGTCAACGTCCGGCCGTCCTCGACACGCACGGTCGTCGCCAGCTCGGGCGGTTGCAGCTGCATGCCGGTAATGACCCCCGGCGTATTGTTGATCGCTGCGTAGCCTTCGTAGACGGCCCGTTGCTCGTCCTCGGAGAGCTGTGCCCACTTCTCGGGGTCGCGCGGCGTCGCCGCGTCGCCTTGATGGATCAGCAGCATGTACTTCATGTTCGTCCTCCTCGATCGGGATTGTCGCCGTTCAGACGAACGAGCAATCCCTCAGGGGACACCTAGTGGCCCGTCCAGTGATGCTGTCGAGCTTCTGGGTCGCGAGCACCAAGCGAGAGGCCGCACTCGACCGCAGCAAGGCTGGACTGCCTTGCTAAGGGCGAGGGTGGACTCTCGCGCCGCGTGATCGCGGGCCAGAAGCCGACGTGCATTGCTGGATGGGGCACTTAGGGGGTCATGCGGATGGCCACGTCGTACTTCCCGACCGACGTGCGCTTCCCCGGGGTGTCGCCGGCCGGCATCGAGCTGAGGATCTCGTCGCCGCGCTGGTAGTCGTCCTCGCTGTCGAAGAAGACGATGACGACCGATTTCTCGGCGTCCGGGTCGTGGAGCGCGATGAGCTCCGTCGGGTTGAGCCCCTCCGGAGGACTGCCTTCCTGCATCTCCCGGTTCAACTGGTCCATCCGCTGCTTGTCGACCCCTTCGAAGGTCACAACACGTGCGAGCGCCATCCGAGCCCTCCTTGTCGATTTGAGGCAAGCCTACAGAGCATTTAGGTTCAGCCGAACGTGTCAGCGAGCGACGGGAGGTCGGAGCAATGGAGGCAGGTCAGCAGGGCCAAGCCGGGTATCCGGTTCAGTTCTCGGTCGCCTACCCCGGCGTGCTCAACCGGGTGACGACCGCATTCAGGGTGTTCGTGGCGATCCCGGTCGTGATCGTCTACGGGTTCGTCGGCGGGCATCAGGAGGCGTACACCGCGAGTCACCATACGGCGACAATCGGCGCTGGGGCGGGCGGGCTCTTGTTTCTCGGACCGCTCGTGATGATCCTGTTCCGCCAGAAGTACCCGCGCTGGTGGTTCGACTGGAACCGGGAGCTGATGCGGTTCTCGAACAGGATCGGCATCTTCATCGCGCTGATGGACGATCACTATCCGTCGACCGACGAGCACCAGAACGTCGCGCTCGACTTCGAGTACCCCGACGCGAAGGACGGGTTGAACCGTTGGTTGCCGCTCGTGAAGTGGTTCCTCGCGATCCCTCACTACATCCTGCTCGCGTTCCTCTGGATTGCGGCGCTGGTGGCGGTGATCATCGCGTGGTTCGCGATCCTCTTCACGGGGCGCTATCCGCGTGGACTGTTCGAGTTCGTCCTCGGTGTCTTCCGCTGGACGAACCGCGTCGTCGCTTACGCGTTCGTCCTCGTCACCGACCAATACCCGCCGTTCCAGCTGAGCGAATGACGTAGCCTGATCGTCTTACCGGTGCGGGCGTGAAGCTGGCGCGTCGAACAAGGAGTGCCCGATGGCGACCGAAGTTCAGACCCTGAGCGGCCGCTGCTCGACCCACGGTGAGGTCGAGGCGACACGCGAGCTACCCAAACCCCACTTTCCGTTCGTCGTCTACGCAGTCCGGCGCACGCTTGCCGGACGACGGCCCTATCGCTGCCCGACATGCGGGTCACCGGTAACGACGCCGTAATCACCGTCCGCGGTCTCCGCAAGAGCTACGACGGCGTCGAGGCGGTCGCGGGAATCGACCTGCACGTCGCGGGCGGCGAGATCTTCGCGTTTCTCGGGCCGAACGGCGCGGGGAAAACGACGACCGTCGAGATCCTCGAGGGATTCCGTGCGCGCACCGCCGGTGAGGTGAGCGTGTTCGGAGTCGATCCGGCTCACGCCGACCGTGCGTGGCGCGACCGCATCGGGGTCGTCCTCCAGGAGTCGCAACCGGACCCCGGGTTGACAGTGCGCGAGTGCCTGCAGCTCTACGCGGGTTACTACAGCGCGCCTCGTGACATCGACGAGACGATCGCACTCGTCGGACTGGACGGGAAAGCGGACGCGCATACGGAGCAGCTGTCCGGCGGGCAGCGACGGCGGCTCGACGTCGCCCTCGGCCTGATCGGCGATCCGAAGTTGATCTTTCTCGACGAGCCGACGACCGGCTTCGACCCCTCGGCGCGCAGGAACGCCTGGCACGTCATCGACGGTCTGCGCGAGCTCGGCAAGACCGTCTTTCTGACGACGCATTACATGGACGAGGCCGAGAATCTGGCCGACCGGATCGCCGTGATCGCGGCGGGGCGAATCGTCGCCGAAGGGACGCCCGGGACCCTCGGCGGTCGCGAGCTGATGGCCGCGACGATCCGGTTCACGCTGCCGACGGGATTCGACGCGGACGGCCTGCCCGACTCGCTTCGCGGCCTCCTGAGGTCGGCAACGGACGGACGCGTCGTGCTCGAGAGCATGCGGCCGCTTGGTGACGTCAAGACGCTCGCGGAGTGGGCACTCGCGCAAGGGCTCGATCTCCCGGACCTCGACGTGCGCAGACCGTCGCTCGAGGACGTCTATCTCGAGCTGACCGAAACAGCGCAGGAGGCGAAGACGTGATCGGTCTCGTCCTCCACCAGGCGCGCTACGACCTGCTCAGCTTCCTACGCAATCGGCAAGCCCGCTTCTTCACGCTGATCCTGCCGATCATCTTCCTCGTCATCTTCGTCGGCGTCTTCGGCAACGACAAGGTGGGGCCGGAGCAGGTCAAGGCATCGACGTACTACGTGCCGGGGCTGGCCGCGCTCGGCATCATCGCCGCGTCCTTCGTCAACGTCACGATCTCGATCACGACGCTGCGCGAAGCCGGAGTGTTGAAGCGGCGCCGGGCGGCGCCCGTGCCCGCCTGGGTGTTGATCGCGGGACGCGCGCTCACTGCGATCGTCGTCGCGCTCGCGGTGATGACCGTGCTCTTCCTGATCGGCCGTTTTGCCTACGGTGTGCGGCTGCCGAGCAAGACGCTGCCCGGCGTGGTCATCACTGCGATCGTCGGAGCCGCCACGTTTTGCTGTCTCAGCTATGCGCTCTCCACCGCGATCAAGTCGGCGGACGCTGCGCAACCGATGGTGCAGGCGATCATGCTCCCGCTCTATTTCATCTCGGGGGTCTTCATTCCGAACGTGAGCCTCCCGCACTGGCTGCAGGACGTGGCAGCCGTGTTTCCGGTGGAGCATCTCGCAGCGGGTCTCCGCCACGGATTCGTTCCCGGTGCTCGAGGAATCGGAATCCCGTGGAGCGACGTCGGCGTCCTCGCGCTCTGGGCAGCCGGGGGACTTACGATCGCGCTCAAGCGTTTCGTGTGGACTCCCGTCGCCGCGACCGCCTGAAGAAGGTAGAACGAATGGACCGCGCTGAGATGATCCGCCTCTTCGAAGCACATCGCGAGGCGGAAGCGGCCCGCGATATTGACGCGATTCTCGAGACCTTCGTGACGGACTGTTTCCTCGAGACCATGCCATTGGGGTTGCGGGCCGACGGTCGCGACGCGGTGAAAGCGGCGTACGAGCACCAGTTCTTCTCCGCGTTCCCGGATCTCGCTCCTGAGGACGAGGGAATGGCCTGGGGCGACGACGTTGTCATCGTGTGGGGAACGTTGCGCGGAACCAGTCGCGGCGACTGGCTTGGCGTTCCGCCGGGCGGCGGAACGTTCGCGGTGCCGTTCGCCAACGTCGTTCCGTTCAGACACGGATTGATGGAGGGCGAGCGGATCTACTTCGATCTTGCGACGCTGTGTGAGCAAGCTCGGATTCCGCTGGCGGAGGTCCGCACGGCCACAGCGACACTGCGCCCAAAATGTATCGGGGGGACGCATATACGTCCCCCGGATACGCCCGATCAGCCTAGTTGCGCGCGAACGGCGCCGGCCGGATGCTCCTTCGTGTGCACGTTGACGTAGTAGCCGACACGGTTCGCGAGGATGTCGTCGATGAGCGACGTAGCGGCCGTCGCGCAGCCGCTCGACGTCCCGTTGGCGCCGGGAGCGGTGAACGGGACCACGACCGGCCCGCTGACCCCCGCAGCGCCTTTGTGAATGTGGGCACCCACCGTCGGCAAGGTGACGTTCTCGACCCGCAGCCGATAGCAGATAAGCCCCGCATCCTTGCGAATACGCAACACGGCGGTTCCCGTCGCATTCGGTTCCGTCGTGCCCTTCAGCTGCAGGTGAAGGATGGTTCCCAAGACCGTTCGGCTGCCCGCCAGCTGGGCCCTAATCGCTCCCGCCGGAAACTCGGCGGTGTGGACGTTTACATAGAACTTGCTCGGCTGCGCGAGAATTGCTTTCACTAGCGCTCGCTTGACCTTCGCACATCCGCTCGACTTACCGTCTGCGTTCGGCGTCCGGAGCGGGATGAGTACCGGGCCGGCGACTCCGGCAGCGCCGCGGTGAATGTGCGCCGCGGACGCGGGCCCCGATAGATCCTGCGCGACGAGCGCATAGCAGATCTTCGGTTGTCCAGCACGAACACGGATCGTGGCGCTTCCGGTCGCGACGGGATCGCCGGCGGGGGTTTCATTCTCTCCGGCGAGCACCACTCGAAAGACGCGCGTGGTGCTCTGAGTCTGCGCGTTCGCGTTGACCAGCCCTGATGCAGCTGGCAACGCAACGACGGCCAACACAACTGCAAGGCGGATCACAATGCCTCCTTTCTTACTCCCCTGGGGTTCACGCCGGTAGAAAGACGGCAGTGAAGGTTCCGTGGGGATATACGCGCCAGTGGCTCTCCGCGGATTTCGCGGAGAGCCTCAGAGCCCGCTCAGGGCGCCGCTTGTCTCCGCCGGCGGTACGTGCGGCTCTTGAGCCGGTTGCCGCAGATCAACATCGAACACCACTTCGCCGAGCGGTTGCGGGAGTAGTCGTAGAACGCCCAGTTGCAGTTGCGGCAGGTCTTGAGACGGGACCACGATCCGTCTGTCAGTGTGCTGAATGCGACGGCGACGATGCGTCCGAGGGCGGCGTCGACATCGTGCCCTCGAACGTGGAACTGCAAGCGGCCGCGTTCGTCGAGCCCTGCCGTCAGCTTCGCTGCGTTCGCCGTGCGATTGATCGTTGCGATTGCGTCGTCGTCGAGCTTTCTGCCGTTGTTCGCAGCGAGGAACGCCTGCAGCGCGGAGCGGAGGTCGTGCGCCCTCTCGACGCCGTGCCGCGTCACGCGGACGCAGCCGAGGCCGGCCTCCTCGAACCAATCCGCAAGGTCGTGTGGGGTCCCGAGCCACTCACGGCCGTGGTCCTTGTCGACTGTGTTGACGAAACGCTGGACGAGCCGAAGCGGATCAGGCGCGGCGTTGGGAAGGTCGTACCGGGCCATCCGTCACCATCGTACTGTTTAGACTAGTGACGGTGGATGCTCGCCGGCGGCTTCGGTTCTCCCTCGCGGCCACGCTCCATGTGGCGGCATCTCGGCTGCGCGCGCAGCCCGGGCGGACGTTCCTCCTCCTGATCGGAGTCGCCGCGGCCGCCGCGATGCTCGTGAGCGTCTTCGGCGGCAGCTTGATCGCCCGCGAGCGCACGCTCGAGCGCGCCCTCGCGCAGCTCCCTCCGGACGAGCGCACCTTTCATGCCGACCTTGTGGGGCTGCCGACCCAGCAGCCGTACGCACGCATGGACCGCGCGGCGACGTCCGCACTCTCGACGGTCAGCAGCCGCCGACCGCTGCGTGTCGGCTTCTTCCGCGACTTCTGGCTCGACGGCGAGTTCGTTCGGCTCGTCGGCATCGATCGGCTCCGCGACTTCGTGCGTCTGCGGTCCGGTCGCTTTCCTCGGACCTGCCGTCCCGATGCCTGTGAGGTGCTGCAGATCGGCGAACAGGGTCGCCGAGCGCTCGACGAGGGAGGCATTCACCTCATCCGCGTTGGCACGGCCGACCTGCGCGATGTGACGGCATTCGGACCTGCGTTCGAACACCTGAGCCAATACCGCGCGCAGGCAACTCTCGTGCGCTCGACCGTGCTGCTTCCGCGCGACTCATCTGCCCTCGAAAGGCTGCCCGCCCTTCGATTCCTGCAACGCGTGCGCAGCTGGATCGCGCCGATCGATCCTTCGCTGATACACAGCTGGCAGATCGACGGCCTGATCGACCGCGAATCGCGAGTGCAGACGGCGCTCGCCGAGGCTGATCCGTCTTTCACGCTCTCCGGTCCGGACGCCGCGCTTCTCGCTGCGCGGGACAAAGGACAGATCTCGGCGCAGCGGATGATCCTGATCGGCGGCTGGACGAGCGCACTGCTGCTGGGCTTCGCGATGGTTGCAGCGGTCGGGATCCGGCGTAGTCTCGCGAACGAGCGCTCGCGACTGCTTCAGCACGGCGCGACCCGCACGCAGGTCTGGATTGCGTCCCTGGCGGAGATCGGCGCGGTCACGCTCGGTGGCTGGATCCTCGGCATCGCAGCCGGTGTGCTCGTCCTCGCAGTGCTTGCAGAGAGCCTTGGGTTGCCCGCCGGCGCAGTCCTCGCACATTCGGTCTTCCGCACTCGGACCGTGCTTGTGCTCTGCGCCGCGTGGCTGACGGCGACCCTGCTCGTGTTCGCGATCGTGCTTGCACGCGACGAGGAAGCCACACGCCGCGGCTGGCGACTGCGCGTTCTCGACGTCGCCGCAGTCGGTGCGGTGATCGCCGCGGTCGTCGGGCTGACGCGGGGCGGCCTCACTCCAGATGCACTCGCGTCGCACGGCGACCGCACTCTGCTTCTCCTGCTCCCCGGACTACTGTGCCTGGTCGCAGGTGTCGCCGCGGCACGGCTACTCGGCCCTCTTGCACGTCTCGGCGCACGGCTGTCCCGCCGGAGCCCCACCGCTCTGCGCCTCGCACTGCTCGCGCTCGGGCGCGCACCGACGAGAACTGCCTTGGCAGGAGCGTTCCTCGTCGTCGCGATCGGCCTCGCGCTCTTCGCGGCTACGTACCGCGCGACGCTCGAGCGAGGTGCGCGTGACGAAGCCGGCTTCGCCGTCCCGCTCGATCTGACGCTGACCGAAGGAGTGCACCTCTTGCAGCCGCTCGACGCGGCATCCGTCTCCGGTTACGAACGCCTTGCTCCCGGAGTCCACGCCGACCCGATCCTCCGCCGGTCGGCCGACGTCCCGGGCCAGGGATCGAGTGTTCAAGGCGTGACCGTGGTCGGGATTCCTGCGGACGCACTCGAGCGGATGTACTGGCGCTCGGACTTTGCGCGCGCGTCGCGCTCGACGCTCGCCCGCGCGCTCACCCGCGACGGGCCCGCGTCGTTGCGCGGTTCGGTGCTCCCGCCCACAGCCGTCGCCCTGCGCATGCGGGCGCTTCTCTCCGGCACGCCCATCCGAGTGAGCATCGCCTTGCAAGACGCGGCCGGACAGGTCACATCCTTTCCGCTCGGCCGAGTCGGCCCGGGGCGGACGATGCTCAAGGCGCCGCTTCCCGCCCAGGCAGGTCGGCTAAAGGTCGTCGGCCTCGAGCTCGACCTTCCGACCACCGAGCGCAACTGGTTGTTCAATCTCGCGAACCACGGACGCGCGATACGCGCGCCCGCCGGCTCGCTGGCGCTCGGAACGCTGTCCGGACTCGATTCGCACGGGCGGGTGCGGACGCAGATCGATGTACATCAATGGGTCGCAGGCGGGCAAGGCGCGGTGATTGCCCGCGGACGAGTGCGATACGCCTTTCCCGACGTGCGCACGATCGCCGTGCGCCCGCGCGAGCCGACGGACGGTCTGCCGCTCCCGATCGTCGCCAGTCCAGAAGTCGCACGCGCGGCCGGGCCCGGCGGACTACTGACGCTCGACTTCCTCGAGCCTCCGGTTCGTGCTCGCGTCGTCGGCGTAGCGACACGTTTTCCGACCCTTCAGCCGGACGAGCCGTTCGCGGCTGCGGAGGAGACTCGACTCGCGACGACGCTCGACGCCGACGCTCCCGGGACGGGCAGGCCGAACGAGCTCTGGCTCTCCGCACCGGGCGGCTCGCTGCCGCGAGTCGAGAGCGCACTGAGTCAGCCACCGTTCGCGTCACTCGCGCGCGTCTCCAGACGTGGAACGTTGACCAGGCTCGAGGCCGACCCGACGGCGCGTGCGATCGAGTACACGCTCGGCGTCGCCGCGCTGCTCTCGCTCGCACTCGCGGTGATCGGTTTCTGGGTGACGCTGCTCAGCGACCTCCGAGACGAGCGCGGCAACTTCTTCGATCTCGAAGCACAGGGCGTGCCCCCGGAGACGCTCCGCAGTCACGTGCGGATTCGCGCTGCGTCGCTGTTGATCTTCGGCTCGGTCGGCGGCGTCGTGCTCGGCGTCGTGCTCGCACGACTCGTCGTCTCGCTGATTCAGGTGTCCGCGGAGACGGGCTCACCCGAGCCGCCGCTCGTCTTCAGTCCGGGTTGGCTCGCCGCAATCGTCGTCTTCGTGGTCTTCGGTTGCGTCGCCGCGCTCATCAGCGAGGCCTGCGCATTCCAGTCTTTTCGCGGCCCAATACCCGAACGAGCTTTCTCGGGGCTCGAATGACCGCCGCCGTCGAAGTTCACGACGCCTTCAGGATCTACGACTCGGACGGCGTAGCTGCTCCCGCGTTGCAAGGGCTGTCACTTGCGGTGGAGCCCGGGGAGATCGTCGTGGTCCTCGGCCCGAGCGGATCCGGCAAAACGACGCTCCTACGCGCCGTCGCTGGCCTGGACACGCTCTCGGCGGGAAGCGTTCGCGTCCTCGGCCGAGAGTTGGGTGCATTGAGCGCGAAGGAACGCGCCGGTTTCAGGGCGTCGCACATCGGCTTCCTCGACCAGCACTACAGCCGCACCCTCTCCCCCGACCTCAGCTGTCTCGACACCGTTGCTCTTCAGCTCCGCCTGCTCGGCGTCGCTCGTACGGAGGCTCACCGCGCTGCAGCGCGGCTGCTGACGGAGGTCGGCCTCGGCAATCGAACGAACGAGCGTCCGCAGACGCTCTCGGGCGGAGAACAGCAGCGGGTCGCGGTCTGCGCCGCCGTTGCGCATCGCCCCCGCCTGTTGCTTGCAGACGAGCCCGCCGGTGAGCTCGACGCGGACAATGCTGCGAGGGTGTATGCGTTGCTCGGCAAGCTCACGCGCGCCGCGAACGCGAGTGCGCTGATCGTCAGCCACGACGCGGCCGCCGCGAAGATCGCAGACCGCCTCGTCCACATTCGCGACGGACGCCTCGTCGCGCAGGCGTTACCGGGTGGAACGCCGAACCTGGTCGTCTCGAACGGCTGGCTGCGAGTCCCGACCGAGCTCTTCGACTCCGGGCTCGTGTCGGCGGAGGCGAGGGACGGAGGCGTTTTCCTCCGTCCCACGACAACAATCTCGCCCCTGAACGCGCGGTCACGGTCCTCCGCGGCGCGAGTGGAGAGCTCGGACGGAGCAATCGCGTCGGAGTTGCGCGAGGTTGCGAAGAACTTCGGAGAACGGGTTGTGTTTTCGGACTTCAACCGGCGGTTTGCCAAAGGGCGCCTGCTCGCAGTCGTCGGCCGCTCCGGGACCGGCAAGACGACGCTTTTGCATCTGCTCGCGGGCCTCGAGCGCCCGAGCGCGGGCGAAGTTCTCTTCGCCGGCGAGCCGCTCAACGGCAAGAGCCGGACGGAGCTCGCGGCGCTGCGGCGGCGACACATGGCGTTGGTGACGCAGGAACCAGGTCTTGTCCCGTACCTCACCGCGCAGGAGAACGTCGCGCTCGGTCTCGGTGTGCGCGGCTCGGCGAACGGAAACGAAGGTCGCGCGGGTGCCGCGCTCGCACAGGTCGGCCTTGGCCAAAGGCTGAATCATCGGGCAACGTCTCTTTCGGCCGGGGAGCGCCAACGCGTCGCCGTCGCACGAGCGCTCGCGACCGACGCCGGGGTACTCCTCGTCGACGAGCCGACCGCGCGCCTGGACGAGCAGAACGCGCGCGCAGTCGGGCGGCTGCTTGCCGCCGCCGCACGCGAGCAGCAGCGGGCGGTCGTGTGCGCGACGCACGATTCCGTCCTCATCGAGTTGGCCGACGAGGTCGTCGAGCTCGACGCCGACTAGAGTGCGCCCGTGCGGAGCCTGTGGCTCGACGAAGCGCTTGCCGGCGAAGAGGATGCTCCGCCGCTCGAGGGGGACATCCGTGCCGACGTCTGCATCGTCGGCGGCGGCTTCACCGGCATGTGGACGGCGCTTCGACTGAAGGAGCGCGATCCCGCGCTGGACGTCGCGCTCCTCGAAGTGGACGTCTGCGGCGGAGGCGCTAGCGGTCGCAACGGCGGCTTCGTCCTCTCGTGGTGGGCGAAGTTCCGGACGCTCGAAGCGATTTGCGGCACGGACGAAGCGCTCCGGCTCGGACGCGCATCGGCGCAGGGCGTGGCCGAGATCGGCGACTTCTGCACGCAGAACGGCATCGACGCGGAGTTCCGTCACGACGGGTGGCTCTGGACCGCGACGAGCCCCGCGCAGGTCGGCGCGTGGGACGGAACGCTCGAGCGGCTCGAACAACTCGGTGAGCGACCGTTCGTCAGGCTCGAGCCCGACGAGGTCGCGCGCCGCGCCGCCTCGCCCGAGCATCTCGCAGGAGTGTTCGAGCCGACCGCCGCAACGATTCATCCCGCGCGGCTCGCGCGAGGTCTCCGCCGGGTTTGCCTCCAGCGGGGCATTCGACTCTTCGAGCACTCTCCGATGCGCGGGCTCGACCGAACGACGCCTGCGCGGGTCCGCTGTGAAAGAGGCAGCATTCGAGCGGAACGAGTCGTGCTCGCGCTCAACGCATGGGCCGCGGGCCTGCAGGAACTGCGGCGCGCAATCGTCGTGATTCCAAGCGACATCGTCGCAACGCCGCGCATTCCCGAGCGGCTACGCCAGCTGCATTGGCCCGGCGGCACGTGCATCGACGATGCGCGGATGATGGTCAACTACTGGCGGTCGACGCTCGACGGGAGGATCGTCTTCGGCAAGGGCGGCGGCGGCATCAGCTACGGCGCGAAGATCGGGCCCGAGTACGACGGTCCGTCACCACGGGCTGCGTGGGTGCTGGAGAGCTTCCACCGTCTCTATCCGAATCTTCGAGATGTTCCGGCGGAGCGTTCGTGGCTCGGGCCCATCGACCGCACGAAGGACGGCCTCCCCTTCTTCGGTCCGCTCGACGGAAACCAGGGGATCGTCGTCGGCGCAGGCTACTCGGGCAACGGGGTCGGCCCGAGCTACGTCGGCGGCTCGATCCTTGCGTCCCTCGCTCTGGGCGCCGACGACGAGTGGTCGAGGGCCGGGCTCGTTCGCAACCCGAACGCACTGCCACCGGAGCCGATCCGCTACCTGGGCGGAAGGCTCGTGCGCTCCGCCGTTGCACGCACCGAAGCGGCCGAAGACGACCGGCGGCGGCCGCGGCGGATCGACCTGATGCTGGCGAGCCTGGCGCCCGCCGGTCTCGTTCCGCTGAAACGCGCGCGCCCGTAGGCAAGGATGGAGTCCATGCCGGGCGAGGAACGAGCCGCAATCGTGCTCGAACGCGTGAGCAAGCGCTTCGGTCGCGCAGCGGCCGTGAACGACGTGACGTTGACGATCGGCGAAGGAGAGTTCTTCTCCCTGCTCGGACCGAGCGGCTGCGGCAAGACGACGACGCTCCGGATGATCGCGGGCTTCGAGGTGCCGGACGAAGGCCGGATTCTCCTGCACGGCGCAGACATGACTTCGGTCTCCCCGAACCGGCGGCCGGTCAACCTGGTCTTCCAGCAGTACGCGCTCTTCCCACACATGTCGATCTACGACAACATCGCCTTCGGGCTGAAGGCGAAGCACGTGCCGCGGGAAGAGCATCGTGCGCGGATCCAGCAGCTCTTGACGGTCGTCGCGCTCGAGGGGTACGAGAAGCGAAAACCACGGCAGCTCTCCGGCGGACAGCAGCAACGGGTTGCGCTCGCGCGAGCGCTCGTCAACCGGCCGGCCGCGCTACTCCTCGACGAGCCGCTCGGCGCGCTGGACGTGAAGTTGCGCAAGCAGATGCAACTCGAGTTGAAGCGGATCCAGTCGGAGCTCGGGACGACGTTCGTCTACGTGACGCACGATCAGGAAGAAGCGCTTGCGATGTCCGACCGCATCGCCGTGATGAACGGCGGTAAGGTCGAGCAGATCGGCAGTCCCCGGGAGATCTACGAAACCCCGGAGACCGCGTTCGTCGCCGACTTCATCGGTTCTCTGAACGCCCTCGACGTGAAGGTCGACGAGGTCGTCGGCGAATTCGCTGTGATGCGTTTCGGCGAGACCGAGCGTCTTGTCATTCCTGTGCACGACAGCGTCCACCCCGGCGACTCGATCCGAATCGCGGTTCGCCCGGAGCGTGTGCACATCGAAACGCACGCATCCGACGGAGGGTCCCGGCTCGAGGGGACGATCGAGGAGATCATCTACCTCGGCATGTACATCCAGTTCCACGTGCAGACGCGCATCGGTCGCGTGACGTCGTACCGCCTCGCCGACGAGTCGCTGGCCCCGCTCGAGGAAGGTGCGAAGGTCACCCTGTCGTTCGAGCCGGATCAGACCTCGGTGCTAGGCCTCGAGCGCGCCGATCCGGCGCTCGGCGACGCGCCGGCCGATCTCGGCTCCGACTACGACGATGATCGAGGCGATCATCACGACCACGGCCACGGCGATCACCTGCGGTAGCTGGTTCGGGAACCGCAGCGCCGAGTAGAGGTAGATCGGAAACGTCGTGCTCGAGCCGACGACGAAAGACGCGACGGCGTACTCGTCAAAGGACGTCGTGAAGGCGATCAGGTACGCGGACACGACGGCCGGGAGGATGAGCGGAAACACGATCGAGCGGAATGTGCGCAGTCGGCTCGCGCCGAGGTCGTAGGCCGCCTCTTCCAGCGATACGTCGATCTGCTGCAAACGAGGCAACAGAACGAGGATTGTGTAGGGCAGGCTCAGGACGATGTGTCCGATCCCGACGGTCTTGATCCCGAGTGAGATCCCGAGCGTGTGGAAGAGCAGGAGGAGTGAGATTCCGAGCACGACGTACGGGATCACGAGCGGGCTCAAGAGCAACGCCGTCACGGGGGACTTGCCGAAGAAACGACGACGGGCGAGCGCGAACGAGGCGAGAATGCCCAGCGCAACGGCCCCGATACTCGAAAGGGCGGCAATTTCTGCGCTCGTTCGCAGCGCGGCACGTAGATCCGAATTCGTGAGGAACTGGTGGTACCAGTGCAGCGTGAAGCCGCTGAGTGGAAACGACGGCACCTGCGAGTTGTTGAAGGAGAAGATCAGCAGGATTGCGATCGGCGCGTACAGGAAGACGACGACCAGTCCGAAGAACACCCGCAAGAGCCGCGCGCCGTTCGTCGAGAGAGCGGGGTCCATCAGCCCGTCTCCACCTGGGGCGCGCGCAGGAACCGTGCAAACACGAGCGTAAAAACCGCCACGACCGCGAGCAGGAAGAGCGCGAGCACGGAGCCTGTCTCCCAATCGGGGAACCCGGTCTCGAACAGATCGACGATCTGGTTCCCGTACATGTAGCCCGATGTTCCGCCGACGAGGGACGGCGTGATGAACTCCCCGAGTGTCGGGATGAAGACGAAGAGGAACGCGGCGATGACCCCCGGCAACGACAACGGCAACGTCACGCGCCGAAAAGCGTGCCAGCGACTCGCACCCAGATCACTCGCGGCCTCGAGCAGGCGGCGGTCGAGACTCTCGAGCGAGACGAAGATCGGGAGGGCGACGAACGGTAGCCACACATAGCCGAGCACGAGCATGACTGCGAAGCGGCTGTAGAGCAGCTGCGAGACCGGATGGTCCGCCGAGCGCAGCCCGGTCCAGAAGAGAAAGGTGTTGATCACCCCGTTGTCGCCGAGGATCACCTTCCAGGCGAGCACGCGCAGGAGATAGCTCGTCAGGAAGGGCGCGAGCAGTATGAGCAGCAAGACGTACTTCCGCTTCGTCCCGGAGAGCGCGAGGTAATACGCGAGCGGGTACGCGAGCAGGACGATCACCGCCGAGACGACCAGCGCCATCTTGACCGACTTCCAGAACAGCCGGAGGTAAATCGAGCTGTGCAGGAAGTCGTGCCACGCGGCGAGCGTGAACGAGTGCGGGCCGGGGTTGATCGAATAGACGTTGAAGCTGTAACAAGCGACGATCGCGACCGGCACGACAAAGAAGACGACCAGCCATGCAACCGGTAAGCCGAGCAAGCTCGGCGTCGTTATGTCGGGCCGCTTAGCGAAGGCTTTTCAGGAGGCCTTCACCTCTTCCCACGTTTTCACATAGACCGACCGCCGTGGGATGTCCCGGTCGAGATGAGCGAGCGGCTCCGTGATTGCCTTCGGGTTGGTCAGCCGAAGTGCATGCAGCAGGTCGCTCGAGGCCGGGCGGGCGACCGTGTTCGCGTGGCCGTACCCGTAGTTGTCCTCGAGCCACTTGGCCGACTTCGTCGAGCTCCACGCGTCGACGTATGCGTGGGCGAGATGGAAGCGGGGCGTCCCTTTGAGGAGCATGAACATCCCGACCCAGGCAATCGGCAGTTCCTTCGGCCGCATGTACACGACCGGCAGCTTCTTCTTCTTCATCTGCACCCAGTCGTTCGGCCAGGCGTACGCGATCCAGATATCGCCGTTGGCGAAGTCTGTGTCCATGCTCGTCTCGGACGACCAGATCGTGCGCGTGAGGTGCTTCTTGGAAATCAGCAGCTGCTTCGACTGCTTGAGCTGCGTGTCCGTCTGCTGCCACGTATTGGGGAAGCCGAGATACAGGCCGGCGATCTCGATCATCTCGATGTCGTCGAACCAGGCGATCTTTCCCTTGTAGCGCTCGTCGAAGAGGAGACCCCACGACTTCGCCTTCGGCTTCACCTTGTCGCTTCGATACAGGATGGCGTCGAGACCCCAGTCGTCCGGGATCCCGTATTGCCTGCCGTTGTACTGGCCGGCCTTGACCATGTACGGGTTCAGGTGCTTGAAGTTGGAGATCAGCTTTGGGTCCCAGGGCTGGACGAGACCACTTGTCGCGAAGTACTTGACCCAGCCCACGTAGGGCCTGAAGACGTCCGGCTTCAGACCGGCCTGGATCTTTGCGAGCGCGTTCGCCTCGTTCGTCATGTAGCTGAACTGCGGCTTGTTGTTCGGATGCGCCTTGACGTATGCCGCGAACATCGCCTGTCCGCCGTCGTTCTCGTAACCGGCCCAGTCGAGGACCTTGAGGCGTCCCGATTCGGCCGCGAGCTGGGCGCGGGCCGCTCGCGCCAGGCCGACACGACCACCCAACAAACCTGCACCGCCCGCAGCCGCAGCGACCTTCAGCAGCTGCTCACGGCTCAGCCGTCGCTCGAAGAACTCGTTCTCGTCGCCCACTAGCTGTCTCCTCCCGGTCGCGAAGCCCGCCTCGGCGATTAGACTCCACGCCCCCGGAAGGTGTCAAGCAAGGTCGCGCATCGGCGACGTTGCTCTTTGTCTTAGCGTCGGAAGGGCCGCCAGTCGACGAAGTCCCACACGTCGCCACCGCACATGGGACACCGGATCGGCAGGGCTGCAATCGCGCCGTAGCCGCAGTTCACGCAACGAAGCTCAGATCGCGGACGGTGTGCTCCACCGGAAGACTGAACAGACGCGGTGGACGAAGCCGTTCGCTCCCGCTTGTCGATCCCCAAAGCGCCTCCTTGTCCGGTCCCGGCCGCAAGGTCCGGGCGCGCTTGACAGAAGATCATACCCGCCTGGTTCGAGGCCTGGATGCGCCAGCAGGTTTAGCCTGTAGATTCCGCACACCGTCTGCGAGCGAAAGGAGTTGTCCCGTGAAGAGTGCGGACAAGCCGAAGAAGCTGGCGAAGAAGGCGCCGCAAAAGACGCTGAAGCAGCGCCGTAGCGAGAAGCGCGCCGCTGCAAAGAAGTTCGGCGCCTAGTCGGCGGGCAGGATCGCCACGTGCGGGCGATGGGAACCGAAGCTCGGTTCGCCGATCGCGCCGAAGCCGGCCGCGAGCTTGCTGCTGCTCTGAGCGACTATCGCAACCGCGACGACGTCGTCGTGCTCGCGTTGCCCCGCGGCGGCGTGCCGGTCGCGTACGAGGTCGCGCGCACGCTGCACTCTCCGCTCGACGTGTTCGTCGTGCGCAAACTCGGACTCCCCGCGCAACCCGAGCTGGCGATGGGCGCAATCGCGAGCGGCGGCGTGCAGGTGCTGAACGACGAGGTGGTGCAGGCCCTCCGCGTGCCGCAGGAGACGATCGAGAAGGTCGCGGCCCGCGAACGCGAGGAGCTTGCGCGGCGCGAGCATCTCTATCGCGGCGACCGTGCGCCGCAATCCGTCGAAGGCAAGGCGGTGGTCCTCGTCGACGACGGCGTCGCCACCGGCTCGACGATGCGCGCGGCGATCAAGGCCCTGCGTCAGCAGAAACCGGCCAAGCTCGTCGTCGCGATTCCGGTCGCGCCGCCGGAAACGGTCGAGGCCCTGAGGAAAGAAGCGGACAACGTCGTGTGCACGCGCATGCCCGAGCCGTTCCTCGCACTCGGCGCGTGGTACGCGAGCTTTCCGCAAACGCCTGATGCGGAGATCCAGGAGCTGCTCGCACGTGCAAACGGGAATTGATTCAACGGTCCGAATCCCGATCGACGACCTCGCACTCGAGGGGACGCTCTCGATCCCGCAGACCGCGAACGGAGTTGTGCTGTTCGCACATGGCAGCGGCAGCAGTCGGCACAGTCCTCGGAACCGATTCGTAGCGAGCGAATTGCAGAGCGTGGGTCTCGCGACCCTGCTCATGGATCTGCTCAGCGCCGACGAGGAGCGCATGGACGCGCCTACGGGCGAGCTGCGGTTCGACATCGGCCTGCTTGCGCGGCGTGTCGTCGCCGCGACGGATTGGCTGTCGACGCAGGAGGCGACGAGCGACCTGGAGATCGGCTGCTTCGGCGCCTCGACGGGCGCCGCGGCGGCGCTCGTCGCGGCGGCAGAGCGAGCGGATCTCGTCGGTGCGGTCGTATCCCGCGGCGGACGCCCCGATCTCGCCGGTGACTCGCTTCCGCGCGTTCGCGCACCGACGCTGCTGATCGTCGGCGGACGGGACGAGCTCGTGCTCGAGCTCAATGAGCACGCGCGGGCGAGAATGGAACCCGAGACCGAGCTCGAGGTCGTTCCGAACGCGTCGCACCTGTTCGAGGAGCCCGGGAAAATCGAAGTCGTCGCGACGCTGGCGCGCGACTGGTTCCTCCGCCACCTCAGCCCAGTGGTGCCGTGACGAGACCGCGCTGCTCGAACTTGCGCAGCAAGAGGTCGAGCGCGCCGGCGGTGCGCCGCCAGCTGTCCGCGGCCGAGTAGTGGTCGGCGTCGTGCAGCAGGATCACGTCGCCGGGCGCGAGTCGACGGACGATCCGCGCTGCGATCGAGTCCGGCGTTGCACCGGCGTCCCAGTCCTTCCCGGCGCGACGCCACAGGAACACGTCCCAACCGGCGTTGCGTGCGTATGCAAGCGCGGCCGTGGTGAGGATGCCGTACGGCGGGCGGTAGACGCGAAGCTCGCGGCCGGTCGCATTCGCGATCACGCCCGCGGCACGGTCGAGATCCTCGCGAACCTGCCGCGGCGTCAAACGCATCAGATTGCGGTGCTGCTGGCAGTGGACGCCGATCTCGTGTCCGGCAGCAGCCACTTCCGCTGCAACCTCGGGCGAGCGCTCCACTTGCTCGCCGACGAGGAAGAACGTTGCGCGCGCCTGCGCACGTTCGAGTGCAGCGAGGATTGCACGCGTTCCTTCGCGATGAGGACCGTCGTCGAAGGTCAGCGCCACCGCGTCGTCGCGGTCGATCGTCGCGCGAACACCGAACAGCCGCCGCACTTGTGCCGAAACGAGCGCTGCGGAAGGAAGCCAATAGCCCGCTGCAGTCGCGAGGCTTTCGCGCACGGGCACGTTCGCGAGTCTATCTTGGTCTCGTGCCCGGGCTTTTGATCGGAATCGTCGCGGCCGTCACCGCGTCGGCGCTCTATGCAATCGGCATCTCGCTGCAGGCGACGGAAGCGCGTGTTGCACCGGAGTCGCATGCGCTGCGACTCTCGCTGTTCGTCCGACTCGTCAAGCGACCACGTTGGGTCGTCGGAACGGCGCTCGGCCTCACCGGCTGGGCCCTGCAGGCGCTCGCGCTCGCGCACGCACCACTCACGCTCGTCCAGCCGCTGCTGGGCTCGAGCCTCGTGTTCCTGCTCGCGCTGTCCGTTTGGCACCTCGGCGAACACGTGAGCCGACGCGACGCGCTCGCAGTGCTCGCGATCGCGGTCGGTACACCGTTGCTCGCATTGACAGCACCGCACCACCGCTCGGCACACGCGGGTGGAGCGTTGCTGTGGGTGACGCTCGGCGCGCTCGGACTGGCTGCGCTCTCGCCGCTTGCGCTTCGCGGCGCTGCACGCACTGCGAGCCTGCTCGTCCCCATCGGTGCCGGTCTCGCGTACTCATGGGACGGTCTCGCGACAAAGTTCGCGTCCGACGACTACCTCCGGCACGCCTGGATCGCGCTCGCGTTCTGGTTCGTCGCGATGAACGTTGCGTCTGGAGTGGGAACGCTGAGCGAGATGTCGGCGCTTCAGAGACGTCCTGTGGCGCAGGTTGCGCCGCTCGTCTTCGCGTTGACGACTTTCGTCCCGGTCGCGCTCGCGCCTGTGATCGCGCGCGAGTGGTGGTCGTCGTCCGCGTGGCGTAATCTCGGGCTTGTCATCGCGCTCGCATTGGTTGGAGGTGGCGCGCTCACACTCGCTCGCTCGCGGTCGGTCGTGCGGGCCCTTGCCGCCGAGACAACGAGCTCCGCAAGCGAAACGGCGCGGAGATCTCTCGAATCGAGCAAGGCCAGCGCAGTCGTGAGCGAATCGCGAGCCTGACCCGGGTCCGCCTCGACGAGGACGATCGCGCCAGGGTGCACGTCGTCGAGCTCGGGCGCTCGCATTCCGTCGAGCGTGACGGACGCCGTCACAGGCAATCCGCCCGCCTGGCGCGCGGCGAGGTAGTCCGCAAGCGTGAATCCCGAGTGCGGCCTGAGGTAGTAGAAACGGCCCCTGGCTCCGAGACCCTTGGCGATCACGACGAGGTGCCTGCGGAATCGCAACAGGGCCATCGGACCGCCCGACGACGTCGCGGGGAGCAGACCGTCCTGCAGCTGTCCGAGCTCGACGAGCAGCGCCGCGGAGGGGGGTGTCGAGACGACGAACGACGCATGCTCGCGCTTGGCGGCGAGCAGGCGCGCGAGCCAGGCGATCTGCGCTTGCGGCGCGTCGATCACGAGGGCGGCTTCCGGCCGGACAATGTCGACCTGCTGGAGGCCGCCGAGGTCGAAGGCTCTTGCCACGATCGGATACGGGGTCGGGCTCGCGAACGTCCAACCGGTGAAGGCGAGGGTCGCGGCCGTCGCGACCCCGGCGACGTAGGCAGCCCGCCGCGATCTCTTCCTCTGCACACGCTCGCGTGCGGTGAGGATCGCGTCGGCTGAGCTCTCTGCCGCCGGCAACATCCTCGGCATGCGATCTCGCTGCTGTGCAAGGCTCGACAGCAGCTCGGTCAGCTCGGCACTCGTCCGCGGCCGCTCTGCGAGACCGAGCGCGGCGAGGGCACGCGCGTTGTCACGGGAGTGCCCTGGTGGAGTTCCGAAAGCGATCACCCGGCAGCCGTTCGACAACGCCTCGAGACAGGTCACGCCGAGCGTCGAGTCGATCAACACGTCCACGGCGGCCAGCACCTCGGGCATGCGATTCGTGAACGGCACGACGCGGACACGTTCAGGCGAGGCGACTCGTCGCTCGAGCCGCCGCTGGAGAAGGTCGTTCCTCCCGGTAAGGACGACGATCGAGAGACCGGGAACCTGCGCGGCCGCGTCCAGAGCCGCCTCGACGCGCCCCACCCCCCAGCCCCCGCCGGAGACGAGCGCGATTGCTCCCTCGGCGGGCAGACCGAGTGCCCGCCGGGCCTCCGCCTGCGGAATCGTTCTCCGGAAGTCCGGAGCGACGATCGCGTCGACCACACGTGCGCTTCCCGTTCCCGCCACACGCTCGACGCGCGGCACGGAACCCTCGTGCATCACGAGGTGCAGGTCGACGCCTCGGTGGGCCCACAGCGAATGGACGCCGAAGTCCGTGACCGCCGCGACAACCGGCACGTCGAGGCGCCCGCGGCGGCGGAGCGCGCCGAGCACGTTCGTAACCGCCGGATGCGTGGAGACGATCACTGCCGGTGCCACCCGCCTGATCAACCGTCGCAGCGGACGGCCGCCCAGGAAGGAGAGGCCGGCTCGTGCGATCGCCCGCGTGGGCGGAAGCCGGGTGAACACGAGGTACTCGAGCCCGTATGTCCACCGCAACCAGCGCACCTGGACGCGATAGGCGTCGCGTGTGCAGAACGGGATGAAGCGCCCGAGCCCTTCCTGCAACGCATCGTGGACGACCGCCTCTGCGCCGACGGCATCGAGCTCGTCCGCAAGCGTGCGCGCCACGCTCGCATGTCCTTCTCCCTCCTCGCAGTAGAGGATCAGGATCCGCACGGGCGCGATTTTGGCACTTACGACGGCACCGCTCGTTACCTCGCAGGTACGCTCACCAAGTGGCCGAGGGTGCCCCGGAAACGCAGGAGGTCGTCTGCCCACACTGCAAGAAGACCTTCGCGGCGCAGCCGATCGGGGGAGAGACGGAGCGCTACCGCGGGTTCAAGTGCCCACACTGCAAGCTCTTCGTCCGGGCCGACCGCGCCGAGACCGGCTAGCTCACGCCGCGGAGTTCCACATCGCCCACGCGCTCGGACTCGGATAGACCAGCCGTCGCGTGAGCATTGAGGGATCGATCAGGTAGACGCCGGCCTTCGGCTCGGTGTCGAGCTTGCTCGAGGGCTCGACGATCGCGACTATGCGGTTGTCGGGCGTCCAGCCGAGCGCCATCGAGCTTGGCCCGGCCGACGTCCATTCCTTCTCCCCGGTCAGTGGTCGAGCCGCGCCGCCGTCCGTCGGAACGACGAAGCCGTAAGGCGCCCCACAGCCCGGCGTGAACATCCCGACGACGTACTTCCCGTCGGGTGAGAGGTATGCAGACGAGGCGAACAACGACTTCGGAATCGTGGCGAGTGTCGTTCGCAACCCGCCTGGCGAAACCGAGAGGAGCTCCGCACCGCAGAACATGAGCAACTCGCCCTCCCTCGCCGTCACGGGGTAGCAGTTCGAAGCCACGTGCCAGCGATTTCCGGTCTGGAGGTCGACCGCGATCGATTGACCGACGGCGAGGTTGCCCGATATGCGCCTGACCTCGGCGGACGCAGGAACGAGTAGACGGCCGCCGCGGTGGACGGTGACGTCGACTCGAAAGACGTGGTCGCTCGAAGGACTCGCATGTGCGACGACGTCGACGTGTCCGGAGAGGCGGAGACGGGGCGATCGGAGCAGCTCCAAGCGCCCCCGTGAGTCGAAGAGGTACCAGCGCCCGTTGGGGTCGGACAGGAGGGGGCTGTTCGAGACGATCGCGGAGAGCTGCTGGAACGCGGCGCCGCGTGCGGAATCTCCGTTTGCGAACCAGGAGGGCCGAAGGCCGGCAAGGCGTGCATGCACGCGTCCGTCGAGCCCGATCAGCAGCGTGTCGCGACCACGCACGATGAGGAGTCCGCGCGCGGGGAGCGGGCCGCTTGTCGTCACGAGATGAGACTGAGTCGCCGCCTGCCCGTTTCCGGCGGCGACGAAGAGGAGAGCCAGCAGCGCCGCGATCCGTTTCATGCCGCTGAGTCTCGACCCCGCGGCTCCGGCCGCCCATGGGAGGCGCATGGACGATGGATTGAATTGATGGGGCGACCGCCGCAGAGAGGCCGCCCCATCGGGACGGGCGCTTACTTCGTCCGCACGATCACGACCGAATCTGTTCCCTTGATCGGTGTGCCCGTGACGGTCTGGCCCGTCAGCACTCCCTGGCTGTCGCCGGGTTGGAAGCCTGCAGCCTTCGTCGTGAAGTGACAGACGACGTCGAGCCGCCCGTCGCCGTTCACGTCCTCCGGTGAGCTGCAGAAGGCGAGGCTGGCCTCCGTACCGGTGCGACCGAACCTGAGCGAGCTCGTGTCCACCTGGCTCGGAGCGTTGAACGTGCCCGTCGAGAGGATTGCAACGGGCGTCGTGCC
>JBKPJA010000131.1:0-3641 GCA_046730515.1 Actinomycetota bacterium | reverse complement strand
CGCGCTGTCCCTGCCGCACATGGATGAACGGGGCGGGCGCAACGCCGTCGAAGGCCCAGGCGTTGAAACGGATGCCCGGTGCGATCGAGATCGTCGTGTCCTTGAGGACGAGCCGGATGTGCGCGACAGGGCCGGCGGGGGGCGGGCGGCAAGACTGCGGGGCGAGGGACGTGTGCCGCCGCGAGCGCCGCCGCGTTATCAGGAGCCGCTCCGGCGTAGCTCGACGACTTCATTCCTCCGGAAGCCGGAGAGGCAGTTGCGGCCGAGTGCGCCGCCTTCTTGGCGTCGCTGCGAGCGTCATGGGCAGAGACGCCCATCCACCGCAATGAACCCGAGGACGCCGACGAGCAGGACGAGCAGCAGCGCAAAGGCCGCCCAGTAGCCGCCAATGTCACGTTGGACGGGTCGTCGGGGAGGCGGGCGGGAGTGTCGGTCGCGCGCCGTTCGTGCGGGGGCGCTCGATCGTCGCGGGCATCGGAGTTGCTCCTTTCGATCGCTTCGCGATCAAAGCTAGGCGCGATTGCGAGCGTTGGCCTCCGTGCGAAGGCCCGATTCAGCTGCGGGTTTCCGCAGCGTTAGGCCAACTCGTTCAGCGCAGCGAGGTCGTCGGCGGACGGCTCCCACTCGCCGGCCTTTGCGTTGGCGCGCACCTGCTCCGCCTTGGTCGCGCCCGCGATCACCGACGCGATCGCCGGTTCGGCCGCGAGGCCGCCGATCGCGACGTCGAGGAGCGCAACCCCGCGTCCGTCTGCGTAACGCTCGAGCGCCTCGATCCGGTCGAACTTCTCGTCGGTGAACACGTCGTCTCGGCCGCTCAGCCGCGTCCCCTCTGGCCGCGGTTCGCGCCGCTTGTACTTTCCCGTCAGCAGACCGCTCGCGAGGGGAAAGTAGGGCAGCACGCCGATCCCGAGCCGCTCACAGGTCGGCAGCAGCGCCTCCTCCGCCTCACGCCTCAACAGCGAGTACTCGTTCTGCGCGCTCACGGGCGGAGTCAATCCGCGGTTGCGACAGAGCGTGTCGACCTCTTCCACCTGCCGGGCCTCGAGGTTGGACGTTCCGACGTAGCGGACCTTGCCGTCGCGCACAAGCTCGTCCAGCGCGGCGAACGTCTCCTCGAACGCCGTCACGCCGTCGTAGAAGTGGTACTGGTAGAGATCGACGTGGTCGGTGCGCAGGCGCTGCAGCGACGCTTCGATCGCCTTGCGGATATAGGTCGCGGAGCCGCGCTCCTTCGTGCCGTCACCCATGTCGCCGCCGAACTTTGTCGCGAGCACGACGCGGTCGCGCCTTCCGGCCAGCACGTCGCCCAGGAACCGCTCGCTGCCGCCGCCGTTGCCGTAGATGTCCGCGGTGTCGAAGAGCGTCACGCCGACGTCGAGTGCGGCGTCGACGACAGCCCGCGTCGCGTCGAGATCGATGCGGCCGCCGAAGTTGTTGCAGCCGAGACCGACGACCGAAACCTCCGGCCCCTCCCGCCCCAACCTCCGCGTACGCATGAGGGTCGATGCTACTGATTCACACGTGCGCTACCGCAAGCTCGGCTCGTCGGATCTCGATGTCTCGGAGCTCGCGCTCGGCTCTTGGCTGACCTACGGCGGCGGCGTGGCCCGCAAGCAGGCCGAGGCGTGTGTTGCGAAGGCGTTCGATGTCGGGATCAACTTCTTCGACACGGCGAATGTCTATGCGCGTGGAGGCGCGGAGGAATTCCTCAGCGAAACGCTTGCGCGCCGGCCGCGAGACTCGTACATCCTCGCCACCAAGCTCTACTTCCAGATGAACGGCGACCGCGGGCTCTCACGCGAGCAGGTGCACAAGCAGATCGACAACTCTTTGGCGCGCCTCCGCACGGACTACGTCGACCTCTACCAGTGCCACCGCTACGACGTGGAGACGCCGCTCGAGGAGACGATGGAGGCGTTGACCGAGGTCGTTCGCGCCGGCAAGGCGCGCTATATCGGGTTCAGCGAGTGGCGCGCGGGGCAGATCCAGGCGGCGCTCGACCTCGTCCCCGGCGTCGAGAAGTTCGTCTCCTCGCAGCCGCAGTACTCCCTGCTCTACCGCATTCCGGAGGCGGAGGTGATCCCGCTTTGTCGCGAGAACGGGATCTCGCAGATCGTCTGGTCGCCGCTGGCGCAAGGCGCCCTGACCGGGAAGTACGAGCCCGGCCAAGCGCCGCCGCCGGGATCGCGCGCCGCGTCGGCGTACATGGGCGGGATGATGGATCGCTTCCGTGACGACGACGTGCTCGAGGCCGTCCAGCGCCTGCGCCCGATCGCCGACGGGCTCGGGATCACGATGGCCCAGCTGGCGCTCGCCTGGGTGCTGCGGGAGGACAACGTCGCTTCGGCGATCATCGGGGCCTCAAAGCCGGAACAAGTGGAGGAGAACGCTGGAGCCTCGGGAATCGAGCTCGACGCAGAGACCTTGCGTGCGATCGACGATGCGGTCGCCGACGTCGTCATGCGCTAGCGGACCTCTGGGCTGATCACAGCCGTAGACAGATCGTGCGTCGTCTCGCGGTCTTCGCCGCCGCTCTGCTGGTCGTATGGCCGGCCCAGGCGCGCACGAGCGGAGGCACCGCGGTCGCGCTCGTCACCGCGGAGACGCAAAACGAGCTGCTGGCCGTGTCGCTGCCGCCGCAGCACGTCCTGCGGCGCGTGCACGTCGCTGCCGATCCCCAGAACGTGGCCGTCGTCGGCGCCTCGGCGGTGATCGTCGTCAGCACGAAGAGCCATGCGGTCACCGTGCTCACGCCCGGGTTGAGAATCGTTCGCGTGTTTCGGAGCTTTCGGTCTCCTCATCTCGCAGCGATCTTCCCGGACGGCAAGCACGTCTACGTGACCGACGACGCGACGGGCACGCTGACTGTGATCGAGCTCACGCGGCCCAGCATCGTCGCGCGTGTCTTCGTCGGTCTTGGAGCACATCATCTTGCGCTCAGTCCCGACGGCAACCGCGCCTGGATCGCGCTGGGCGAGCACGCGCGGACGATCGTGATCCTGGACACGGCGAGCATCGTGCATCCGCGTGTGATCGAACGATTCGATCCCGGCTTCGCCGCGCATGACCTCGGCTTCGACCCGGCCGACGGCCGCGTCTGGGTGACGTCGGACTCGGACGACCGGGTGCGTGTCTTCGCCGCCGCGACACACCGTTTGGCCTTCAGCGTCCCGGTCGGCCCCCCGCCGCAGCACGTTGCGTTTGGCCCGCTCGGGCAGGCGTACCTAACGAGCGGCTACGGCAGCCGGATCGTCGCCGCAAGCCGCTTTGGGAACGTCCTGCGCGCGGCGACGGTTCCGTACGGCTCGTTCAACGTCGCAACAGCGGGCGACTTCGTCGTGACCTCGTCGCTCCTCCACGGCACGGTAACGGAGCTCAACGCCGAGCTGCACGTGGTCGGGACGATGAAGGTCGCACCGGCGGCCCGCGACGTTGCAATCAGCACCCGGTAGTTACTTGTTTGGTGCGGCTCATCGTTTGGTGAAGAGAAGGATTTTTTGGTTGCGCGGGTTGTTCCAGCCGCCGAGATAGGTGACATCGAGGGCCGTCCCGCTGCAGATCCACTCGAAGGTGCCGACGTCGTAGTGGTACGAGTCCTGGTCGAAGTACGACGTCACCTGCGCGGACTGCCGGATCGGATC
>JBKPJA010000130.1:0-7297 GCA_046730515.1 Actinomycetota bacterium | reverse complement strand
AAGCATCTCGACCTCCAGCTGACCCGCGCGAAGCTGAACGAGCTCACCGCCGATCTGCTTGCACGCACCGTCGGCCCGACGGAGCAGTGCCTCAAGGACGCGGGCATCGACAAGTCGAAGATCGACCACGTCGTGCTCGTCGGCGGCATGACGCGCATGCCCGCCGTCGTCGACAAGGTCAAGGAGCTGATCGGCAAGGATCCGCACAAGGGCGTCAACCCGGACGAGGTCGTCGCCGTCGGTGCAGCGATCCAGGCAGGCGTGCTGAAGGGCGAGGTGAAGGACATTCTCCTCCTCGACGTCACGCCGCTGTCGCTCGGCATCGAGACCAAGGGCGGCGTGTTCACGAGGCTGATCGAGCGCAACACGACCATCCCGACCAAGAAGTCCGAGGTCTTCACGACCGCCGAGGACAACCAGCCCTCCGTGGAGATCCACGTCGCGCAGGGCGAGTCCGAGATGATCCAGTTCAACAAGACGCTCGGCAAGTTCCAGCTCGTCGGCATTCCGCCGGCACCGCGGGGGATGCCGCAGGTGGAGGTCACGTTCGACATCGACGCGAACGGGATCATCAACGTGTCCGCGAAGGATCTCGGCACGGGGAACCAACAGCAGATCCGGATCGAGGGCGGGTCGGGCCTCAAGGAGGACGAGGTCCAGCAGATGGTCCGCGACGCGGAGGCGCACGCAGACGAGGCGCGCCGCCTGCACGAGATCGCCGACACGAAGAACGTGGCGGAGACGCTCGCGTATCAGACCGAGCGTTCGCTGAAGGAGCATCGCTCCGCGCTCGACGAGTCCGACGCCTCGACGATCGAGGGCCGGATCATGGAGCTCAAGCAGGCGCTCGAGGGCGACGACGTCGGCGACATCAAGGCGAAGACCGAGGCGCTGCAGGAGGCTGCGTACAAGCTCTCCGAGGTCGTGTACGCATCGGCTCAGCAGCAGGCGCAGACCGCGGCCTCGGGTGGTGACGGCGCAAACGGCGCCACCTCCGACGACGAGGTCGTCGAGGACGCCGACTACGAGGTCATCGACGAGGAGCAGGAGGCTCCGAAGGCGTAATGACCGAAGAGCGGCAGGTCACAGAGGAACAGCAGCCGGAGGAGAGCCTCGACGTCGAGGCTCTCCAGGCTGAACGCGACGACCTGTTCGGCCGCCTGCAGCGCCTCGCGGCTGAGTTCGACAACTACCGCAAGCGCAACGCGCGCGAGTCCGCGGCGCTGATCGACCGCGCCAACGAACGGCTCGTGAAGGAACTGTTGCCGATCCTCGACGATCTCGGTCGCGCGCTCGACGCTGCCGAGGAGCACGAGGAGGCGAAGCTCGAGGACGGCGTGAGGCTCGTTCATCGTGCGCTCTCCGACCTGCTCGTCAAGGAAGGGCTCGCGGAGATCTCGACCGACGGCAAGTTCGATCCCCATGTGCACGAGGCGTTGCTCTCACAGCCGTCCGACGCGGAGGAGGGCAGCGTGATCGAGGTGGTGCAGAAGGGCTACACCCTCGGCGACAAGGTGTTGCGTCCCGCGCGTGTCGTCGTCGCTGCGAAGCAGGAGCAGTAAGTGGCCTCGTTGTACGACACGCTCGGAGTCTCGAAGAGCGCCTCCGCCGACGAGATCAAGAAGGCGTACCGCAAACTCGCCGGTAAGTACCACCCGGACCGCAATCCGGGCGACCAGTCCGCTGAGGAGAAGTTCAAGGAAGTGCAGCACGCGTACGACGTGCTCTCCGATCCGGACAAGCGCAAGCAGTACGACACGTTCGGTTCGGCGGACGGCCGCGCGCGCGGCTTCGATCCGGGCGCCGGCGGCTACGACTTCACGTTCTCCGACTTCGGGGATCTCGGCGACCTGTTCGGCGGGCTGTTCGGCCGCGGCGGCGCGACGCGAACGCAGCGTCGTCAGCCGCAGCGCGGCGCCGACATCGAAGTGCCGGTGAACGTCTCCTTCGACGACTCGCTGCGCGGATTGGAAACGAAGATTCCCGTCGAGGTGACGACGGCGTGCCGCGAGTGCGGCGGTTCCGGGGCGGCGCCGGGTACGACACCGGTGATCTGCCCTGAGTGTCACGGACGCGGAGTCATCTCCGAGTCTCAGGGACTGTTCGCGTTGTCGCAGCCGTGTCCACGCTGTCGCGGCAACGGCACGGTGATCGAGAAGCCGTGCCCGCGGTGTCACGGCACCGGCCGCGAGCGCCGCACCAAGCGCTACAGCGTCAAGATTCCGGCGGGTGTCAAGGACGGCACGCGCATCAAGCTGAAGGGCAAGGGCGAGCCCGGCGACAACGGCGGCCCGGCGGGCGACCTCGTCGTGGTCACGCGTGTCCAGCCGTCGCGCCGCTACGAGCGGCGCGGCTCCGATCTTGTCATCGACGTCCCCGTGACGTATGCGGAAGCGGCGCTCGGCGCGACCGTGGAAGTGCCGACACCGTACGGCGACCGACTGTCGCTGAAGGTAAAGGCGGGCTCGCAGGACGGACAGCTGCTCCGCATGCGCGGCCACGGCGCGCCGAAGCTGAAGGGTTCGGGCCGCGGCGACCTGCTCGGACGGCTGAACCTGACCGTGCCGAAGAAGCTGACAAAGCAGGAGCGCGCGGCGCTCGAGGAGCTGCAGAAGGTCTCGCGCGAGAACCCGCGGGAGGCGTTGTACTCGTGAAGCTCGCGGCCATTCTGCTCGTCTCGATCGGCGGCGCAGGGCTGATCGTCACGTTCGTGCTGATGCGCCGGCGAGTCGACCAGCTGCGCCGCTTCCGGGAGGGGGACGAATGACGGAGCACAGTCCACGTTTTCCGCGACCCAATTGGTGGCTGTTCAATCGGATCGACTTGCTGCCCGCTGCCGGGATCTTCATGGTCGGCGCCGGAGTGATCCAAAACAAGGCATGGCTCATCCCGGCCGGAATTGCGACCGCCGTTGCCGGAACGTGGCAGACGATGCGCCGTCTGACGGGCCGCATCTCGGAGCGCTCGCTCGCGTGGGTGTTGATCGAAACGACGATCGTCCTCGCCGGCGGAGCGGTCGTCTTCGCCTTGCATCTTTCCGGGCTCACGCTCTTTCTCGCGATCGCAGTCCCCGCGATTGCGTCGGAGTTGATTGCAACTGCGGTAACCGGCGTCAGGGAGGCCGAGTGATGGACGACCGTCCGCGCTACATGATCTCCGTCGCCGCCGACCTCGTCGGCATGCATCCGCAGACCTTGCGCATCTACGAGTCGAAAGGCCTCATCCGTCCGAAGCGCACGGCCGGGAACACGCGCCTCTACTCGGATGCGGACCTCGACCGGCTGCGGCTAATTCAGCAGCTCACAGGCGAGCTCGGGCTCAATCTCGCGGGCGTCGAGCACGTGCTGCGGCTGCAGGACGAGCTGATTCGCATGCGTCGGCGGCTCGATCGGATGGAGCGCGAGATGCGCCGGTCGATCAACGAGGTGCACAGGCAGTACCGCCGCGACCTCGTCCCCTACAAACCACCAACCGACTTGATCAGGAACCCATGGACTTCAACAAACTGACACTCAAATCACAGGAAGCCGTCGCGGGCGCACAGGAGCTTGCGCGCAGGATGGGCAACCCGGAGATCTATCCCGAGCACCTGCTGCTCGCGTTGCTCGACCAGGAGCTGCCGCAGCAGCTCGTCCCCGACGCGGCTGCGCTCCGCGCCCAGGCGGAGGCGACGTTGCACGGCAAGCCGTCGATTCAGGGCGCGCAGCAACAGCCGGCGATCTCCGCGGCGTTCTCGCGCGTGCTCGACCGCGCTGCAGACGAGGCAAAGCGCATGGAGGACGACTACGTGTCCACCGAGCACCTACTGATGGCGCTCGACGTCGTCCCGCGCGACGCATTGCTCGAACGCATCAACAAGGTCCGGGGCGGTCAGCGCGTCACCTCGCAAGATCCCGAAGAGACGTATCAGGCGCTCGAGAAGTTCGGCCGCGACCTGACCGAGCTAGCGGAGGAGGGCAAGCTGGATCCGGTCATCGGCCGCGACGACGAGATCCGCCGCGTGATCCAGGTGCTCTCCCGGCGGACGAAGAACAACCCCGTGTTGATCGGCGATCCCGGCGTCGGCAAGACAGCGATCGTCGAGGGGCTTGCGTCGCGCATCGTCGCGGGCGACGTTCCGGAAGGATTGAAGGGGAAGCGCGTGTGGGCGCTCGACATCGGGGCGCTGCTCGCGGGCTCGAAGTACCGCGGCGAGTTCGAGGAGCGGCTGAAGGCCGTGCTCAACGAGATCCGCGCCGCGGAGGGAGCCATCATTCTCTTCATCGACGAGCTCCACACGATCGTCGGCGCAGGCGCAGCGGAAGGGGCGGTCGACGCGGGCAACATGATGAAGCCGATGCTGGCGCGCGGTGAGCTGCGCGCGATCGGGGCCACGACGCTCGACGAGTACCGCAAGCACATCGAGAAGGACGCCGCGCTCGAGCGGCGCTTCCAGCCGATCTTCGTCGGCCAGCCCTCGGTCGCAGACACGATCGCCATCCTGCGTGGGCTGAAGGAGCGCTACGAGGCGCACCACGGCGTCCGCATTCGAGACGCTGCGCTCGTCGCGGCGGCAGTTCTTTCCGACCGCTACATCTCGGACCGTTTTCTCCCTGACAAGGCGATCGACCTCGTCGACGAGTCCGCGTCGCGGCTGCGGATGGAAATCGATTCCTCACCCGTCGAGCTCGACGAGGCGGAGCGGCGCGTGCGCCAGCTCGAGATCGAGCTCGCGGCGATGGCGAAGGAGTCCAAGGAGGTGCGCGAGCCGGTCGAGCGCGAGCTGGCGGAGGCGCGCGAGGCGCGTGACGCCCTGCAGGCGCGCTGGCAGAAGGAGAAAGAAGCGCTCGATCGCGTCAAGGAGATCACGCAGCGCATCGACGAACTGCGGATGGAGTACGAACGCGCTGAGCGCGCAGGCGACTTCAACCGCGCGGCGGAGATCCGCCACGGCGAGTTGCCCACGCTCGAGAAGGAGCTCGACGCACGCGACGGCGCCCAGCCGGCGAACGCGATGGTCAAAGAGGAGGTCGACGAGGACGACATTGCCGCAGTGGTCGCACGGTGGACCGGCATTCCGGTCGACCGGCTGCTCGAAGGTGAGACGGAAAAGCTCATCCACATGGAGGAGCGTCTACACGAGCGCGTCGTCGGGCAGGACGAGGCGATCTCGGCCGTCGCGAATGCGCTGCGGCGCGCGCGCACAGGCTTGCAGGATCCAAACCGTCCGATCGGTTCGTTCATCTTTCTCGGCCCGACCGGCGTGGGGAAGACGGAGCTTGCGCGCGCTCTCGCGGAGTTCATGTTCGACGACGAGCGCGCGCTCGTCCGGCTCGACATGTCGGAGTACCAGGAGCGCCACACCGTCGCGCGATTGATCGGCGCACCGCCGGGTTACGTCGGCTACGAGGAAGGCGGGCAGCTGACGGAAGCTGTGCGGCGGCGTCCGTACTCCGTGATCCTCCTCGACGAGATCGAGAAGGCGCACCACGAAGTGTTCGACGTGCTGCTTCAGATCCTCGACGACGGGCGCCTGACCGACGGACAGGGACGCACGGTCGACTTCCGCAACACCGTCGTGATCATGACGTCGAACATCCGCTCGGCCGAGTCGCTGCGTGAACACTTCCGCCCGGAGTTCCTGAACCGGATCGACGAGGTGGTCGTGTTCCAGCCGCTGACCCGGGAAGAGCTGGCGGAGATCGTTGACCTGCAGGTCGCTCGGCTGCGCACGAGGCTCGCGGACCGCGGTCTCTCGCTCGAGCTCACCGACGGGGCGAAGGAAGTCCTCGCGGAGGCCGGTTGGGATCCTGCGTACGGCGCGCGCCCTCTGAAGCGCGCCATTCAGCGCCTGGTCGAGAACCCGCTTGCGCTGCGGCTGCTCGAAGGCGAGTTCGCAGAGGGCGACGTCGTTCGGGTCGACGCCCGCTCGGGCGAATTGGTCTTTGAAAGGGCCGATGTCGCCGAAGTCGCTGTTGTTAGTTAGGACGGTGATGCCGGCAAAGCCGGCATCACCTCTAAGGCGGCATCGCATGCGATGCCTCAGCGGCGAGCTCGTGTTCGAGCAGGCGGGTGCCGCCGAGCCGGCGGCCGTCTGATCAGGAGCCGTTGCCGGAGAGCGTCAGGTACGAGTCGAGCTGCGTCAGTTCGAAGAGGCGCTTGACGGCCCAGCCGGTCGTGTCGCCGATGACGACCATGAACCGGCGGTCCAGCTCCAGCGCGCGGCGGTGGGCTTCGATCAACGCGCCGACTGTCGTCGAATCGACGAAGGTCGCCTCGCGCAGGTCGATCTGGACGTCGAAGCCTTCGTCCAGGAGCGCGCGCACCTCACGGTCGACGCGATCGGCCGAGAAGGCGTCGTGGTCCCCGATCAGCGAGACCACGGCCACGTCGTCCTCGAGGCGTTGGACTATGAGATCTCTCGCGCTCATGACGGCTAGGAACCGGCCGCGCTGCCGGCGTCAGACGCACCCTCGAAGCGTGTAACGGCTGGAATGGGGGAACGGATACGGAGGTAGCGTTCGCGCGGTGATCCTCGTGGTCGCCGCCACCGAGCGGGAGCTCGCCGGAATCGACGGAGCAGAGACGCTTTCCACCGGTATCGGGCCGGTCGAGGCGGGGCTTGCAACCGCGTTCGCCCTCCAGAAAGACCGCCCGGATGTCGTCCTCCAGATCGGCATCGCCGGGTCGCGAACGCTCCAGCCGCCCGCGCTCGTGCTCGGAGCCGAGGCGATCTACTGCGATGTCCTCGACGCCGGTTCGACGTTGCCGCGGGTCGAGCGCGTCCTCCCCGACGAGGACCTGCTCGCCGCGGCGCGAGCCGCGTTGCCGGAGGCGCACGTGCTCCCGATCGGGACGAGCGGACGAGTCGGCGGTGCGACGGACTGTGACGTCGAGGCGATGGAGGGATTCGCGGTTCTGCGCGCCGCCGCGCTTGCAGGCATCCCCGCGCTCGAGCTGCGCGCGATCTCGAACGCCGTCGACGAACCGGACCGTGCGCAATGGCGGTTCGACGACGCATTCGCCGCACTTCGCGACGCGGTCGCGCGCTTGCTGCCTGCGCTCGCGTGAGACGGCGCGTCTATCTGCGAGCGGTCGCGCTCGTCGTTGTCGCATTGGCCGTCGTTGCGGGCTTGACCGTCTACTTCAGCACGCAGGCGACTCCGCCGTGTCTCGTGAGCGGGATTCCAAAGTGGCGTGCCCCGACCGACGAGAACGTCCACCGCCTCGAGGTCGTCGTCCCCGATCGCGCGCTCTGCTTCTTCGACATGGATCACGACCACGCGCTCGTCGGCTACCTGAAGCTGCCGGGGATCCG
>JBKPJA010000129.1:0-5854 GCA_046730515.1 Actinomycetota bacterium | reverse complement strand
CGTGCTCGAAACGGGGAAGGAGCGGGAACGCGCGCTCGCGCTTTTGCAGGAGAAGTACCCCCAGTACCGCGACGAGCCGCCCGACGGGCCCGTGCTCGCAATCGACGTGATCGAGACACGCGAATGGAGTGCATGAGCCCGCGTGATTACGCGGACGCCGCGAGCAGTGCCTCGCCCTCGCGCACGTAGCGCGTCGCACGGACGCTGCGGAAGAACGCCAGCGCCGGTTGCAGCTGCGCATCCGCTTCGCTGCGATGCCCCTCACTCGCGAGCTGTTGCGCGGCACGCAGCCGGCAGAACGCCTCGTCCACGCGCGCGCCGATCTCGTTGAACACATCGGCGGCCGTGCGCAGATCGCCGGCCGCGATGCTTTGCCCAGCACGGAGCCACGGGGACTGGAGAACCTCGCCTTCCGCGATCTCCAATACCTCCGCGCTGCGGTCGAAGGCGCGTGCGAGCCAGGCCGCGGTCGGAAGCTCCACCGCAGGGAATCCGAGGTCCGGCAGAGCGCGCAGCTCGTCGAGCGTCTCGTCCAAGAGGTTCGCCGCAGTGTCTCGGTCGCCGACCTCGAGATACACGACCGCCGCATTGGCGAGCACAGGCACGAGCACTTGCGGATCACCTGCGCGGCGCGCCGACGCGATCGCCGCCTCCGCATCAGCGGCCGCACCGACTTCGTCGTCGCGGGCGACTCGGACGAGCCCACGGAAGATATGCGCGCCGGAAGCCTGATAGCTGTCCTCGCCGGCGTCCGCGAGATATGTGTCCGCCGCCGCAACGGCCTCGTCCCAGCGGCCCGCTCCGTAATGCGCCGCGATTGTCGGACCGCCGGAACCGAACTGCGCCGAGCCGTGTAGGCCGAAATGCCGGGCGATCCGGACAGACTCGGCGACGTCGGCCTCTGACTCGTCGATCCGGCCGAGCAGAATCTTCATCGTGGCAAGGTTGTTGTAACCGCGCGAGAGATCGGCAGGCAGGTGCAGCCGCGCGGCGATCTCGATACTCTCCTCCAGGTCGGCGAGACCGTCTACATCTCCGCGGAGGATCCGCGCGACGCCGACATTGTTGAGAGCGTGAGAGCGGATGTGGTCGAGGCCGAGCTGCTCGGCCATTTTCAGCGCCTCGCGCCCGACCTCGATCGCCGCAGCGGCGCGGTCGGCAAGCATGTGGTAGCGCGCGATGTTGGTCAACACGGTCGCGTGGACGCGCGACGGTGGAGAACTCGCAACCAACACACGAGCGGCTTCTGAGTGCTCCTTCGCCGCTGCACCCCGTCCTTCGTTCCACGCGAGATCGGCGAGTTGCAGCTCCGCTTCGGCAGCAGCTTCTCGGTTTCCCGCGGCGAGCAGTCCGTCTCTCGCCGCTAGTAGCTCATCGGCTCCCTTCCCAGCGCCGAGGGCGAGGACGGTGGCATGGCGAAGTAGCAGCTCGAAGTAACTCCGTTCGTCGAAGGACGTGAGCGCAAGCGCCTGCGCGTAATAGGTCTCGGCCTGTTCGAGCGCGTTGAGCGCGAGGGCGCGGTCACCGGCTTCGCGGAAGGCGGTGAGCGCCTTCCCTGCGACCCCGTCGGTGCCTTGTCCAGCGGCGCGGGCGAGCTCGAGCGCGTTCGCGTAGTGGTGCGCGACCATCTCCGCGTGGTCCTCCGGACGGCCGAGCGACTCGATCCACTCGGCCGCGTGTAAATGCTTCTGCGCGCGCTCAGCGCGGGGGATTTGCCCGTACGCGACATCGCGGACGAGCAGGTGCTTGAACGCGAACTCCGTCTCGCCAGCAACGGAGCTCCGCCGGGCTCGCTGGACGAACTCCTTCTGGGTGAGCGCGTGCAACTGTTGCTCCGTCGCGCCGAGCGCGCCGAGCCAGAAGACCTTTCCGACAACCGCTGCGTCCTGCAGCAACGCTTTCTCCTCCGTCGGAAGCGAATCGAGTCGCGCGGCGATGATCCCCTGCACCGACTCCGGTACGTCCTCCGCCGTCTCGCGCTCAGCGAGCATCCGCACGTATTGCTCGGCATAGAGTGGATTCCCGCCCGCCCGTTCGAGAAGTGTCGACTGCATCTCCGCTTCCATCAGCGGGCGTTCGCTGAGGATCGAGATCAGGTCCGCGGTCTCTTCGTCGGAGAGCGGCGCGAGCGCGACCGTCGCCGCATTCAGCTTTCCTCCCCCCCACTGCGGACGACGCTCGAGCAGTTCGAGCCGCGCGGTGCAGAGGATGAGCATCGGCACGCCCCGCACCCAGTCCACTAGGTGCTCGACGAAGTCGAGCAGGCCGTCGTCGGCCCATTGGGTGTCTTCGAAGATGAGCACGATCGGACGCTGCTCCGCGAGTGCTTCGAAGAAGCGACGCCATGCGGCGAAAGTCTCTTCTCGCGAAACTCCCGCCGCTTCGGATCCTTGCCCGACGAGCGGGAGGAGATGCGAGTGCACCCACCCCGCGTCGTCTTCGATCAGATCCTCGACGGCGCGCGTCAGCTTTGCTTCCGCGTCTTCCGCGCTGTCTGTTTCGAGGATTCCCGCCTGCGCTTTTACCATCTCGGCGAGAGCCCAGTAGCTGACGCCTTCGCCGTATGGCAGCGAGCGTCCCTGGCGCCAGAAGACGAGTCCCCACTTCCCTGTGTCGACCGCGGCAAAGAGCTCGGCGACGAGCCGGCTCTTGCCGATGCCCGGAACGCCGATCAGCGTCACCAGCTCCGTTGACGGCTGTTCGATCGCCCGCGTCAGCGTTCCCTTCAGGAGCTCGAGTTCGCGGTCGCGACCGATCAGTGCGGTCGTCGGCCGTGGTGCAACGTCGACGCCGAAACGTGCTCGCGCCTGCACCACCTCGTAAACGCGAAGTGCTTCCTCTTTTCCTTTCGCCTTGATCGTGCGCGGCTCGCGGTAGTCGATCGTGTGCGCGGTCGCGTTGCAGGTCGTCTCGCCGACGACGACTCCGTTCGGCGGTGCCGCGGTCTGCAAACGCGCGGCCGTGTTGACGACGTCGCCGGCCGCCATGCCTTCGCCCGCCTCCTGCCGCGCGCCGAGGTTGACGAGCGCCTCGCCGGTGTTGATGCCTACGCGGACCTGGAGCTTGCCCTCCTCGGCGATCCAGTCGCGGATCGCGAGGGCTGCCCGGACCGCGCGCTCCGGATCGTCTTCGTGCGCGGTCGGCGCGCCGAAGAGCGCCATCACCGCGTCGCCGATGAACTTCTCCACCGTGCCGCCGAAGCGCTCGAGCTCGTGGCGCAGGCGCCCGTGGTAGGGACGCAGGATCGCCTGGACGTCCTCGGGATCCAGCCGCTCAGCCTGTGCCGTGAAGCCGACGAGGTCCGCGAACAGGACCGTGACGACCTTGCGTTCTGTGCGCGCTGCCGACGGCTCGGCGGCGAGCTTCGAGCCGCACTCGGAGCAGAACTTCGCCTCGGGAACGTTCTCGTGGCCGCAGGTCGGGCACACGGTCATGCGCAAAGGGTATGCCGCTGTGCAGTGAGCGGGGCTAGACCTGATCGCCGCGCAAGCGCTGCACTTGATCCCGAGCGCTGCGGAGCTCGACCTCGGCCTCGAGGCGGGAGGCGGTTTCCTTCGTTACCTCGCGCTCGAGCTCGCGAAGGCGGCTCTCGTATGCCCGTAGGTGCCCGCGCAGTTGCTCGAGCTCGGCTTCCGACTGTTCGAGCACTGCCCCTCGCGCTTCCGCGTCACAACGATGTTCATGCGATTCCTCCTCGAGTGCCTCAATCCGCTGGTCTCGATCCACGAGCGCGGATTGAGCGCGCGCCAACTCCTCCTTGAGCGCGTCGTTCGCCTCGCGCCACCGGTCGACCCAACCTTCGAGCTCGCTTACGCGCGCCTCTTCTTCTGCCTGCGCCGCGTGCGCGGCTTGCTGGAGTCCGTGGACCTCTTCGTCGCGCTCTGCAAGCGCGGCATGCAACTCGGCGCGCACCTGCTGCGACTCCTCCGACTCCTGCCTGAGCTCGCTCAGCTCGAGCTCTCGTTTGCGTAGCTCTTGCACCTGCTCCATCAACGACGTCTCGATCTCTGCGCGTTGACTCCCCAAGCGCGTCAGCTCGGCGCGAACGTCCTCGAGCTGATCGTTACGCTCAGCGAGCGCGGCGTGCAGCTCGACGCGGATGCGCTCCGCTTCCTTCGCAGCGTTTCGGAGCTCGGTGAGCTCGAGCTCTCGTTCGCGGAGCCGTTCAGCGATCTCTGCGCGTTCGATTTCAAGGCGAACGAGCCCAGCGCGAGCTTCCTCGAGGCGCGTATGCGACACCTCAGCCCGTTCACGTGCCTCGCGCTCGAGCCTGAGCTCCCGTTCGAGCTCGGTGTGTCGCGCCTCGGTTTCTGCGCGAGATGCTTGGTGCTGGATCGTCAGCGAACGGAGTCGTTCCTCTGCCTTGCTGACATCGCTGCGTGCGGCAACAAGGTCACTTTCGAGCTTCGCGCCGTGCGCTTCTCTTTCGACTCGCAACGCTCGCTCGCTCTCGTGGAGGCGATGGAGCTGCCTTTCACGCTCGCCGAAATCGCGCTCTTTGTCCGCGAGCGCGCTTGCGGCGGCGTTGCGGCTGGCGCGCTCCTCGTCGAGTGCCCCTTTGAGCTGTGCAATCTGTTCTGCGCCCGCGGCCCGCGCCTTCGCCTCCTCGCGCTGCGCCTTCGAGATCGTCCGCAGCTCGCCCTCGAGCTCGACGATTCGGTTCTGGCGATTCTTCAGCTGGACGCGAAACTCTTCGGCCTCACGCGTGCGGCTATCCGCCTCTTCCTGCAGACGACCAAGCTGTCGGTCTCGCTTCGCGAGCGCCCCTTCCGCATCCTTTGCAGCGCCGCGGGCGGCCTCGGCGTCGCGCTTCAATTCGGTGCGCTGGCGCTCGGCATCCCGTCGCTCTGTTCGCAGGTGCTCGAGCTCTCCGCGCGCCCGTTCTTCGGCCGTCTCGGCGGCAACGCGACGGCCGGCCTCCTCGTCGATCGCCTGCCGCAGCGCGTCGAGCCGTAGCCCGAGCTCGCGGGCGTCGTTCTCGGCCTCGATGCGACCGCCGCGTGCAACCTCGAGGTCGTGTTCGAGCTCGGACCGGTCCGCCTCGGCGGCGCGTTCGGATCGTAGTGAGTCGAGCTGGTCGTGCGCCTGGGCCAGCAGCCACTCCTGCTCGGCGAGTGCGGCAGTGAGCGACTTGACCTCTTCGCTCTCCTCCTCGGGACGGAGCAAGACGACGTTGTCGACCTCCGACTCGGCACCGGACGAACCTTCGGGGCTTTTCTGCTCGCCGCGACCCTCGCGCTTGACCAGCTGGGCGCGAAGTCCCGTGCCGTAGCCGCTCTCCGGCTCGAGGAAGAGCTCGCTCTGTTCGGCAAGCGCGTCGTGGATCGCGAGCCGCGAGGTGAACCCGCGCTCGATCAGGATCTCGCCCAGGCGCTCGCCCGTCTGGGTCTGGATCTCGAGCGCCTCGTCCAGCTGCTCCGGGGAGATGACTCCCATCTCGATCAGAAGCAGGCCGAGGAGGCGTCTCGGCTGTTCCATCGCGCTCATTGCCACCTAGGAATCGACCGATTCGGGCGATTGCATGAGCCTTTCGGTGCAAACACCCGGGGACGGCAAAGGCCGCGGACTTGATCGGGGCGTTTCCCCAGCTAGCCGCGCTTCGCGACGAGGACGATGAAGTCGTCGTCGCTCGTCGCCGACTTGTCGTTGTGGTCGCCGTCCACCTCGACGTCCGCGAAGCCCGCCTGCTCGAGCATAAGCTCGAGCTCGTTCTTCAAGTACATGGTGGACGTGAGCGTGCGCGTCTCCTCCGCCTCCAGCTCGCCGTCGCGCCAGCGTTGCGCGTGGATCTCCAGGGTGAGCCGCTGCTCGAGCGGATCGAGCTCCACCAGGCGGGCGCTCAGCCCGAGCTCGC
>JBKPJA010000128.1:0-2661 GCA_046730515.1 Actinomycetota bacterium | reverse complement strand
GGTTGTCCGTTCGAAGGCCGTGTCGACCCGGGCGTCGTCGCAGAGATCGCCTCGGGATTCGGCGATCGCGCCGAGATCGTCCTCGCCGACACGATCGGCGTCGCCGTCCCGTCGCAGGTGCGTTCGCTCGTCGAGCGAACACGTGCGCGCGGAGTGCATCTTCACAACACGCGCAACACCGGTTACACGAATGCGCTGGCCGCACTCGACGCAGGTGCGTCGCTGCTGGACTCGTCGTGCGGAGGCCTCGGGGGGTGTCCGTACGCGCCGCGCGCGACCGGCAACATCGCAACCGAGGACCTCGTGTACCTGTTGGAGGGTGAGGCCGTGGAGACCGGGATCGATCTCGACGCGCTGATCGCAACCTCGGAGTGGCTCGAGGGGATGCTCGGCCGGCGGCTCGAGGGCTACGTGTACCGCGCAGGCCCGTTTCCCGCTCGGGTGTGAGCCTTCGCGGCGCGCTCCGCGTTGCCGGACGCGCGGTCGTCATCTTGTTGCTGGCGGGGACGGTCGCCTCGCTCGTCTTCCACAGTTGGCTCGAGGCGCAGGGCCGGACGCTGATCGTGCTGACACGTACGTCGAACACGCCTGTGCTCGGGTGGATGTTCGGCGTTCTCACGGACGAACCGCGCGCGGAGGACACCGTCATCGGCGGACTGCCGACGCTGCTCATACGGCCGGGCGAGGGGCGCTCGTGGCCTGCAATCGTGTTTCTCAACGGCGTGACGCGCCGCGGCCGTTTCCATCCGAAGGTGCAGCGCCTTGCGCATGCCTTGGCGCGCGCGGGCTACCTCGTCGCGGTTCCCGATCCGCCTGGCCTGCGCGACGGCGAGCTCAGTCTACGCACGCTTGCCGGGACCAAGGCCGCCGTCCGCACCTTGCTCGCGCGACCCGACGTCAACGGGCGGATCACGTTGTTCGGGGTCTCCGCGGGCGGGAGCCTGGCGCTTCTTGCCGCGGAGGATCCTGAGATCGCGTCGCGCGTCCGCGTCGTCGGCGCGCTTGCGCCGTACACGAACCTCGCCGACGTCGTGCGCATCGTGACGACGGGTACGTACGTGGAGAACGGACAGCTGCACCGCTATCGCAGCAAGCCCTTCGCCGCGCTCGTTGCTGCGCGATCGCTCGCCTCCGCGCTGCCGAGCGGACGCGATCGTTCGCTCGTGCTCCGACGCCTTGCGCCGATCACCGTGCCGGAGAACGCACCGAACCTGCTGCGCCCCCTCCGCGAGCTCGACGTGGCGCGTCTCCGACCGTCGACACGGGCATACGTGCGACTGCTGCTCAACCGCGATCCGCAACGCTTCGATGCGCTGTATCGCGCACTGCCGGCGTCGATGCGAGCTGCCGTGGATCGGCTGTCGCCGCTTGCCGGGGCGAAGCGGCTGCGCGCACCCGTCCTGATCGTCTCGGCGCCGCACGACAAGTACTTCCCGCCGGAGCAGACGCGCCTGCTTGCGAGCCGAGCGTCCTCACACGTCCAGCTGACGATCACGCCCGCCCTTGCGCACGCGATCCCGCATTTCTCGTTTCAGGGCGCGCGCGGAGTCCTGGAGTTCGACCTGTTCGTCGTGCGTGCGCTGCACGCGGCAGGATAAGTACGGTGACGGAATGAATCGGCTGGCGCAGGCGACGAGCCCATATCTCCAGCAGCACGCAGACAATCCTGTGGACTGGTACGAGTGGGGCGAAGAGGCCTTCGCGCGCGCACGGGCGGAGGACAAGCCGATTCTGCTCTCGGTCGGCTACGCCGCGTGCCACTGGTGCCACGTGATGGAGCACGAGTCGTTCGAGAACGACGCCACCGCCGCGTTGATGAACGAGCAGTTCGTCTCCATCAAGGTCGATCGGGAGGAGCGACCCGACGTCGATGCGGTGTACATGGATGCCGTCGTCGCGCTGACCGGACACGGCGGCTGGCCGATGACCGTCTTCCTGACGCCGAACGGCGAGCCGTTCTACGGCGGCACCTACTATCCACCGGAGCCGCGGCATGGCATACCGAGCTTCCGGCAGGTGCTGACGGCTATCGCCGACGCGTGGCGCGAGCGGCGCGACGACGTGGGGCGGCAGGCGGGTGTGCTCGTGTCCGAGCTGCAACGCGCCTCCACAGCCGAGCCCTCGCGGGAACCGCTGACTTCGTCGTTGCTCGTCGACGCGGAGCGCGGGCTGCGCGCGGTGTTCGATCCCGTGTGGGGGGGGTTCGGCGGCGCCCCGAAGTTCCCACCTGCCTCCGTGTTGGAGTTCCTGCTCCGTCGCGGCGAACGCGAGATGACCGAGCGCACCCTCGACGCGATGGCGGCGGGCGGGATGTACGACCTCGTCGGCGGCGGCTTCCACCGCTACTCCGTCGATCGGGAGTGGCTCGTGCCCCACTTCGAGAAGATGCTCTACGACAATGCGCTGCTCGTTCCCGCATATCTGCACGGCTGGCTCGTGCTCGGCAACGCGCACTACCGCGAGGTCGCGGAGGAGACGCTCGCCTACATGGTGCGCGAGCTGCGACTGCCCGAGGGAGGCTTCGCTTCGGCGCAGGACGCCGATACCGACGACGTCGAAGGGCTCACCTTCACGTGGACGGAGGACGATCCCGTGCCGCGCGAGCTCCTGCAACCGTTCGAGCACGGACGGTTCGTGCTGCGCGGCGACCTGGACGAGGAG
>JBKPJA010000127.1:0-15866 GCA_046730515.1 Actinomycetota bacterium | reverse complement strand
GCGACGTCGCGTTCGGGCGAGCGGATGCCGAACAGACCGCACATCAGCGGACGATTCCGATCCTTTGGATTCCCTTCTTGCCCAGGCGCTCGACATCGTCCGGTGCGCACGCGAGGAGCACCTGACCTCCCACCGCCGGTTCCGGGAGCTCGACCTCTGCCTCGACGCCGCTCCATTCGGCTGCCTCGCGCACCGCTTGCTCGAGACCGCCGTCGGAGACGTCGTGCGCGAGCGAGAGCACGGGTGCAGCCTTCCAGACGTAACGGATCAGCGCAGCCTCTGCCACCAGGTCGAGCTCATCCGGCGCGGTCGCAAGGAGGACGACGTCGCCGCTTCCCCACGCGCCTGGCACGAAGCGCACATCCGGGACGAGCCCGACACAGCCGACCACGGGCGTCGGCGGGATCGAGCGGCCGTCGGTGTCGTTGTAGAGCGAGACGTTGCCGGACACGACCGGAATGTGGAGCGCCTCCGCCGCCTCCGCGATTCCCTCGATCGCCTGTTGGAGCTCCCACGCGATCTCCGTTTTGGAGGGCGAGCCGAAGTTGAGGCAGTCGGTCAACGCAAGCGGCTGCCCGCCGGCGCACGCCGCGTTGCGCGCCGCGCCGAGCACTGCGAGCACGCCCGCTCGGAAAGGGTCGCGCTCGCCGGGCGGCGGGCCTTGCAGCGAGACGGCAATCCCGCGCAAGGACGGGCGCAAGCGCAGCACCGCGGCATCGAATCCCGGCCGACGCACGGTACGCGAACCGACGAGGTGGTCGTACTGCTCATAGATCCAGCGCTTCGAAGAGAAATTCGCAGGAGACGGCTGCGCGTTCTCGACCACCTGCTGCTCGGGCGCGAGCTCGTAGCGCGGGCACTCGTCCGTCAGGAACGCGGACGGAATGTGGCCGACGAGCTCACTGTCGAAGAACGCACGCAGGTCGCCGGTGTCTGTGACCTCGCCGATCACCGCCGAGTGGAGCTCCCACTTGGCGAGGATCTGCTCGGTGGCGGCGAGCATCTCGGGCCGAACGACCGCGACCATCCGCTCCTGCGATTCGGAGATCATGATCTCCCAGGGCTCCATCCCCGCTTCGCGGAACGGGATGCGGTCGAGGTGGACGTCGATACCGGCGCCGTCGCGCGCCATCTCCGCCAGAGAGGACGCGAGCCCGGCGGCGCCGCAGTCCTGCAGCGACTCCACGAGCCCGCCTTCCACGAGCTCGAGCGACGCCTCGATCAACTTCTTGCCCGTGAACGGATCGCCGATCTGCACCGACGGCCGCTTGTCGGCATCATCCTCGCCGAGCTCCGAGCTCGCGAGCACGGACGCGCCGCCGATGCCGTCGCGTCCGGTCGTCGCCCCGTAGAGGAGGACGTGTGCGCCGGGGACGCTTGCATGAGCGCGCTGCACGCGGTCGGCCGGGAGCAGACCGACGCACATGGCGTTGACGAGGCAGTTGTCGCGATAGGCCTCGTCGAAGACGGCCTCGCCGCCGACGGTCGGCACTCCGACGCAGTTGCCGTAGTGGCCGATCCCCGCGGCTGCGCGGCGGAACTGCCAGCCGTCGTCGCCGAAGCGCAGGCCGTCGAGGATCGCGATCGGCCGGGCGCCCATCGCGACGATGTCCCGCAGGATCCCGCCGACGCCCGTCGCCGCGCCCTGGAACGGCTCGACCGCGGAGGGGTGGTTGTGCGACTCCACCTTGAAGGCGATCGCCTCGCCCTCGCCGGCGTCGATCACGCCGGCGTTCTCACCGGGGCCCTGCAAGACGCGTTCTCCCTGAGAGGGAAGACGCTTCAACAGGAGAGCCGAGTGCTTGTAGCCACAGTGCTCCGACCACAGCACCGAGAAGACGGCAAGTTCGAAGTCATTCGGGTTGCGGTCGAGCAGACCGCGAATGCGGTCGAGCTCCCCGTCGGTCAGTCCCAGCGCACGGTGGAGGGACTGTTCGGCCGCCACCTCCGTCAAGGGTTCGAGTGTAGCGGCGGTTCTGGACGCCGGAGGGCGGCAAGAATGCGCGGGCCCGGGGGCTCGTTGATTCCCTCGTGAGCCGCCGTCACCTGCTCATGTTGCTCGCCCTTGCTGCGATCTGGGGTGCCTCCTTCATGTTCATCAAGATCTGCGTTCGCGAGCTCGCGCCGACGACCCTCGTCTGTGTGCGGCTCGGTATCGGTGCGCTCACGATCGCACCGATCGCGGTGATCAAGCTAGGGCCGCGCGTCGTTCTCCACAGCGTCCGCGCAGCGTGGAGCAGGCTTGTGCTCGTCGGGCTTGTCAACTCGTCGATCCCGATCGTCTCGCTCTCGTGGGCGGAGAAGCGGATCGACTCCGGGCTGGCGGCGGTGATCCAGGCGTCCGCGCCACTCTTCACCGCGTTGCTGGCCCTGCGCTTCAGCCGCGCCGAGATCGTGACAGGATCGCGGCTCGTCGGCCTGCTGGTCGGCTTCGGCGGGGTTGCGCTGCTCGTCGGCGCGCAGCCGAGCGGGAACATACTCTCCGCGCTGGCCGTGATGTCCTCCGCGTTCTGCTATGCGGTCGCGGCGATCTACAGCGCCCGTGCACTTTCGGACGTCCCGCCGCTCGTCACCGCGGTCGGCACGCTCACGGCCGCGACGGTCGCGCTCGTCCCGTTTGCGGTCGCCCAACATCCGGTGCACTTCCCGAGCTGGGAGGTGACGGGCGCACTCCTTGCCCTCAGCATCGGCGGAACGGGCGTTGCGTACGTCCTCTACTACGCTCTGCTCGCGGGCGCCGGCGCTTCACGCTCGATCCTCATCACCTATCTGGTCCCCGCGCTGGCGCTGCTCTACGGAACGACGCTGCTCGGGGAGCCGCTTACTCTCGCTGCGGTCGTGGGCCTTGCGCTCGTGCTGGGCGGCGTCGCACTGGGGACCGGCGTCCTGTGCTTCGCGTCGCGTCGGGCGCAGGTGACGGAGGTCGGCGGCTAGCCTCCGGGAGTGCGCGGCTACGTGACGCTCCTGCTCGCTCTCTCCGCGATCTGGGGCTCCTCATACATGTTCATCAAGGTCGGGGTTCGCGATTTCGCTCCCGCGACTCTCGTCGATCTCCGCCTCGCGCTGGCTGCGACCGTGTTGATCGCCTTCGCAGCGGCGCGCGGCCGACTGCAGGGCGTGCGGCGGGCGCTCCGGCCGGGAGCGGTGGTCGGGACGGTCGGTCTGGCCTTGCCGTTCCTGCTCATCTCATGGGGTGAGACGCACATCGACTCCGGCATCGCCGGCGTGGCCAACGCTTCCGTCCCGATCTTCGTCGCGCTGCTCGCGCTGCGCGTCGCTCCGAGCGAGCGTGTCGGGGGGATGCGGCTCGCCGGCCTTGCGGTCGGCTTGAGCGGCGTGGCCGTGGTGAGCGGAGTTCATCCGAGCGGCGGTGCGTGGGGGGTCGTAGGAACGCTCGCGGTCGTGCTCGCGTCGCTTTGTTACGCGGTCTCGGCGCTCTACATACAGCGTCGCCTCGGAGTCGGCGGGCCGGAGCTCGCCGCCGCCTCGACTCTCTGCGGGACGCTGGTGATGCTTCCGTTTGCCCTGGCTCAGATCCCGGATCACGTCGGCTGGAAGCCCCTCGCGTCGGTGGGAGTCCTGGGCGTGACCGCTACCGGAGTTGCGACCCTGATCTCGTTTCGCTTGATCGGGACGTATGGACCAGCGCGCGCGATGCTCGTGAATTACCTGCTCCCCGCCTTCGCGTTGCTCTACGGGGTATCGATCCTCTCGGAGCCGTTGACGGTCGCAGAGGTCCTGGGCCTCGCCTTGATCCTCACCGGCGTGACGCTCGCATCGGGTGCTGTGCGACTGCCGCGCCGCGCTCCCTTGACTCAGGTGCCGTGAGCATCACGATCCGTCGCGCGCGTGCCGACGACGTGGCGTTCCTCGTCGAGCTCGTGTCGCACGAGGAGGTCGAGCCGTTCCTCGGTGCGGTGTCCGCACGGGAAGCGGGCGAGGCCGCTGCGGAGGTCGCACGTTCCGAGCGGGAGCCTCACGATTTCGGGCGTTTCCTGATCGAGGTCGAGGGCGAGCGCGCCGGCCTGATGGGTTTCGAGCTCTCGAACCGGCGCTCGCGGATCGCACAGCTCGAGCGCCTCGCCGTCCAGCCTGCGTTTCGCGGGCGGCACATTGCAGACGAGGCGGCGCAGATGCTGCAGCAGCATCTCTTCTGCGATCTCGGCTACCACCGGCTGCAGCTCGAGATCTACGGCTTCAACGACCGTGCGCAACGTCACGCCGAGCGCGCCGGCTTCGTGCGCGAGGGCGTTCGTCGGGATGCCTACTGGCGTCACGGCCGCTGGACCGACGCAGTCCTCTACGGATTGCTCGCGGCGGAAGCCGGCGTGCCGTCCGCAATTCGGTTCCTGCACGACTACATCGGCGTGCACAACGAGTGTGTGCGCACGGGCGATTGGGAGCCGCTGGGGCCGTGGTTCGCCGACAACGCCGAGCTAGCGTTCGAGGGCGTGCCGGTTGGTCCCTTTCGCGGCGCGGACCAGATCGCGCGCGCGTACCAAGAGCGCCCGCCGGACGATCAGGTACTCACATTTCGCGTCGCCGAGGAAGAGGGTCGGGTCGTCGCCCATTACGGCTGGCTACAGGAGCCCGCGGTTGTCGCCGGCCGCTTGCTGCTCACTCCTTCGGGGCCCCACATTTCGAAGCTCGTCGTGACTTTCGAGTCCTAGCCTAGGATCCGGGCATGACCAGCTACCTGCACACGATGTATCGGATTACCGATCCCGAGCAGAGCCGCAAGTTCTACGAGGCGCTCGGGTTCCGCTTCGAGCGCGATCTGGACATCGTTCGAAACGGCGAGCTCGAGGCGACGAACTACTTCTACTCGATCGGCGACCAGGAGTCGGTGCTCGAGCTCACGTACAACCACGACGGACGCACGTACGACATGGGCACCGGATACGGCCACATTGCGATCCGCGTCGACGACCTCGACGGGACGCTCGCGCGCTTGCAGGAGCAGGGCATCGAGCCCGAGCGCGAGCCTTATCGGGTGCGCGAGGGCGGTTCCCGGCTTTGCTTCGTTCGCGATCCGGACGAATATCGGATCGAGTTGATCGAGAGCGGCGCTTAGCGCCTTTCGTCGTCACACTTTCGGCACGGTCGCGTCGCACACGCGTGACAGTTTCCGCGGTACGTTGCGCAACGTGGCGAAGGTGAAAGCGAAGAAGACGGCGACGCCCTGGGGCGACGCACACAAGGTCGAGGCGCTAACGCTCGCCCAACGCGCGGGCGACCGTCGCTTCGCCTCTGTGATCGAGTTGCTCGAGAGCGACAAGGGCGAGCGATTCGTGCGCTTCGCGTATACGACGGGGGGCGCGGTGCGCCGGGGTCCCGTCACCTTGCGCGCGCGCGACGTGGAGCGCTTGCGGGCCGCGCTCGGCGAGTATCCGGGCCTCGCCGAGGCTCTTGCAGGTGTTGCCTAGACGATCGAGAGTGCCCGCTCGCGGGCCGCATCGACGAGCGAAGCAAGGATGAACGCGCCGTCGGCCGATCCGAGCAGCGGATCGACGGCGTGTTCGGGATGAGGCATGAGCCCCATCACATTGCCGCACTCGTTGACGACGCCCGCCACGTCATGAACTGAGCCGTTGACAGGCTCCGCGTAACGGAGGGCGATCTGGTTCTGCGCCTCGAGCTCCGCGTAGAGGCCTTCATCGGCGAACCAGCAACCCTCGCCGTTTTTCACGGGGATGACGAGCTCTTGCCCGTCGGAGCAACGTGTGGTGAACGGCGTGTCGCTCCGCTCGACGTGCAGCCGGACGTCGCGGCACGTGAACTGGAGCGAGTCGTTGCGACGAAGGACGCCGGGCAGCAGGCCCGCTTCGCAGAGGATCTGGAAGCCGTTGCAGATCCCGAGCACCAGCCCACCCTGGTTGGCGAAGTCGGCGACGGCACTCATCGCCGGAGCGAACCGCGCGATCGCGCCGCACCGTAGGTAGTCCCCGTACGAGAACCCGCCCGGGAGAACGACTGCGTCGACATCCGGAAGCTCGGTTTCGGCGTGCCAGACCAGGAACGCCTCCGCGTCGAGCGCGGACAGCGCCCAAACCGCGTCGCGGTCATCCTGCGAGCCCGGAAACTGGAGTACGCCGATACGCGGCTGAGGAGAAGTCACTCGCGTCCGTTCTCGTGCAGCTCGATCTCGTAGCTCTCGATCAGCGGGTTCGCCAGGAGTTGCTCGCACATGCGCTCGACCTCCGCGTGCGCAGCGGTCGCGTCGGTCGCCTCGACCTCGAGATCGACCACTCGCCCGACCCGTGCGCCGTCGACTGCGAAGCCGAGCTGGCGCAGCGCTTGCTCGACCGCCTCGCCTTGCGGATCGAGGATGCCGTGTTTCGGCCGGACCAACACCGTCGCCTTCACCGAATCACTGCCTCCGGGTCGGCGAGGTAGTGGTCGAACGAGATGCCGGTGAGACGCTCGAATGCCTCGACGTACCGCGCGCGTGTGCCGGCGATCACATGCTCGGGAAGCTCCGGGCCGGGCGGCGTCTTGTCCCAACCGAGCGACTCGCAGTAGTCGCGGACGAACTGCTTGTCGAAGGAGGGCTGCGGCCCGCCCGGCGAGTATTCGTCCGCCGGCCAGAAGCGTGACGAATCCGGCGTCAAGGCCTCGTCGCCCAGCACGAGCTGACCGCTCTGGTCGACGCCGAATTCGAACTTCGTGTCGGCGATAACGATCCCGCGCTCGCGCGCGTAGTCGGAAGCGAACCGGTAGAGCTCGAGTGAGACGCGCTCCACCTCGTCGAAGCGCGCTGGGTCGACGAGCTCGACCGCGTGGGCGCGGTCGATGTTCTCGTCGTGGCCGGTCGCGGCCTTCGTCGCGGGGGTGAAGATCGGTTCGGGCAACTGGGCCGACTCCGTGAGTCCCGCGGGAAGCTCGTGACCACAGACCCCGCCGGTCGCGACGTAGTCCTTCCAGCCGGACCCCGAGAGGTAGCCACGAACGACGCACTCGATCGGCAGCATTTGCAATCGGAGGCATTCCGTCGAGCGTCCGTCGTCCCGCAACGCGAGCAGATGGTTCGCACAGGTTTTCCGTGTCTGGGTGAACCAGAACGCAGACAGTCCCGTGAGGACGCGTCCCTTGTCGGGAACCTCCGTTGGCAGCACGACGTCGAACGTCGAGATCCGGTCGCTCGCGACCAGCAGCAGGCGATCGTCGTCGAGCGCGTAGAGCTCACGAACCTTCCCTCTGCCGACGTGGACGGCGGCTTCAGACATGCAGGGCCTCCTTTCCGGCGAGCGCATGCAGGCGCTCGAACGCGGTGTCGACGTGACGAACGGTTGCTTCGAGATCGAACACGCTCTCGAGCTGGACGCGCGACGCGATCGCGGCATCTGCGGCGACGAGCCCGCGAAAGTCGCGCTCGTCCTCCCACGCCTCCATCGCATGCGCCTGAACGGCGCGGTAGGCCTCGTCACGCGCCATGCCGGCCTCGACGAGCGCGAGCAACAAGCGGTGGCTGAAGACGAGCCCACGGGTCGCATCGAGATTCCGCCTCATCCGGTCCGGATGGACGACGAGGCCTTCGACGATCCAGGCGAAGCGGTCGAGCATGTAGTCGAGCGCGAGGAACGAATCGGGAATGATCACGCGCTCGGAGGCGGAGTTCGAGATGTCGCGCTCATGCCAGAGGGGCACGTTCTCGAGGCCGACCAGCGCCGTCGCGCGGACGACACGCGCGAGTCCGCAGATCCGCTCGGCGACTTTCGGATTGCGCTTGTGCGGCATTGCGGACGACCCTTTCATCCCCTCCCCGAACGGCTCTTCGACCTCGCGTACTTCGGTACGCGCGAGGTGGCGGATCTCGGTCGCGAAACGCTCGAGCGACGCCGCGCACAAGGCGAGCGCGCACAGGAGCTCGGCGTGACGATCGCGGGCGATGACCTGCGTGGAGAGTGGGTCCGGCTCGAGCCCAAGCCGTTCGCACGCGATGCGCTCCACCTCCGGATCGAGCTGTCCGTACGTGCCGACAGTTCCGGAGAGCTGGCCGACGCGATTGGCTTCGAGTGCGCGGGCGACGCGCGTTCGCGCACGATCGAGCTCGAACGCCCACCCTGCGAGCTTCCACCCGAACGTGATCGGCTCAGCGTGGATGCCGTGGGTTCGACCGACGCAGAGCGTGTGCCGATGCTCGTCTGCACGTGCCGCGACGGTCGCAAAACCGCGATCGATCCCCTCGAGAATGAGGTGCCCCGCGCCTTGGATCTGCAATGAGAGCGCCGTGTCGAGGACATCCGACGACGTCAGGCCGAAGTGCAGCCAGCGCCCTTCGGGGCCGAGTTCCTCGGCGACGGCGTCGACGAAGGCCGCCATGTCGTGATCGGTTACGGTTTCCAGCTCGGCGACGCGCGCCGGGGTCGGCACTCGAACTCGCGTGCGGATCTGCTCGACGTCCCCGGTCGGAATCGCCCCGACCTCCGCCCAAGCCTCGAGCGCCGCGAACTCGACGTCGAGCCAGCGTGCCAGCTTGCTCTCGTCCGACCAGATCCTGGTCATGGCCGGGCGGGAGTAGCGCGGAATCACTGTCTCGATTGTAGAGGCGGTTCAGGCCGACGGCCCGAGGATTCTCGCGGCAAGCACCGCGGCGTTCTTTGCGTTGTCGACACCGACGCACGCAACCGGAACGCCCGGCGGCATCTGGACGATCGAGAGCAACGCGTCCAGCCCGTCCAGGACGCTCTTCGACGAGCGGAGGGGAACACCAATCACCGGCAGGTCGGTGTGTGCCGCGACGACTCCGGGAAGGGCGGCGGCGAGACCGGCGCCGGCAATCAGCACCTTCAGACCTCGCTCGCGCGCGCCGCGCGCGTACTCGGCGACGGCGTCGGGCTGCCGGTGCGCCGAGCGAACTTCGAACTCGTGTGCGATCCCGCGCGCGTCCAGTTCGTCCAGCGCTGGTTGCATGCGTTCGCGGTCGGATTCTGACCCGACGACGATTCCGACGAGCGCTCCGTTAGTGGGCGGCACGAATGCCGTGTTCCTGCGCGATGTCGCGCCGGTAGCGCATGCCGGGGAAGGTGATCAGCTCCGTCGCTGCGTAAGCGCGTTCGCGCGCTTCGGCCACCGTCTCCCCGCGCGTTGTCACGTTGAGGATGCGTCCGCCGTTCGTGACGAGCCGCTCACCTCGCAAGGCCGTCCCCGCATGGAACACGAGAGCGCCGGCGGCCTCCGCCGCTTCGACTCCTTCGATCGGCGAACCGCTGTCGCCCTCCGCGGGATAACCGCCGGCCGCGAGCACGACGGTGACGGACGCTTCGTCAGAGACGCCCACGTCGATCTGCTCGAGGCGGCCGGCTGCCGCTGCCGACAGCGCATCGAGCAGGTCGCCCTCCAGTCGAGGCAGGATCGACTGCGTCTCCGGATCCCCGAAGCGGCAGTTGAACTCGAGCACCTTCGGGCCGTCCTCCGTCAGCATCAGGCCGGCGTAGAGGGTCCCGACAAACGAAACACCACGAGCGGCGAGCTCGGCGAGCACGGGCCGGTGGACGAGCTCGACGATCTCCTCGGCGTCGACTGCGACCGGTGAGTACGACCCCATTCCGCCGGTGTTCGGGCCACTGTCTCCGTCGTCGACGCGCTTGAAGTCCTGCGCCGATGGAAGCGCGAGGGCGTGCGGCCCGTCGCAGAGCGCGAAGACGGACACTTCGTCGCCTTCGAGCAGCTCCTCGATCACGATCTCGTCGCCGAAGGCGGCGACTGCGTGGAGACCTGCGTCGAGCTCGGCTTGGTCGCGGCAGACAAAGACGCCTTTCCCCGCTGCGAGTCCGTCCGCTTTGAGGACGCACGGCGGCCGGGCGACGGCGAGCGCCTCCGCGGCCGGGACACCGGCTGCGCGCATCACGTCCTTCGCGAACTGCTTCGAGCCCTCGATGCGCGCCGCCGCGGCGCTCGGCCCGAAGACCGAAATGCCTGCGTGTCGAAGCTGGTCCGCGACACCGGCGACGAGCGGCGCCTCGGGGCCGATGACGACGAGGTCGACGTCGAGCGAGCGCGCCAGCACCAACAATCCCTCGCCGTCGTCTCCGCGGACGGGGTGACAGGCGGCGCCGAGCCGGGAGATACCCGGGTTTCCCGGGGCGGCATGCAACTCGTGAAGCGACGGCGCCTGGCTGAGCTTCCAAGCGAGAGCGTGCTCCCGTCCGCCCGAGCCGACGAGGAGGACTTTCATGCGGCGAACCTACCAGTGGATACGGCTGAGTCCATCGTCAGGGCCTCAAATCTTCGCGGCATTAAGTCTGCGGAACTCCCGATTCTCCCGAGGCTCCGCCATCGGTCCGCTCTTCTGCGGACCGGCGGCTCCGCCGCCGGCGTGTTTGAAAGCGCGCGCGACGGCGAAAGCACGGATCGTGGACGAGCCGGGCCTCGATCGGCACGAATGGGAGAGCGAATAGCAGGCGCTCGCAGAGCGCGCTACGCCGTAGCGAGCGCGGTCGCCCGCGAAGGCGACGAGCCGGAAGTGGTCTCGGAGTTCCTCGCCGCCCGAGAGACGATGCGGCGTATTAGTGGGAGCTGAAGACGTGTCGCCGGGGGACGTAGCGGCTGCGGTGAACGGCTCTCGCGCAGTCTTCGAGTACGTGATCGCCGAACGCGGAACCTCCTACAGCGAGGCTCGCGCGGAATCGACACAAACTCGTCACTGACACGCATGTCGATTCCCGGTATCGTCGACGACGAGGGAGGCGGGTGACTGAACCCCACCCCTGGGCGGGGGGTGCGCGCGAAACGGACTAGGCTTGAGTTGCCATGGCTGTTGAGGATCGCGCGGCCTCGGCGCCGCCCTATTCGGCCGTTGATGTTCAGGTCGTGCGACTTCCGCAAGGTGCCGTCGTCGACGACCGTGTGGCCGTCGAGGAACCGCTCGAGATTCGCGTCGGCGGCGCTCCCATCGCCGTGACGATGCGAACCCCGGGTCACGACGAGGAGCTTGCTCTCGGCTTCTGCGTTTCGGAAGGAATCCCCGCCCGCGGGGCGCGCCTGCCGGAGGATCTTGCCGCCAATACGATCGAGATCGACGCTGCCGACGGCTTCGACGCCGCTGTGCTGAAGCGCAACTTCTACACCTCGTCCTCCTGCGGCGTTTGCGGCAAGGGAGCGCTCGAGGCGGTCGCGGTCGACGCGCCGCACGTCGAGAGCGATCTGACGGTCACAACCGAGCTCGTGGCCGGGCTACCGGAACGCCTGCGCGCGGGGCAGCGTGCATTCGAAGTCACCGGTGGCTTGCACGCGACGGGGCTTTTCGATCATCGCGGCGAGCTCCTCTGCGTACGCGAGGACGTGGGTCGTCACAACGCGATGGACAAGGTGATCGGCTGGTCGCTCGGGAGCGGGCTGCTGCCGCTCGCCAACAAGATTCTCTGCGTGAGCGGCCGACTCTCGTTCGAGCTCGTCCAGAAGGCTGCGGTCGCCGGCTGCCCGATGCTCGTTGCCGTCGGAGCACCCTCCAGCCTCGCCGTCGAGCTCGCACGCGACCGCGGCATTACACTCTGCGGCTTCGTGAGGGACGGCTCGCTCAACGTCTACACGGAGCAGTGGCGACTCCACCACTGACGGGGATTCTTCTCGTCGGCGGCGCGAGCATGCGCTTCGGGTCGCCGAAGGCGCTCGCGACGCTCGACGGGGAGACACTCGCGGAACGCGCTTGGCGCACGCTCGGCGAATTGACGAGTGATCGGATCGCGGTCGGCAAGTCCGGCGAGCTCGACCTTCCCTTCGATGTGCTCGACGACGGAACGGAAACTCGCGCAGCGCTAGCCGGGATCGTCACCGGACTTCGCGCGGCGCGGAATGAGCTCGTCCTCGTGCTCCCCGTGGACGCACCGCTCGTGCGCGCTGTCGATCTCCTGGCACTCGCATACGCGTGCGCAGATTGCGCACACCCGCAGACGGGACCCCTGCCTTGCGCGTTGCGTCGCAGGACGTTGCCGACCCTGGAGCGGCACTTCACCGATCACGAGTTCGCCTTACGAGCTGCGTTCTCCGAGCTCGAGACTCGCGTTGTCCATCTGGATGCGCGCAGGCTCGCGAACGTCAACGCGCCCAGCGATCTGGTGGCGCTTCCGCGCTGAGCTCAGCTGCGGGCGACGACTTGCTCGCGCTCGGCGCCGGTGCCGACCAGCGATACGTCCACTTCGAGCGCGCGCTCGATGAACTCGACGTATTCCTTGGCCGCGTCGGGCAACTCGCCGTCGAGCCGAGTCTCCCAGCCCGAGAGGACCTCGTACACCGGCCGCGCGTGGTGGAAGTCGGACTGGTGCGTCGGAAAATCTTCGGTCTCGGTCCCGTCGCGCAGCCGGTAGCGCACGCAGACAGGCACCTCGGTGAAGGATGACAGTACGTCGAGCTTCGTCACCGCCAGCGACGTGACCCCGTTGAGACGAACGGCGTAACGAAGCGCCACGAGATCGAGCCAACCGCACCTGCGCTCGCGACCCGTGACCGTCCCGTATTCGCCGCCGAGCTTGCGGACGCGGTCCTGATCCGGGCCGTCGATCTCCGTCGGAAACGGCCCCGCGCCGACACGCGTCACGTATGCCTTGGCGACCCCGATCACGCGATCGATGCGTGTTGGACCGATTCCCATTCCGGCCGCTGCATTCGCGGCCACGGCGCTCGATGACGTCACGAATGGATACGTGCCGTGGTCGAGATCGAGCAGCGTTGCCTGCGCGCCCTCGAACAGGACGTCCTTCTCCTCCCGCAGCGCACGGTCGACGAGCAGGGACGTGTCGCCGACGAAGGGCCGCAGGCGCCGTGCGTAACCCTCGTACCGCGCCGCGGTCTCCTCGAGCTCGAACGGCTCGAGCTCGTACACGCGCTCGAGCCAGATGTTCTTCTCCGCGAGCGCGACTTCGATCTTCTGCCGGAGGATCTTCGGATCGAGGACGTCCTGCACGCGGATGCCGATCCGGGAGGCCTTGTCGGCGTAGGCGGGACCGATGCCGCGCCGCGTGGTGCCGATCTGCAGCTCCCCGAGCCGGCGCTCCGACGCGCGGTCGATCGCGACGTGCCACGGCATGATCAGGTGCGCGTTCCCGGAAACGACGACCGTGGGGTCGAGCCCACGCGCTGCGAGCTCGTCCAGCTCGTCGAGAAGGACTTCCGGATCCACGACGCATCCGGCGCCGATCAGCGACGTCTTGCCCGAGATGACGCCACTCGGAAGCTGGCGCAGCTTGAACGTCTCGCCCTCGGCGATGATCGTGTGCCCCGCGTTGGGACCGCCTTGGTAGCGGCACACGACGTCGGAGTCCTGCGCCAGCAGGTCGACGATCTTTCCCTTCCCTTCGTCTCCCCACTGTGCGCCGACGATCACAGTCGCAGGCACGTCCCGCAGGTTAGCGTCAGGATCGGCCCGTGTCGGTAGCGCTGGCCGTTCCCATCTTCCTGCTCGGTGTCGTCGTTACGGTGACGTCGAGCCTCGTGCTCGCACGCGGGTTCGACCGGATCGGCGAGCGCCTCGGCTTCTCGGAGGCGCTGCTCGGCATCGTGACGGCGCTCGGTGCGGATGCGCCAGAGATCTCGTCGGCTGTGGCCGCTATCGTCTCCGGGCACAACGCCACAGGCGTCGGAATCGTCGTGGGCTCGAACGTGTTCAACCTCGCCGCGCTGCTGGGGTTGTCGGCGGTGATCGCCGGGCGCGTCCGCATCCACCGGCACGGGCTTGTGCTGAGCGGCGGAGTCGCAACTGCGGCCGCATTGTTCGGGACGCTCCTCGTCGTCCGCTGGCTCCCCGACTGGGCCGCGCTCCTGCTCGTCTTCGGCGTGCTCGCTCCGTACGTCGCACTCTCGTCGCTTCGGCGCGGCAGCGTCGAGCGGCTTCCACGTCCGCTGCGCGCGGCGGTAACAGAGGAACAGCGCGACGCCCGGCTCGACGAGTACGCCGGTCGGGGCGGTGCCAACGACGTGTTGAATGTCGTGGTCGCGCTCGCGGCGGTCGTGGGAGGAGCGACCGCGATGGTGCTGTCGGCGCAGTCACTTGGCCGTCACTGGGGTGTGGCGGACGTGATCATCGGGACGATCGTGCTGGCGGCACTCACGGGAATCCCGAACGCGATCGCCGCGATCCGGCTCGCCCTCCACGGCCGCGGCGCTGCCTGCTTCAGCGAGTCGTTCAACTCGAACAACGCGAACCTGCTCGTTGGGCTGTGCATTCCCGCGGTGATTCTCGGCATCGGCTCGCCGTCGGGCGTCGAGCGTTTCGCCGCGTTGTCGATGCTGGTGCTGACCGCCTTCTCTGTGCTACTCGCCTATGGTCGTGCAGGACTGACGCGCCGCGACGGCGCGGCGATCATCGTGCTCTATGCGTTCTTCGTGGTGGTGGTCGTGGCGGCGGCTTAGTAAGGCTCGCGCTCGACGTGCAGCCGATGGCCGCGCGGACATACGAGCGTGCCGTGCAGCCGTTCGATCGGCATCGACCCGCGCACGGTCGCCGCGCCGTAGCCCTCGGCCGCTACCGCCTGCACGCACGCCGAGCAGACGACGGTGAAGGAAGTCGCCCGCGCCGAGATCCGAACGACCTGCTCCTCGAGGACCGTCCAAGACGCCATCAGGCCGCCGCCAGATCCGCGAACTTCGCGTACCGCTTCAGGAACGAGAGCTTCTCGACCCCAGTCGGGCCATTGCGGTGCTTCGACAGGATGACCTCCGCGAGACCCTGCTGGTCGGTCTCCTCGTTGTAGTACTCGTCGCGGTAGATGAACATCACGAGGTCCGCGTCCTGCTCGATCGATCCGCTCTCCCGCAGGTCGGAAAGGATCGGACGCTTGTCGTGGCGCTGCTCGACTGCGCGCGACAGCTGCGACATCGCGAGGATCGGCGTGTCGAGATCGCGTGCGAGCACCTTCAGGTTCCGGGAGATCTGCGACACCTCTTGCACGCGGTTTTCCGCCGTGACACCGGACGTCATCAACTGCAGGTAGTCGACGATGATCAGTCCGAGGTTCGGCTCCTTCGTCTTCAAGCGTCGAGCCTTCGAGCGGATCTCCATCATGTTGATCGAGCCCGTGTCGTCGACGTAGATCGGCGCCTTCATCAGCTTGTCGCCGGCGGCGACGAGGCGCGGCCAATCGTCCTGCGAGAGCTTGCCGGTGCGCAGGCGCTGGGACTCGACCTTCGCCTCGCTGCAGAGCAGGCGTTGCGTCACCTCGGCCTTCGACATCTCGAGCGTGAACAGCGCCACGGGCGTCTCGCCGCGGAGCGCGAGGTTGGCGGCGATGCAGAGACCGAGCGCGGACTTTCCCATCGACGGACGCGCGGCGACGATGACGAGATTCCCAGGCTGGAACCCGGATGTGAGCCGATCGAGGTCGCGAAAGCCGGAAGGAACGCCGGTGACGTCGGCGCCCGCCTCGTAGAGCGCGGTGATGCGCTCGAAGCTCTCCTTGAGCAGGTCCTCGATGTGACTGAACTCCGTTGTGACGCGACTTTGGGAAAGCTCGAAGACGATCTGCTCGGCCCGGTCGACGAGCATCTGGGTCTCGCCGGGGCGCTCCCAACCGAGCTGCGCGATCTGCTGGCCCGCGCCGATCAGCCCACGCAGAGTTGCCATCTCGCGCACGATCCGCGCGTAGTGCGCCGCGTTCGCCGTCGCCGGGACGAGTGCGGCGAGCTCGTGCAAGCGGACACGTCCGCCGGCCTCCTCGAGCTCTCCCCGCTCCTCGAGCTCGTCGACGAGCGTAATCGCGTCGACCGGCTCGCCCTTCGAATACAGGCCGAGGGCCGCGCGATAGATCTTCGCGTGGCTCTCCCGATAGAAGTCGGACGCGTCGAGGATCTCGCTGACCGCCCCGATCGCGCCCGGGGAGAGCATCATGGCCCCAAGGACCGATTCCTCAGCCTCGAGGTTTTGGGGTGGCGCG
>JBKPJA010000126.1:0-17631 GCA_046730515.1 Actinomycetota bacterium | reverse complement strand
CCTCTGCTACCACTCGCAGAACTGCGTGCGCTCACTGCCGCAGGTCTTCGACGACAGCCGGCGGCCATGGGTCAAGGTCGACGCCGCCGCGGCCGACGAGATCGAGGCCGCGGTTGCGCGCTGCCCGTCCGGTGCATTGCGAACGCGACGCGTCGGCGTCGCACTCGCGCATCGCGTCGAGGCGCCCCAGATCCAAGCGTCGGAGAACGGGCCGTTGCTCGTCTCCGGCGGCGTGCGAGTCCTCGACGCCGAGGGCAACGTGCTCTTCGAGGGCGAGAAGGCCGCGCTCTGCCGCTGCGGCGGTTCGGGCAACAAGCCGTTCTGCGACGGCACGCACAAGACGAACGCCTTCCGTGGCTGACGGAATCTTGACCCTCCACCAGGCAGAGTGGTGCCCGTTCTCGTCGGCCGTGCGCGAGGTGTTGACCGAGCTGGGGATCGACTTCGTCGCCCGTCAGGTCGAGCCGTGGCCGGAAGAGCGAACACGACTACGCGGGATGGCGGAGACGGATCAGATCCCGGTGCTGCAAGCCGAGGACGGACAGCTGTACCGAGGAACGCGCCAGATCTTCGCACACCTCCAAGACCGTGACCCGTGGCGCTTTGCAGCGGCGCATCGCGGGCGATTCGCCGACCATCGTGACGCACGCGAGTCGGATGCGACAGGCCAGTTGATCGAGTACTTCCGCGGCACCGACGAGCTCGAGGCCGCGGCAGCGGGATCGGTCGAGGACGCGGAGGTCGTCGACGTCCCCGAGCGGAATCGGTACGAGCTTCGTCTCGGCGGACGCCTCATCGGTCTGGCCGCCTACCGGCGGCGAAACGGCCGGATCGCGTTCACGCACACGGAGGTGGACGAATCCTGCGAAGGCCGTGGCTTCGGGAGCCGGCTCGCCGAGGCCGCGTTGCAGGACGCTCTTCGCAAAGGCGACGACGTGGTTCCGCTCTGCCCTTTCATCGCCTACTACATCGAGCAGCACCCCGAGTACCAGAAGGTCGTAGCATCCGGCGATCGCAAGCAGTGAGGGCTGACATGGACGACGAACGGATTCACAACCGCATCGAGCAGCTCGTCGCCGAGGAGCACGAGCTCTACGAGCGCGGTGGGGAAGGCGGGCTGACGGACAGCGAGCACCGGCGGCTCGAATCGATCGAGGTGAGCCTCGACCAGTGTTGGGATCTCCTGCGTCAGCGTCGTGCGCTCCGCGACTCGGGCCGTGATCCGAATGCCGCGCGCGTTCGCGATCCCGAGGTCGTCGAGGGCTACGAACAGTAGGTCGCTTAACGCGTCGGCGGCGGCGCGGTCGACTCACGCACGACGAGTCGAGTCGCGAGCTCGACGTGAAGCGTCTCGAAGCGTTCGCCGTCGAGCAACCGCATGAGCAGGCTCACGCCGGTGCGCCCCATCTCCGCGAGCGGCTGACGTACCGTCGTCAGCTTCGGCGTGACAACCGTCGCGGTCTCGACGTCGTCGAAGCCGACGATCGAGAGGTCCTCAGGGACGCGCAGGCCGCGCGCTCGTGCGGCCTGGATTCCGCCGATCGCGTTGTTGTCGTTGAAACACAGGATCCCGGTCGGCGGGTCGGGAAGGTTGAGCAGATGGGCGGCGGCGTCCTGCCCGTGTGCGATCTCGGGCGTCGTGTCCACCGTGAGCGCCGGATCCGGCAGGATCCCCGCGGCTGCGAGTGCGGCGTGGTAGCCGCGGCGCCGATCCTCGGTCGCAACCCATCCGCTTGGTCCCGCAATGTGCGCGATCCGTCGATGTCCGAGCGCCAGCAAATGTTGCATCGCCTGGTCCGCGCCTGACGTGTGCGCGGCCGATACCGATGGGATCCGCTCGGCGAGCGGCATGAGCGGATCGATGACGACGAATCGATAGCCGTTGTCTTGGAGCCGCTCGAGCTCCTCGCCGGACTCCTCCGGCAAGATGATCAATGCGCCGTCGGTGAGCCCGTGCAGCCGATCGATCACCGAGACCTCGCGGTCGTGCTCGCCGCCGGTGGGGGAGAGCGCGATCGGCAGATCTCGCTCGGTCAGCGCCTCGGCCGCGCCCGCCAGAATCCCCGCGAAGTAGGCCGGGAAGACCATCGGGACGAGGATCCCGATCAGCCCGGTGCGGCCGGCGGAGAGCCCGCGCGCGCTGCGGTTCGCGGTGTAGCCGTGCTCCCGGATGACCTGCCTGACGAGGTCGCGGGTCTCGGGGGCGACGTCGTCCCGGCCGTTCAGCACGCGCGAGACGGTCGCGATCGAGACGCCTGCGAGGTCGGCGATCTGGCGGATCGTCATCCGGTGTGCGGGCTGAGCCATGGGAGTTATTGAAGCATGTTCCGGAAATTTTCGGAAACTCCCCGGACGATGCGACCTTTTGAACGGATGGGGGGCTTGACTTTTCGCCCAAAACCGTGGTAAACGGTTCCGGAACCGTTTACGGCCGGTGCCCGCTCCCTGGCCCCAGGGCCAGAAAGGACAGCTGATGCGACGTACTCCCCGCTCAACCAGATGGCTCGCGATCGCCGTCGCCGCCGGTTGCGCCATCCTCGCGACGCTTCTCACCGCGGCGACACCGGCGGCCGTCTACCGCGATTCCGCCGCCTCCGCCTCGCACAAGTGCCTCGTCATGACAGGGTCCGGCGACCCCACGTTTACGAGGAACTTCAATCCGTACGCAGGCGGTGGACTGCCGACCAACTCCATCGTCCAGGGCGCGATGTACGAGCCGCTGATCGTCACCCCGGCCGGCGGCAGCAAGACGATTCCCTGGCTCGCGCGCAGCTGGAAGTGGAGCAACGGCAACAAGACGCTCACGCTGAACATCGCGCGCAACGCGAGGTGGTCGGACGGCAAGGCGCTGACCGTGTCGGACGTCGTGTACAGCCTCACGGCCGGGCGCCAGGACAAGACCATGGACCGGATCGGCCTGACCGGCACGGGCAACGAGATCGTGTCGATCAAGGCGAAGGGTGCGCACCAGGTGGTGATCGCTCTGAAGAGCAAGGACTCGCAGTTCATCGGCGCGATCCTCAACCGGCAGTTCGTCGTTCCGAAACACGTGTGGTCGAAGGTCGCCGACCCGGCGACGTTCACCAACCCGCGGCCGGTTGGGTCCGGGCCGTTCGACGTCGTCTCGCGCTTCACCTCACAGGACTACGTCCTGAGCAAGAACTCGCACTACTGGCAGAAGGGATTGCCGAAGGTCGGGTGCCTCGAGTACGTCCAGGCGACGTCGAACGACGCCGCGCTTGCGCTGATCCAGAACGGCTCGGTCGACTGGACGCACAACTTCGTCCCGAACGCCGAGCGAGCGTACGAGGCGAAGGATCCCAAGCACTACCACGCGTTCTACTCGAACCGTGACTACCCGATCTCGCTGATGTTCGACGACACGCAGTACCCGTACAGCCTGGCGGCCTTCCGCAAGGCGATCAGTCTCTCGATCGACCGCAAGTCGGTGTGGAAGCTCGGTGAGTACGGCTACGAGCCGCCGTCGGACGCGATCGGGCTCAGCGGCCTCTTCCCGCAGTGGGTCACCGACGCGTCGGTGAGGAAGCTCGCGAAGCAGCAGGCGACTTACAGTCCGTCGGCTGCGAAGAAGGTGCTGACCGACGCGGGCTTCAGCTACAAGGGCAACAAGCTGATCGACCCGCACGGGAACGCCGTCAAGCTCGACATCCACGTGATCTCCGGTTGGTCCGACTGGGTCGCGTCCAACCAGATCATCACGCGGAACCTTCGCGACATCGGGATCAACTCCAACGTGGCGCTCGAGCCTTCGTGGGGCGATTGGTATCCGAACGCGTTCGCGACGAAGAACCCGACGCTGCTCTGGCAGGTCGCTTCACGCGGCTCGCCGTACGGCTTCTTCTACGCGAACCTGTCGCAGAACGCATTCATCCCGGCAGGTCAGGATGCGTCACCGACCGGCAACTGGGAGCACTTCGCCGACCCGAAGGCGACGACGCTGCTCGACCAGTGGAAGGGGACGCTCAATCCGAAGGTGCAGCACCGGGTGGCGACGCAGCTGGAGAAGCTCTGGTTGAACGAAATGCCGGTCGTACCGGTGATGATCGGAGCACGGTGGTCGACGTACAGCACGAAGCACTTCCACTGCTTCCCGACCGCGCACAACTTCTACGCGGACCCGATCTTTACCACGTACCCGGACAACGCGCTCCTGTTCACGCGCATCTGCCCCGGCGCCAAGAGCGGAGCATGAGTCCCTCCTGACAACCGTAGACGGCGGGCGGTCTCCTCCTCACCGCCCGCCGTTTACCCTCCGAGGGAGCCGATCATGCGTTGGTTCGCCCGCCGACTCGTCTTCTACGCCTTCGCGATCTGGGTCGCGCTGACGATCAACTTCCTGCTGCCTCGGCTGATGCCCGGCAGCCCGATCGCCGGGCTGCTCGCACACCTGAACCCGGAGCAGCTCGCAGCGAATCCCGGGATCGTGCAGACGTACGAGGCGCTGCTGGGCGGCGGGCACCACTCGATCTGGCAGGACTACGTGACGTACCTGCACCGGATCGTCCACTTCAACTTCGGGCTCTCGACGTCGAACTATCCGTCGCCGGTGTCCGAGGTGATCGGACGGACGCTGCCGTACTCGATCTTCCTCGTCGGCGTCGCCTTTCTCCTCTCGTTCGTCGTCGGCACGGCGGTCGGGATGGTGGCCGCCTGGCGTCGGGGCGGCTTCGTCGACAGCGTGATCGTCCCCGCCTTCATGACGCTCAGCGCCTTCCCGGCGTTCTTCATCGCATTGCTCGGCCTCTACTTCCTCGGTCTGAAGCTGCACTGGTTCCCTATCCAGCACGCCTACGACACCGGTCTCACGCCAGGGTTCAACTGGACGTTCCTCTCGAGTGCGTTACGGCATGCGGAGCTCCCGATTCTCGTCATCCTCGGCGCGTACGCGGGCGGCTGGGTGCTCAACATGCGCACGGTGATGATCAACACGATCGACGAGGACTACGTGACGATGGCGACCGCGAAGGGACTGCGTGACCGCCGCGTCATGACGCGGTACGCAGGGCGCAATGCGATCCTGCCGCCGCTCAACGGCTTCGCAGCGCTCTTTGCCAGCGCGGTCGGCGGGCTCGTCTTCGTCGAGTACATCTTCAGTTACCCCGGCGCGGGCTACACGCTGCAGCAGGCGGTGCTCGGCAACGACTACCCGCTCGCCCAGGGGATCCTCGTCGTCTTCTCCGTCTGCGTGATCGTCGCGAACCTGATCATGGACGTGCTCAACCTCGTCCTCGACCCCCGACTGAGGGCAAGCTGATGTCCCAGCTCGATCCGACCCTCGACCTCTCGCTCGCGCCGCCGCCGTCGCGTGTGCGCGGCCGGCTCCGCGTTCCCGGCTGGCTCGCGCTCCTGCTGCGCAACCGTAAGTCGCGTCTCGGTCTCGCGATGGTGGGCTTGGTCGTGATCATCGCCCTCCTCGCGCCGCTGATCTCGGTGGCGCATCCGAACGACTTCGACATCACGGCGACCCACCAGGCACCGTCGTGGCACCACCTGTTCGGCACCACCGACCAGGGCAGCGACATCTTCTCGCAGGTCGTCGTCGGCGCTCGCCGATCGCTGTTCCTCGGACTCGCGGCCGCGACGCTCGCCACGGGCATCGCCGCCATCCTCGGGGTCACCGCGGGCTACACCGGCGGACTCACCGACGACGTCGTCACGTTCCTGACGAACGTGTTCCTGACGATCCCGGCGATTCCGCTGCTCATCGTCGTCTCCGGTTACCTGAAGAACCGCGGGATGGGGACGATGATCCTCATTCTCGCGGCCGTTCTCTGGGCATTCGAGGCGCGCATCCTGCGCGGCCAGGCGCTGACGCTCAAGAACCGTGACTTCATCCAGGCCGCGAAGGCGGCCGGCGAGTCGACTCCGCGCATCGTCTTCGGCGAACTGATGCCGAACATGATCAGCCGGATCGCCGCCGCGTTCGTGCTCGTCTTCTACATCGCGCTGCTCGTCGACGCAGGACTCGAGTTCCTCGGGCTCGGCGACATGTCGAAGACGAGCTGGGGGGTGACGCTCTATTGGGCGGAGACGAACTCCACGGTCCTGCAGGGCGAGTGGTGGCCGTTCTTCTTCCCCGGCGCCGCGCTCGCCTTCACCGTCCTCGGCCTCGTGCTCGTGCTGGCAGGTATCGACGAGGTCAGCAACCCGCGCCTGCGCACGGAGGCTTCAGGATGACGGCTCTGATGGAAGAGCCGAGCGTCACCCGCGCGCAGAAGACGACGTTGCTGGAGTTGCAACGGCTCGTCGTCGAGTACGGCGGCGGTCCGCGCCGGACACGCGCTGTGGACGGCGTCGACCTCGTGATTCACGAAGGCGAGGTCGTCGGGCTCGCGGGCGAGTCCGGCTGCGGGAAGACGACCGTCGCCAACGCCGTGATGCGGATCCTCCGCCCTCCGGGCAGGATCGCCGGCGGCAGCATTCTCTTCCGCGGCGAGGATCTGACCGGTAAGAGCCCGGAGGAGCTGCGGCGGTTCCGCTGGCGCAACGTCTCGATGGTCTTTCAGGGCGCGATGAACGCGCTCAACCCGGTGATGCGCGTCGGCGATCAGTTCGTCGACGCGATGCGTGCGCACGAACGGATCGACCGCCGCAGTGCGCTCGCGCGCGCAGGCGAGCTGCTCGAGCTCGTCGGCATCGACCGGCGACGGCTGCGCGCGTATCCGCACGAGCTCTCCGGGGGGATGCGCCAGCGCGTGATCATCGCGATGGCGCTCTCCCTCAATCCGGAGCTGATCGTGATGGACGAGCCGACGACCGCGCTCGACGTCGTCGTGCAACGGGAGATCCTCCAGCAGATCGACGCGCTGAAGCGGGAATTCGGCTTCGCAGTCCTCTTCATCACGCACGACCTCTCGCTGCTGCTCGAGTTCGCCGACCGCATCGCGATCATGTATGCCGGCGAGCTCGTCGAGACGGCCCCGGCGGAGCGGTTCAGCGCTAATCCGCTGCATCCGTACACGCAGGGGTTGCTGCAGTCCTTCCCGCCGCTGACCGGTCCGGTCGAACGGCTCACCGGGATTCCGGGCTCGCCGCCCGATCTACGTGATCCGCCGGCGGGCTGTCGCTTCAACCCCCGCTGCCCGCACTGCACCCCGGAGAACGCCGGGATCTTCCTCCGGCAGACAACCGAACGCCCGCTGCTGCTGGAGATCGAGCCCGGCCACCACGTCGCGTGTCACCTCGTCGAGGAAGGTGCCGCATGAGCGCCGTCGCGCCGCTCGGGGTCGAGAACCTCAGCAAGCGCTTTCCGGTCGGCAACACCGTTCACCGCTCGTACGTGCACGCCGTCGACGACGTCTCCTTCGAGCTGCGTCCCGGCTCGATCACTGCGCTCGTCGGCGAGAGCGGCAGCGGCAAGAGCACGGTCGCGCGGTTGCTCGCGCGCCTGTACGACCCGAGCTCCGGCACGGTGCGCTTCGAGGGCAACGACGTGTCGAGCATGGAGCGGCGGCGCGACGTCGTCCACTACCGCTCGCAGGTGCAGATCATCTTCCAAGACCCGTTCGACTCGCTGAACCCGGTCAAGACCGTGCGACACCACATCGAACGGCCGCTGCGCATCCACAACGTCGTTCCGGCGCACCAGGTCGAGGAGCGGGTGCTCGAGCTCCTGCGCACCGTCGGGCTCGTGCCGCCGCGCGAGATCGCGGAGAAGTATCCGCACGAGCTCTCCGGCGGGCAGCGGCAGCGCGTTGCGATCGCGCGGGCGCTCGCGGTGGAACCGAAGGTCGTGCTCGCGGACGAGCCGACGAGCATGCTGGACGTCTCGATCCGGATCGGGATCCTGAATCTCATGCTCAAGCTCAAGGAAGAGCACGGGATCGCGTTTCTCTACGTCACGCACGACCTCGCGAGCGCGCGCTACGCCGCGGACGACATCCTCGTCATGTACGCGGGACAGATCGTCGAGAGCGGGCCGATCGAGAGGGTGCTGGCCGACCCGCTGCATCCGTACACGCGGCTGTTGCTTGCCGCCGTCCCTGATCCCGCCAAGCGGCTGCAGGCCGAGCGCATCGAGCTGCGCAAAGGCGTTGCGTCGGCGGCCGTCGATCCGCCCGAGGGGTGCCGGTTCCTCTCGCGCTGTCCGATCGCGATCGACATCTGCTCGCAAGTGACGCCGACACTGGTCGAGGCGCGCGTCGCGCAGGCCGCGCGCTGTCACGTCACTGCTCCCGCCCCGCCAACCGTCACGAGAGGACGAACATGAACAACTTCCCCGCCGACTTCGTTTGGGGTGCCGCAACAGCGTCGTATCAGATCGAGGGTGCCGTGAACGAGGACGGACGCAGTGAGAGCGTCTGGGATCGCTTCAGCGCCACGCCGGGGAACATTCGCAACGGCGACACGGGCGAGATCGCGTGCGACTTCTACCACCGCTATCCGGAGGACGTCGCGCTGATGAAGCAGCTCGGGCTCGACGGCTTCCGATTCTCGATCGCCTGGCCGCGTGTCTTGCCGAACGGTCGCGGCGCGGTCAACCAGGCAGGCCTCGACTTCTACGACCGACTCGTCGACGAGCTGCTCGCACACGGCATCGAGCCCTTCCCGACGCTCTTCCACTGGGACACGCCGCAGGTAGTCGAAGACCAAGGCGGGTGGCCGGTGCGCGCGACGGCCGAAGCGTTCGTCGACTACGTCGTGGCCGTCGTCGCGCGGCTCGGAGACCGCGTGCGCTACTGGACGACGCACAACGAGCCTCAGGTCGTCGCGTGGAACGGCTACGCGTGGGGTGAGCACGCTCCCGGACGCACGAGCAAGTCCGATGCGGTTGCGGCGAGCCACCATTTGCTGCTCTCACACGGCTGGGCGACCCAGACGATTCGCCGTCTGGTGCGCGACGCTCAGGTCGGCATCACGCTGAACCTCTTCCACACCTATCCCGCGACTGGCTCACCCGAGGACGAAGCGGCGGCGGCGCACGTCGACGGAGAGGTCAACCGCTGGTACCTCGATCCCCTGTTCCACGGCTCGTACCCGGCCGATATGCGGGAGCGAAACGCGATCGTGGCGCCCCTCGTCAGAGATGGCGACCTCGACACGATCGCCGCGCCGCTCGACTTCCTCGGTGTCAACAACTATCACCGCGCTGTGATCGCGGCCACGCCGGACGGCCCGCGCGGAATCCACGATCCCGACGCGCAGTACACCGAGATGGGCTGGGAGGTGTATCCCGAAGGGCTGCACCGCCTGCTCGTCCGCGTGGCGTCCGAGTATCCGGCACCCGCGATTTACGTCACCGAGAACGGCGCTGCGTTCCCCGACGTGCGAGTCCACGACGGGCGCGTTCACGATCCCGAGCGGACGGGGTACATCGAGTCGTATCTCGAGTCCGTTGCGAAGGCGATCGCGGACGGCGCTCCCGTGAAGGGCTACTTCGTGTGGAGCCTGCTCGACAACTTCGAGTGGGCGCACGGCTATTCGAAGCGATTCGGGATCGTCTACATCGACTTTCCGACGCTCGAGCGCGTGCCGAAGGACAGCTTCTACTGGTATCGCGACTTCATCGCGAGCCGGCGCGGCTCGCCGCGTCCTTCTCCGATCGCGGCGGGTTGACATGAAAGCAGCCGCGATCGCCGTCGTCGTCGCGGCGCTTGCCGCCGGCGGGTCGGGCAGCGGTGCACGTGCGGATCGCTTCGTCGTCCACCGGCTCGTGTCGGATCGCAGTGATGCACAGCTCGTCAATCCCTGGGGCATTGCGTCGAACGCCGCCACCGCGTTGTGGGTCGCGAACGAAGCGCGGAGCTCCAGCACCACGTACAGCGGCAGCGGCCGCAAGCAGGCAGTGACCGTCGCCGTGCCGGGCGGGCCGACCGGCGTCGCCTTCAACTCGGGCAACGGATTCCTCGTCCACGAGAGCGGCGTCACTGCCCCGGCCAGGCTCATCTACGGATGCGAGGACGGGATGATCAGGGCCTGGTCGCCGGTGGTTCCCCGGACGCGCCAAGCGTGGTCGTCGCAGACGGAGGTCACCGTCGACCCTGGAGCGACCGGGACCGTCTTTCGCGGGGTCACGCTCGCGGCGGGACGCCTCTACGCAACGGACTTCCACAACGCGCGCGTGCTCGTCTTCGACTCCAACTGGCGTCGAATCGTGAGGCCGGGTGCGTTTGTCGATCGCTCGATCTCGAGCTGGTACGCACCCTTCGGGATCCAGGCGCTCGGAAATCGGATCTTCGTGACGTATGCCTATCGCGCGCCTCCGAGCGGGAACGACGCGCCGACCGGCGGCTACGTCGACGAGTTCGATCTCGACGGGAGGCTGATCGCGCACATCGGCAACACGGGTGAGCTCGACGAGCCGTGGGGGCTTGCGCTCGCCCCGCACGGCTTCGGGCGGCTCGCCGGTGACCTGCTCGTCGCGAGCTTCGGCACAGGACGGGTCTCCGTGTACGCGCCGCGCGCCCGCGGTTGGAAGTTCCGTGGCGAGCTTCCGGTCACGCTGCCCGGCATCTGGGGAATCGCGTTCGGCGCCGGCAGCGCCGGCGGGCCGCGCACGACGCTGTTCTTCGCGGCTGGTCCGCACATCTGGCACGGCTCGTCGGAGGAAGACGTCCACGGCGTCCTCGGCTCGGTGACGCCGGTCGGTTAGGGCTGGAGCTTCGGCGCCGACACCTGTGGCAAGGGCGGCGTCGTCACGACGTCCGGTAGTCCAGGCACGCCCGGGATCGTGGGGAGCGGCGTCGCCTCCGGTGCGACCGGCGGAAGCGTCACCGTGGGCGGGCTCGCCGCCGACTCTGGTGGAGGCGACTGCTCCGTCGTTTGGATCGGTGGTGCGGACGTTGCGTCTGTCGCGAGTTGCTGCCCCGAGGGCGCGGGTGTCGTCGCGCCGCCAGTCGTCGGCGGGCGTACGGGGGCGCGATTCCGGTGCAACGGCGCCGGAACCGGGCTGTGCGTGCGAACACGATCGACGACCTGAACGATCGGTGAGCGCTGCGCGGCGGCCGACGGCCGAACGTGGTTAGCCGGCCGGTCGTGGATCGCAAGCGACGTCGCCGCAATCGTCGCCGCGGTCCCGATCGCGGCTCCGGTTGCTTTCGCTGCGCCTGACGTGAGCAGTGAGCGCGCGAGCGAGGCGAGGGACAACCCGTCGGCTGCATACGTTCCCTCGAGCTTGCGAGCGAGCGTCCGCCGGGCACGGTAGAGCAGCGTCTCGGTTGCAGCTTGCGAGAGTCCGAGCTCGTCGCCGATCTCGTCGTAGGAGAGTCCCTTCCACTCACGGAGGAGAATCGCTTGACGTTGATTCGGCGTCAGCGACCGCAGCGCAGCCCGCAGGTCATCGGCGGCGATCCGATGTGCGGGTCGGTCCGGTGCGCTGAGGACGTCCTGCAGTGCATCGATGTCCTGGTGCGCGCGCTGCGCCGAAGAGCGGCGCTGGGTCGAGCAGACGTTGGTCGCGATCTTCCACAACCATGCGAGCTCGAACTTCGGGACGACACCGCGGCGAAGACTCCTGAGCGCGTAGACGAACGTCGTCTGCAACGCGTCCGCCGCGTCTTCGTGCCTGCCGAGCTGCCGCATGCACAGGCGAAGGATTGTCTCGCGGTGCTCCTCGTAGAGTTTCGCCGCACGCGCTTCTGCGCTCACCGTCACCCCCGACTCCCGTACGGCCTGCGTCGTGCTCACGGGCCGACCGGCAGTGGAGGCGTCCCTGGTGGGCTGAGCGAGGGCGACGGGGGCACCGACACGGGTGGTGGACTGGGCACGGAAACCGGCGCAATGGACGGAAGCTGCCCTTTCGACTGCGCCACGGTCGTAGCGGTGGTCGTGGCGTTGGCTGCGAGCGGCGCGCTCGCCGACGGAGTTGCGTCCGCATTCGGCGGGTCATTCTGCAGCCGGGGCGCGGCCGGCCGCCCCGGAGTCGTGGGCGATTGCGTTACGGAGTCGGCGGCGGGCGCGGGTCGTCGCCGATGGGCGCCGCTCCAGTCTGCACGGTCAGCCGGCGCTCGCTGCGACGTCCGCTTTCGTATGGAGATTCGTTCGGCAGCAGTCAGAGGAGCTTCGCCGACTCTCAGAGTTGTCTGCGCCTTTTGCGCGTGAGGTGCGGCGAAGATGTTCGGACCGAACTCGAACCACGTGCACGCGAGCGCAAGTAGTCCGCTTGCGAGGGTCGCTGCTACGTGCAAGCGCAACCAGCGGCGACGTTCAGCGGTCAACGGTTGGGGCGCTGTCGCAGGTCATGGGCGGAGAGATCCGAGCGCTTCCTCTGACTGTTCATCGGTGGTCCTAGCCCGCTTGTCAACGGCTGGACGCGCTGCGCAACGGAGATCCCTCGTTGATGTGAGTAAGAGATCGGCAGATTCCGGCGCGGAATCTGCCGCAGGTTGTCGTCGAGGCTCCGTCGAAGGGCGCCGGCCGCAACGTGCTCGGTCTGCGGTGGCGCTGCTGAATGAGGGTTGACGGGCCCGCCGCGTGCGTGCGATAACGCGATATCTAGTTTCGGCGACCCGGGCGGGGCACCGGGTGGGTCTATCCAGAGGGGAGAAAGTGATGGTAGGAGAGCACTGGCGTCGCGTTCTCGTTGCGGTCGGTGTGGTGGGCGTGGCCGCGGCGATTGCGATCGGCGTGCTAGTGGCGACAGGCGGCTCCTCCCACGAGCGCAGCATCGTCACCGAGAACGGGCTCGCCTCGGAAGCGTTCGCTCGGCACGAAGAGGATCTCTTCGCGACCAGTCCGAACGACTCGGAGGGGCCGACCTCGGCGGCGGAGGAGAACTATCAGCTGAACGGCGGCGACTCGATCACCGCCGACGAGATCGCGGGTGCGCGCGCAGCGTCGGCGGCGATCGCAGGCCGCGGCGTCGGCAAAGGAAAGAATTCGACGACTTCGTGGTTCTCGCTCGGGCCGACGAACGCGATCTATCCCGCGTTCCTCAACCGGCACGGAAGCCAGTACAACACCTCAGGCCGCATCACTGCGCTCGAGATCTCACCGGAGTGCACGGCGCCGTCCTGCACGTTGTGGGTCGGCGCTGCAGGCGGCGGCGTGTGGCGGACGAATAAGGCACTCGCCGGGAACGCGAACTGGGTCAACGTCTCCGACGGCTCCTTCGCGTCGGGAGCGGTCGGCGCACTGACGTACGACGCAGCGCATCACACGCTCTACGCGGGTACCGGCGAAGACGCCGCGGCCGGTGATGCAGAGGCGGGTGTCGGCGTCTACAAGTCGACCGACGGCGGCAACACCTGGACCGCGCTCGGCGGAAACGCCAACTTCCTGAACCGGGCGATCCGGCAGATCGCGGTCGACCCGAACGATCCGACGGGGAACACGATCTACGTCGCGGACGGCCGCGGAGTGCACGGCATCTCATCCACGACTGCGGGCGCCGTGTCGCAGATCCCGCCGGGAACCCCCGGCGTCGGCGTCTGGAAGTCGACCGACGGCGGCGCGACGTTCACGCAGATCCAGCCGAGCCTCGTTGTTCTCGGACCGCAGCCCGGGCAGACGTTCTTGTCGAGCTTCGGTTCGTCACGCGGTGCGACCGACGTCGCTATCGATCCCACGCACCCCGGCGTGATCTATGCAACGGCGTACAACGTCGGCGTCTGGCGCTCGACGAACAACGGCGCTTCGTGGACGCAGATCCACGGGTGCCAGACGTGTGGCGGCGGCGCGTCGCGGAGCGAATTCGCGCTCGCGACGACGCCGGACGGTCACACGCGCATGTACCAGACGGAGGGCGACACCTGCGCGGTCTCGACCGATCCGCCGAACCCGTGCACGTCGCCGACACTGACGACGCTGGGCACCGGCTACAGCCGACTCTGGGTTGCGAACGCGGTGGAGTCCGGTTCTCCGGTCTTTGTCGACAAGACGAGCGCGAACCCGGCGGATCCCGGTTGGGCGACGTGGAACTTCTGCACCGGCCAGTGCTGGTACGACGAGCTCGTGTACAGCCCGAAGGGCCACCCGGACACGGTGTTCGTCATGGGCTCGTACGAGTACGGCGAGGATCACGCCATCTCGAACGCCCGTGGCCTACTGATGTCGACGGACGGCGGCAACACGTTCGCCGACATGACGGATGACGCAACGGGTACGGATAGTCACCACGACGGTCTGCACCCCGACCAGCACGCGTTCGTCACCAACCCGAGCGACCCGAACCAGTTCTTCGAAGGCTCTGACGGGGGATTGATGCGCTCGAGCGGTTCGTTCTCCGACATCTCCAGTCGCTGTGACGGCCGCAGCCTCGACGCTGTGAGCCTCGCTCGGTGCAAGCAACTCCTGTCGAGGGTGCCGAGCCGCTGGGATGATCTGAACGTCGGTCTGGACACGCTGCAGTTCCAGAGCCTGTCGGTGAATCCCGCCGATGCGAAGGACATCCAGGGCGGCACGCAGGACAACGGCACGTTCGAGACGAACGGCTCTGCGGTCGTGTGGCCGCAGACGATCTTCGGCGACGGTGGCGTGTCGGGCTTCGACCCGACCGACCGGTCCTTCCGCTTCCACACGTACTTCTCGTCGCAGGTGGAAGTGAACTTCCAGGACGGCCATGACCGGAACTGGGACTGGATCTCGGATCCGTTCTTCGACAAGAAGACCGGGGAGCCGTCGCTGTTCTACCTCCCGGTTATCACCGATCCCACAGTGCACGGGACGATGTTCGCCGGCCTCCTCCACGTGTGGCGGACGAAGGACGACGGTGGGCCGCAGGCGTACCTCGACTCGAACTGCAACCGGTTCACGGGCACGTTCACCACGGGCACCGTCTGCGGCGACTGGGAGAAGCTCGGCGATCCTTCGCTGACCTCGTCGGCTCGCGGCACGCGGGCAGGCGGCAACGTCGGTTGGGTCAGCCGCGCTTCGAGCGACAACTCGACGCTGTGGGCGGCGACGACACGCGGCCGCCTCTTCGTCTCGAAGAACGCGGACGCGGATCCGGCCAGCGCGGTGTCGTTCACGCGCATCGACACGCTGGCCGCGAACTCACCGGGACGGCCGATCAGCAGCATCGCCGTCGATCCGGCCAACGCGAATCACGCGTACGTCTCCTACCTGAGCTACAACGCACTGACGACGGCGAGCTTCCCCGCCGACGTTGATCCGGGTCACGTCTTCTCGGTGACGTACGACCCGGTTGCGGGCACGGCGACGTGGGTTTCGCTGGACGGGCCGGCGGGTGGTTCGATCGGCGATCAGCCCGTGAACGGCGTTGCCTACGACCCCGTCACGGGTGACCTGTACGCGTCGACGGACTTCGGCGTCGCGAGGCTCCCAAGCGCGAATCCGGCGAACAACTGGGTTCCCGCGGCGAGCGGCCTCCCGGTCGTCACCGTCGCAGGCTTGACGATCAACCCGAGTGCGCGGCAGTTGCTTGCCGCCACGCACGGACGCGGGGCGTACCAGCTGACGCTTCCGTAACGAACTTGGTAGCCGGACGAGCGGAGGGCCGCCGCGAGGCGGCCCTCCTTTTGTCATCCTGTTCGGGTGCGAGCCGCCGTTCTCGTCCTGAGCCTGGCGACGTTCGTTTCCGCCGCATCGGCCGCGACGCGCCAGCGCCCCGCGGTGCGTGTGGCGGCGACGACCCCGTTCACCGTTCTGGGAACGCACTTCGTTCCCGGTGAGCGTGTGAGGGTGGTCGTCGAGGCTCGCGGTCCGCACGTGCGAACCGTCACGGCACGCCCGTCGGGGCGGTTCAGCGCGGTGTTTCGCGGTGTCTCCATCCCGTACTGCCTGGGCTATCTCATCGTCGCAACCGGAGACCGTGGCAGTCGCGCGCGGACCAGCCTCATGCCGGAGTGTCCGCAGCCGCCGGCGCCGTAGGTGTTTCGCGCGCGCCGGGCCGGGGATCGGTCGAGCGCACGAACGTCTAGCGCGACGGCAGTCCGCGAGAACTGGTACGACTGTGCCCTGTGAGGACCCGGGGGACTGCCGTCATCGCCTTGGCCCTGGCCGTAACCGCCTTTCCGGCGTCGGTTGCGTCGGGATCCTCGAGCGTGCGCGGGGACGCGTGCACGACGCCGGTCTTCGAGAACGGACTCGACGTCGTCTTCGGACGGGGCTCGACCCAGGCCAAGGCGGACAAGATCACCCGGCAGGCACTTACCGACGGCTTCAAGGGCGTGGAGACGGTCCGCGACACATGCGCAGTGTGGAAGTCGGCGCTGCGGGGACTCAACTCGTACGACACGGCGGTCGGGGTCCAGGCCGAAGCCCGCCACGCTCACCTCTTTCCGACAATCGAATGCGTCAAGGCCCAGGAGATCGGACAGCTCCAAGCGATCTTCGGGACGCGACGCACGCTCGCAGACCTGCAGTCCGTGCTCGATCAGGCGGCGCGCTTCGGCTACACGAATCTGAAGACCAAGACCGCTCCCTGCGGCGGCTACCAGGCCTACGTCGCGGGGTTCACGAGCCGCGCACAGGCGGACGGCTTCGCCCAGGTGGCGAGCCAGCGCAGCGGCCTGCACGTCGTCATCGTCAAGGCTTGACAAAGGCCGGGCGGGCATGACATAGTGGCGCGGTCGAAGCCCGAGGACCGAAAGGTCAACGGGCTTCGGCGTTTTTGGTGGGACCTTTTTGGTGGGACCAGTTCCACGGACCGCGAGCCAACTTGTTTGGCTCGGTAGGCGTCCCACTATGCTGAGGACGGATGGAGGACACGAACGTCGCCCGCCTGGTGCGTCAAGAGGCGCTCGTTCGGCCGGCGGCGACGGCCGAGCGCTTCGTGGCGAACATCGAGACGGTCGTCCACGACAAGCGCGAGGAGATCGAGCTCGTCCTGGCGGCGATGTTCTCGGGCGGCCATGTCCTGTTCGAGGACGTGCCGGGCACCGCGAAGACGGTGCTCGCCCGCGCGATCGCGCAGTCGATCGAGGGCGCGACGACGTCTCGCATTCAGTGCACGCCGGATCTGCAGCCGGCCGACGTCACGGGCCTCGCGGTCTTCAACCAGAGGGAACGCGACTTCGAGTTCCGCCCCGGCCCGATCTTCGCGAACGTGATTCTCGTCGACGAGATCAACCGCGCGACGCCGAAGACGCAGTCGGCGATGCTCGAGGCGATGGCCGAGCGACAGGTGACGGTCGACGGCGTGACGCGCGAGCTCGCCGACCCGTTCTTCCTGATGGCGACGGAGAACCCGATCGAGTTCGAGGGAACGTTCCCGCTGCCGGAGGCGCAGTTGGATCGCTTCCTCGTCAAGACCAAGCTCGGGTATCCCGGGGCCGCGCACGAGGTCCGGATCGTCGCGGAGCAGCGCTATGGCCATCCGCTCGGTGAGCTCGAGGCGGTGATCGACGTCGCCGACGTGCGGGAGCTGCGACGAGCCGTGCAGGAGGTGTACGTCGACGAGCTTCTACAGCGGTGGATCGTCGATCTCGTTCGCGCAACGCGGGAGGACGAGGACGTCGCGGTGGGGTGCTCGGTTCGCGGCAGCCTTGCGCTCGAGCGCGTGGCGCGCGCTTGGTCATTGCTGCACGGACGCGACTTCGTCCTGCCGGAGGACGTCGAGCACTTGTTCGTTCCCGTGCTGCTGCACAGGATCAACTTCCGGCCGAGCTGTCTCGCCCAGGCGCGCCGCGTCGGCTGGGACCAGGCGGTCGACGAGTTCAAGGCTCGTTGCCTCGCGACGGCGCCGCGTCCGGAACCGGACGAGGCGCACTC
>JBKPJA010000125.1:0-13017 GCA_046730515.1 Actinomycetota bacterium | reverse complement strand
GGCTGCGTGCGCCGAGCGGATCCCGTTGGCGGAATCCTCGATCGCCGCGCAGGCACCCGGCTCGACGCCGAGCCGTCGCGCGATCTCGAGGTACACGTCGGGTGCAGGCTTGCCGCGTGGGACCTCCTCCGAGGACACCGTTGCGCGAAACAGCGGCGCGAGGCGCGACACCGCCAATGCGCGGTCGATCAGCTCGCGGTTCGAGGACGACGCGAGCCCGAGCGGCCAGCGCGCAGCGATGCGACGGACGGCGTCGACGGCGCCGTCGATCAGCGGTAGCTGCTGCTCGTAGCGCTCGAGCATTCGCTGCACCACTTCGCGGTTGATCTCCTCCGGCGGCTCGGCGAGGCCGGTGACGTCGTGCATGTAACGCGACCACTCCGTCGAGCTCATCCCCATCATGTCCGCCTGCGCGCGCTCACTCCACCGACCGCCGCGCTCGCGCGCGAGCCCTTCGCGCACCTCGTTCCACAGCTCCTCCGTGTCGAGGATGACTCCGTCGAGGTCGAAGATGACGGCGTCGATCAACCTGCGTGATACGTCGAGTCGCGGTAGACGAGCCCCCGCGCGAGGGTGCCGAGCTCCATCGACTCCACCTCGCCCACGAAGAGCGTGTGGTCGCCCGCGTCGTACTCGGCCCAGGTGCGGCACTCGAGCCACGCGAGCGCTCCTTCGACGAGCGGTCCCCGCTCTCCGTCGCGGACGTGAGTCCCTTCCCAGAGCACGACCGGAGGGATGCCGCTGCGCGCGAAGTGCTGCGCGACGTCGACCTGGTTTTCGGAGAGCAGGCTGACCGCGAACCCGCCCGCGCGCCGCATCGGTTCGTGCGACGAGGAATCGAGCCCGACCGACACGCCGACGAGCGGCGGCTCGAGGGAAAGCGAGACGACCGACCCCGCGGTGAAGCCGTAACCCTCCTCGTCGACGCGCGTCGTGACCACCGCCACGGGCGCGGGAAAACGACGCATCACTTCGCGCAGCTGTTCGCCGCTCACTTGACGATCTTGACGGACTAGGCGAGTGCGAGCGCCAGCAGCGCGGCCGCGAGCGCCCCGGCTCCGGCCATCGCGACTTCGACGCGGTGCCGCACGAGAACGTCGTTCAGCCGCGGATCGGGAATCGCGCGCTGCGGCAGTGCCGCGAAGCCCAAGAGGATCACGGCGAGCCCGAAGGCCACGATCACGAACGGGTTGGTCGCGTTCTGCGAGACGCGCCCGGGCGAGAACGGGCCGGCCGAAGAACGGTGGCCGCGGAGCCCATTGCCGTTCGGGTTCTGGTTGCGGACGATCGACGACTTCGCGGGACCGTGCAGCGCGCGCGAGACGGCCGCGAAGCCGCCGGACGTCAGCGTCGCCTGAGCCCCGAGCGTGCCACCGCAGACATTGCGCTGCCGGGCGGCGCGAAGCTCGGCCGCGCTCGGGACTCCGGCGCCGACGATGACGAGCGTCACGTGCAGCACGCGCACGCCGCCGCGCGTACGTGCGTCGATCCGGTAAGTCCCCGGCGCGAGCTGCCGGCCGTGTAGCTTGCCGTAGAACCGCACGCGGTTGACCCCTGGGTGGCCATGGACCAGGAAGGTGCCGGCGACAGCACAGATGGGTGAGACCTGCGTCACGGTGAACGCAACGGCTGTTGACCGGGCAAGGCGGAAGACGAGGATCATCCGCCGCCTCGACTTCGGGCCGGTGGTCGAGATCCACGTACGAGACTCGCGGAGTCGGGAGATCGACATGCGGTAGGACGTCCCCGAGCTGCTCCCCGTTGCGGACGCCCCGGAGCCGCCCGACGTGCCTGGCGACGCGGATCCGGACGCAACTCCCACTCCCGTCAGCGGCGAGAGAGACTGAGGGGCGGAGGACGCCCCGGGCGCGGAAACCCCCACCGGCGGAGACGAGACCGGCAGCTTCGGCGCCGGCAGCGTCGGGACCGGCAGCGCCGGAGGCGGCGGAACCGGCACCGTCGGCGTCGGCACAGTGGTCGTCGTCAGAGTCGGGAGGGTCGGCGTCGGCAGGGTCGGTGTCGGGAGCGTCGGCGTCGGCAGAGTCGGCAGACCGTCTGCCAGCGCGACGCCGGCGGAAACGCCGAGCACGACCAGCACCGAGGCCAGGGCCGCGGACCTCATGCTGAGATAACTTCGAACGCCCCGTTTTGGGTGCGCGGTCCGCCAAAATCCCGGATGTGCCTGAGGTGAAGGCGGACTACTACGAGATCCTCGGTATCCCGCATGACGCCGACGAGGAGGCAATCCGGCGCGCCTTCTACGCGGCCGCGCGCGAGTGTCACCCCGACATCTCGGACTCGCCGGACGCGGCGCACCGTTTCCGCGAGCTGGCGGAGGCGTACAGCGTGCTCTCGAAACCGAGCTCCCGATTGCTCTACGACCGCTACGGCTACCGCGGGCGCGGCAACCAGGGCTTCGACGAGGCGCTCTTGGAAGCCCGCGAGCAGGCGCTACGCGGCGAGAGCGTGCGCCTCGAGCTCGACCTCCGCTGGTTCGAGGCCATCGAGGGCGCGCGGAAGATCGTCGAGTTCGACGTGACCGCGGTGTGCGAGGCGTGCGAGGGGAGAGGAAGGATGGAACCTCCGGATCCGGACTGTCCCACCTGCGGCGGCACCGGTCGCCGCCGGGAGGTCTCCCATCTGGAGCTCGCGCGCTTGTTGCACGTCGACCGGTGTCCCGACTGCAGCGGCGAGGTGTGTGCGGAATGCGGCGGCAGCGGCCGGGTCGTGCAGGCGCGTCGGCTACGGCTTCGCATCCCTCCGCACGTCGAGGACGGAACGCAGCTACGAGTTGGCGGCGAGGGACACGCGGCGACGAACGGCGGCGTGCCCGGTGACCTGCTCGTGGAGGTGCACGTCACGCCGAGGCCGCGGGATCCCCGCCTCGTCCGTTATCTCGCGCTCGCGCTCTTCCTTGCTGCGGTCGCTGCGCTGATCGCGTATCTGTTCCTCTAGCCCGCAGGTACGGCACGAGCAAGAGCGCGCACGCGGCTCCGAGTGTGAGGAGCTGCTCGGCCATCATCGTGAGCCCCGCCAGCTGCTGATCGAACAGTGGCGACCAGCCGAGCATGCGCTCATGCTGCGAGGCGTAGGCGGGGTAGAGAGGCCGGAAGCTGAAGATGAGGACATACGACAGGACTTGTCCTGCGGCGAACACGGCCGCCGCAAAGGCGATCCGTTGCGGAGTCGTCAGCGCGTGTCGCCGGGCGGGATCGACGATCTGCGTCCAGACGAGCACGCCCGCGATCACGAAGCAGAGGTGCTCGACGTCATGCACGGCCCTGTGCGTGAGCGTGTAGTCGTAGACCGAAGGCACATGCCACAACGCGATCACGATCGCCCAGATCCCGAACGCGACTCCGGGCACGAGGAGTTGCCTCAGCACGGCGCGTAGCGGCTTGACTCGTGCGAGCGGAGCAAGCACGAGCGGCGGTAGGAGGAAGAACAGCAACGGTCCGCGCAACGCGACGAGCGCGAGCGCCGGTGCGAAGTCTCCGATCATGACGTGCTGAAGCATGTGAGCCGACAGGAGGTACTGCTCGCCGGCGACGTCGAGCGGCGACACGAGTGCGAGCGTGCCGATCGCGACCGCGAGCAGGAACAGCAGAAGTCGGTCCCACCCTGCGTGGTCTGTCCGTCCACGCCGGCGCAAGCGCACGAATGCCTGGACGAAGAGCACGACCAGCAAGGCCGAGAGGACGAACACCACAGGAGCCGAGCGCCACGTGTCGCCCACGCGTGAGAGCGGCACGAGCCCGCCGTCGGCGAGCAGGGTCGCGATCTCGGTCATGTGGTACTCGGCACCCGCAAGCGACGAACCAGGATGAAGCCGCCGATGAGCGCGATGCCGGTCAAAGCGGCCGCTGCGATAATGACGCGGTCACGGTTCGCGCCGTGCATGGGCTTCGCCTTCGGGAGCGCCAGCCGGACGCCCTCGGCCGCGGCGAGCCGTTGCACCGCCGTGATCGCGCCGCTCGCCAGTCGCTTCCCGTCGTGCCCGGGCGGGGCGAGCCCCGCGATCGGACCGGAAGTGGCGGTCCGCCCGCCGATGGAGTAACCGAAACCGTTCGGCATCACGACGAGCAGCCGTCCGCGGTAGATGAACTTGAGCTCGGTACCGAGGAACCTCGCGTACTGCTTCGGCTTTCCGTACAAGACCGTGACGGATCCCATGTCGTAGCGCGTGCCGATCACGGCCACGCGGATCGGGAAGCCGGCGCGTTTCGCGTTCGCGAGGAGTTGCGCGAGCTGGTTGCCCTTTGCAGCGGGGATCTTGACGTCGAAGGGAAGGAAGACGTTCTGGCCGAGCAGGTAGTCGCTCGCCGGATCCCCGTCGGCCAACGCGTGCGTTGGCACGAGCGCGACAAGGGCCGCCGCTCCAAACGATGCCGCGAACAGCTTCATGCGAGCGCCGTGCGGAGCAGCATGATCGCGACGACCGCCGCGCCGGCGCCGGCAGCAACGGCGACGCACGCGGCGGCGAGACGAATACGGATCGCGGTGGCGGGCTTCATCCCGTGGCGTGGTCGACGACGAGAGCCGTGAACGGCGCGCCGGTCGCAGGCTTGACGTTGAACGCCAGCGCCCAGTGGCCGACCATGACGAGCGCCGGGGTGGCGCGGCTGTACACGCCGGGGCTCGTCTCGGTGAGCTGGAAGAGCTGATTCGGCATCTCCATGTCCAGCATTGCGAACGACAGCGTCACGTTGGCGCCGCGAACCGGCGTACCGTTCTTCGCCAGATCGAGCTGGAACGAGTTCGGTGTTACCGCGCGGTTCGGACTCACGCGTACCTGGAGGGTGTAGCCGGCCTTGTGGACGGTTGCGGCAACGGGTCCGGGTCCCACGCGCGCCAGCGCCGATCCCTCTTTCGCCAGCGCCGGCGGCGGCGGGGCGAAGCTCGTGAGCAACGCTGCGGCGAACACCGCGCCGGCCAACAGCAACGTCTCGCCGCCGATCGTCCGCCGCAGCAGCGTGGCTGACGGCCGCCCACGCTCGGGTTGGGTCCGAGCCGCGACGAGCGCCGGCTTGTTTCGCAAGAGATTGACCGCGCCGAGCAGCATCGCCACGGCGAGGATGCCGATCTTGACGAGGATCGTTTGTCCGTACGACGTGCGCCAGAGCGCCGCCACGATCGGCATGTGGATGATCGTCGCGCCCGTGCCGGTCGCGAGCAAGAGGAAGACGGATACGAAGGCGACGTTCGAGAACCGCGGAACGCAGATGCTGAGGCCGGCGACCCGCACCAGCGCGGGCAGGTTCACGGCGAGAATCAGCAAACCAATCAAACCCCCCATCCAGAGCGAGCCCGACGTCAGGTGCAGCCAGTCGAGCAGCAGCGCCCAGCCGCGCGGCGAGGTATGGCCCGCGTGTCCCGCCGGGCCCGGGACGATCAGAACCGCGGCCGCGGCGATCATCGCCCCCGTTGTCGAAACGAGCTCCGCGACCGACCGTAGCGGACGCTCCGGGCGGTCGAGCCAGAGCGCGAGGCACGCCGCGACGAAGAAGAGCGCGAAGCAGATCTCCAGGTCGACGTAGCTACGGCCGAAGGCGGTGACGCGAAACAGCGGCACGAGCGCTCCGACAGCGAAGACCGAGCGTAGGGAATCGACCGACGTTGCGACGTCGAGGTACACGGGAATCGCGATCAGCCCGAGCGCTCCCGCAGAGAGAAAGGCGATCGAAACCGCGCGGAGCGTCGTGCCCTCGACGGCTCTGATGACCGGACGCGCGATCGCGATGCGCAACACGAACAAGCCGATCGCCACCATCACAGTGAGGAACATCACCCAGCGTGCGATTACCACCCGTGTCGTCGTGGCCGTGCCGGAGATCTTCGGGATGACGAATTGCGGCGCAGGCCCCGGGTTCGGCCCCACGGCAAACGTGAACGCGCCCTGCACGGGATGGCCGTCGACCGAGATCGCCCGCCAGTAGACGAGATACCAGCCCTGCGGCACCCGCGGACGCAGAGGGACGACCAGCGTGTCCGGGTCGCCTGCGGCGCGTCGCAGCCGCGCGGTCGTTTGCGAGTGCGCGGCCGCGTCCGTCACGGAGATGATCGCGAAGCGAGGCTCGACTGCCTCATCGAACGTGAGCGCCACCTCAGCGGGCGCGACGTTGACGGTTCCGCTCGCGGTCGGCGAGGTCCTCACCAGGAACGCGTGTGCAAACGCCGCGCTCGGTAACGCAAGCGTGACGACCACCGCTGTGAGTGCGGCAGCGGCTCGACTACGTCGCGTCAAGCGAGCGGCCTCTTTCCGCCGAGCGCGAACAGCGCAATTCCCCCGAGGATGACTCCGACTCCACCGACGACGAGTGCGACGATCGCGAGCGTGGAAGGCCCGCCGCCGCCGAGCGAGCTCTTCGCTTCAATCTGCGGTGCCGGATCATCCGAAGACTCGGGGCCAGTCCAGTTGACGATCGAGCCGTCGGAGTAGGTCTGCTCGACCTGGAACGTGTAGGTCTTGCTCGACGAGGGCTGAGCAAGAAACTGGAACAACGAGTCCTCGCCGCTGGGCACGTGTCCGCCTGTCCAAGTCACCTTCGTGATCACGGCGTTCTCGCCTGAACCGGTCTGCTGCACCGATCGGTGCCATCCGGCAGTGGGGACGAACGAGTCGATGCCGAAGTCGCTCGGCACGGTCAAGACGACCTTTGTCGTTGTCACGTTGCTCTTCTCGGTGGGCACGGCGAGGCTGTAGAGCTGCAGCTCGTTCGACAGCGAGACCGCAGGACTGATACGCGCGTGCGCCGACGCTGCAGAAGCGGCGATCAGCGCGACGAGCGCGGCCAATCCGAGTACGAGCACTTTGCGCACGGTCACTCTCCTTCGTGGAATGCCGAGAAGACGTTGGCGTCAGGCCAACGTCACGAACAGGAAGGCGTTACGCGAAGAGAGGCGGCGCGCGACCTGCGTGGCCGTCGGCGAGGACGGCGATCCGAGGAGAGCGGAGCAGGACCGGATGCCAGCGAGGAGAGAGACCTCGTCGGCGGGGCTGTCGATTCAACCGCAGCGCCTTCCCGACGCGATCCGCAACACGCAGAAGCAGACGAGCGAGCAGATACGCGAGCAGTGCGAACGGCAACTGCAGGAGCAAGCCGATGCGGAACGTCGGCTGGAGAGCCATCCACCACGGAAAGGACCCGCTGACGAACCAGCGCTCGAGGAGCTCCTGCAGGACGAAGGCGAGCGGCGGCATCAGCGCAAAGGCCCACGGCGTTACGGGTGTGGAACGGCGGCGGTGGACATTGCCGACGACGATGGAGACGAGGGCCGCAAGCTCGAGCGCGCCGCCCATTGCCAGCAACTTCGGCCAGAGCGTCATGTACGAGTGCCCGGTGACGAGCAGTGCGTGCAGGCGAACGCCGGCCTCGGGATAGACGAGCCGGTACGCGAAGACGTGCGCGACCTGCGACGCCGCGACCATCAACGGGAGCGCCAGGAGCCACGCGGCCGCTCGGCGGCAGCTCATGACTCGAATCTAAGCACGCGCAGTCACCGCACCTGCAGGGTGAACGGAGCGGTTAGGACGTGGCCGCCGACCTTGGTCTGGAGAAAGAGTCGCCACGTGCCCGCAACGGGCACGAGCACGCCCACGTGCAGTACTCCCGGCCGCGTCGAACTACCGGTCACGCGCGCGCCGCCGAGGATGCTCGTGCAACCGGCCGCTCCAGGGCTGCACACGTGCGTGTGAAAGTAGTCGAGCGTTCCCGCGCGGAAGAAGACGGCATGCGCGAGCGCGCCGTACCACGGCACGAAGTGCGCCGGCCGGCCGTTCGGGCCCGTCACCGTGAACGTCAGAAACGCGGCTTGGATCGCGCGCAGGTGGGGCTTCGAATGCAACACGAAGCGATACCCGTCGACGGTGACGATCGGATTGAAGGGTGGAAGCGGGTGCGACAAGGACTTTCCTGCAACGTCGATCCAGCGGAAGAGCTGGAAGTTCCGCAGCGGCCCAGAGAGCTTGGGATAGACGTCGACGACGACGCGGTAGCGGCCCGGGGTCGGGAACGTGACCTCTTGCGTCAGCCGTCCGTCAGAGCCGACCGGTGGATGGCGGTGGATCATCGTCCCAAGGTCGCTGCGCACAATGATGAGGTGCACGCCCGTGTGCGGCCCTGGTCCGGTCCGGTATTGGGTCAACGGCGCACCTGACGGCTGGTCGACGACGAACGAGATCTGCTGCGGCTTGCCCGCGACGAGCGCGCCGGACGGAGCGAAACCGGCGAGGCGATACGTGCGAGCCGCCGTGACCACGACGGTCTTCGGGGCGGAGGACGAGCTGCAGGCCGTCAGCGCGGACGCCGCGAGCAGGAGTACGGCTACGCGCTTCATCGTCCCGGACCGAAGAGAAATGATGTGTGCGGCCGAACGTAGGGGCCCACTTCGAGCACGATCTCCGCGTGTCGCGTCAGGCGAATCGCGCGCACGTCTTCGCGCCAACGCTTCCCCGCAACGTACGCGCGCACGCGGCCGCGGAAGCTCAGCAGCCGCTCGGCTGAAAGCCGACGGCCCCAGACCGCGAAGAGGTCACCGAGGGTCGGACGCGGCTGCCGATCGAACTCGACGACTCCCGTGGGCGCGAGCGTGCGGAGTGGATACGTGCACTGGCCGCGCAGAACGGTTGCGCCGGAGCGGACGAGCGGAGGGGCAACCCCGATGCCCGCGGGAACGATCACGACCCGGCGCTGCGCGAAGAGCTCGATATGAGCACGCGTCTTTTGCGGGATGCTCGCGCTGCACCGAAACCGCCCGACCGGACGCATCGTCTCGACCGAGGCAGAGGTTGCCGTCGGATGAAATCGAGGCCCTACGCCGACCGGCGTCGGGACCACCGCCGCGAACGCCAGCGGCGGAGCGAGTACGCACGGAGCGAGCACCACCCAGATGGGCCGAATCATTCGCCCTGAAGCTGGATGACGATCTTGCGGTGCGGCGAGGCGGCCTGCTCGCGCCACGCATCTGCGACGCGCTCGAGCGGAAACACGTCGACGTCGACACGCAGGCGACCGGCGGTCGAGTGCTCGAGCAGCTCGCGATATGCGCGCGCCTTGGTCTCGTGCGGCGTGGTCAGGTTGGAGTGGCCGATGATCGACACGTTCCGTCCTCGGAGCGGCGCCGACGGAACCGTTGCCTCCTGGCCGGCCGAGGCCCCGAGGTGAACAAGGCGCCCGCCTAACCGCAGCGCACTCAGGGTCGCGACGGCCGGCTCTCCCCAAAGCGGGTCGATCGCCGCATCGATCTCCCCTCCGGCGGCGTCTTGCAGCGCTGCTGTGAGGTCGACGTCTCCGATCGGGACGAGCTCGTCCGCGCCGAGCTCGCGCGCGTGTTCGAGCGCATCTGCGTTGCGTGCGGCCGCGATGACGCGCCGCGCGCCCATGAGCTTCGCTCCCTGAACCGCTACCTGGCCGACCGCTCCAGTCGCACCCAGCACGACGACGGTCGCTCCGTCGACCTGCGCCTTCTCGAGCGCGAGCCATGCCGCGACCCCCGCGACCCCGAGCGCTGCGGCCTCCGCAGCGTCTGCCTCGTCGGGCAGCGGGACGAGCGAAGCGTCGTCGACGACGATCAGCTCAGCCACACTGCCGTTCGCGCCGTAGCCGGAGTCGCGCTCGAAGCGCACCCGAGTGCCTTGCTCTTCGTTGCCGCTCTCGCGCACGACGCCGACGCCCTCACGCCCCGGTGCGTACGGCACCTGCGGCGGTCCGGCGTAAAAGCGGCCCGAAGCGATCGTCAGGTCGATCGGATTGAGCGCGGCAGCGTGCACCTCCACCAGCGCTTCGCCCTCGCGGCGCTGCGGGTCGGGAAGCTCGCCCGGCTCCGGCGGCGATCCGATCTCGCGGACAACTGCCGCCTTCACTCGTCGTAGATCCCGAGCCCGGTCTCGATCGCGAAGAAGTGCAGCCGCTTCGGATCGACGTAGAGCTCCGCCTGCTCGCCCTCGCGCGCGCGAGTGTCACGGTCTACGCGCGCGACGAAGAGGCTGTCGCCTTTGCGCGCGGCGGCCTCCTCGACTTCGATCGTGTCCTCGCCGACCGCGGCCTGCACGTCCTCGCCGCGCACCGGCGGCCCGGCGACCGCGAAGTGCAGGAAGACCTCCGAGCCCATGTCCTCGCGAATGTCGACGACCGCGTGGAGACGACGCTCGTCGGGAGCGCCTGACCCGAGCGCCGCGTCCTCGAGGTCCTCCGGCCGGATGCCGAGGATCAGGCGCTTGCCTTCGAAGCGCCGCAGCGCGGGCCGTTGCGCGACGACGTCTTCGGGAACGCGCAGCGCGTGATGGCCGAACTTCGCGACCAGCGCCCCGTTTTCGCGCGCGATATCGGCGCCGACGAGGTTCATCGCCGGTGAGCCGATGAATTCGCCGACGAAGAGGTTCGCCGGCCGGTCATAGAGTTGCTGCGGCGAATCGACCTGCTGCAGGAAGCCGTCGCGCATCACCGCCACGCGGTGGCCGAGCGTCATCGCCTCGCTCTGGTCGTGCGTGACGTAGATCGTCGTCACGTTCAGGTCTCGCTGCAGCCGCGCGATCTCGGCGCGCATCTGCACGCGCAGCTTCGCGTCGAGGTTGGAGAGCGGCTCGTCCATCAGGAACGCCTGCGGCTCGCGGACGATCGCGCGCCCCATCGCCACCCGCTGCCGCTGTCCGCCGGAGAGCGTGCGCGGCTTCTTGCCGAGCGACTCGATGATGCCGAGCACCTCGCCCGCACGGTCGACGCGGCGGGCCCGCTCCGGCTTGGGCACCTTCCGGAGCTTGAGCCCGAAGGCCATGTTGTCCCGAGCGGACATGTGCGGGTAGAGCGCGTAGTTCTGGAAGATCATCGCGATGTCCCGGTCTTTCGGCGGCAGCCGGTTGACGACCTCGCCGCCGATTCGCACCGTCCCTTTCGTGATCGGCTCGAGGCCCGCGATCATGCGCAGGGCCGTCGTCTTGCCGCACCCGGAAGGCCCCACGAAGACGACGAGCTCGCCGTCGCCGATCTCGAGGTCGAGCTCCGAGACGGCGTGCGTCCCGTCCGAGTAGACCTTCGTCAGCTTCTCGAGCTGGATCGCAGCCATCGACGGGCGAAAAGCCTACGGTAGAGTCCCGCTTCGTGGAAGCCGTTGCGGCGGCGCGGCCTCGGGGAAGGCGCTGGGCTGACGTCTTTGAGCGCCGTGGTTTCCTTGCCTCGCTACTGATCGCGCCGGCCGTGATCTTCATCGCGGCGCTCGTCGGTGGGCCGCTGGCCCTTGCGGTCTGGCTCAGCTTCACGAACTCGACCGCGGGTCAGCTGAACGGGAAGCTCGTCGGCTTCGACAACTTCCGCACCGAGTGGACGAACCCGCGCTTCGAGCACGCGGTCTGGCACACGTTCCTATTCGTGGTCATCTCGCAGGTAATCGTGCTCGTCGTCGCCGGCCTGCTCGCGCACTTCCTGATGAAGGATTTTCGCGGCAAGTGGATCCTGCGCTTCCTCGTGATCCTGCCGTGGGCTGCGCCGCTGCCGCTCAGCCTGATGGTCTGGAAGTGGATGTTCGACTCGAGCTATTCGATCCTCACGTGGACGCTCGAGCACCTCCACCTCGTGAGTGCGACCAATCCACCGACCTGGGCGTACTGGCTCGCCGAGCCGAAGTCGGCGATGGGCGCCGTGATCGCGGTGCATGCGTGGCGGATTATCCCGTTCGCCGTGGTCATCTTCATCGCGGGGCTGGCGTCGATTCCGAAGGAGGTCGACGATGCGGCGGCGATCGACGGCGCGACAGGCTTCCGGAAGTTCGTGTCGGTGACGCTGCCGCTGCAGCTGCCGATCGCAACGGTTGCGCTCCTGTTCGGGATCGTTTTTACGGCGACCGACATGGCCGTCGTGTACATCCTGACGGGAGGCGGCCCGGCGCCGTCGTTCAGTACCGAGATGGTGACAACCTGGTCGTACACAACCGGCGTCCAGTCCGGACTGCTCGGTGCCGGCGCAGCGATTTCCCTCGCGTTGTTGCCGGTGCTGGCGATCGTCTCGATCGGAATGCTGTGGTTCGCCCGCCGAACGGAAGTGACCTAATGGACACTCGTGCGCTGCGCGAGAAGGGCCTGTCGTACTTGATTGTGGGGCCTCTGGCAATCGTGCTCGCGTTCCCGTTCTATGTGATGACGATCACGGCCTTCAAGAGCCAGACGGAGTCGTACGACGTCACGAAGAACCCGTACTGGTTCCACAACGGTCCAACGACGGAGAACTTCAGCTACCTCTTCCACCACACGCTCTACGGCACCTGGGTGCGAAATACCGTGCTCGTCGGGCTCGCGGTCATTGCGATCACCCTCGTCCTCGCCGTGCCCGCGGGCTATGCGCTCGCGCGGTTGTCGGGACGGGTGGGCCAGAGCCTCGGGATCGGGATCTTCCTCACCTATCTCGTCCCGCCGACGCTTCTCTTCATTCCGCTCTACGCGGTGATCTCACGGCTGCATTTGGATGACCGGCTATGGGCGTTGATCCTCGTCTATCCGTCGTTCACAGTGCCGTTCTCGACGTGGCTGCTGATGGGTTTCTTCAAGACGATCCCGCAGGAGCTCGAGGATGCGGCGCAGATCGACGGAGCCTCACGTATCGGGACGCTCTGGCGAGTCGTCTTCCCGATCTCCGTTCCCGGGATTCTCACGGTGGTGATCTTCTCGTTCTCGCTCGTGCTGAACGAGTTCGTCTACGCGTTCGTCTTCATGTCCAGCAACGACAAGCGGACGGTGTCGACCGGCGTCTTCACCGCGCTCATCCAGGGAGACGAGCCGCGGTGGGGTGCGATCATGGCAGCGGCGCTGATCCCGAGCATCCCGCTGGCGCTGCTCTACAACGTGTTCCTCAATCGCTTCATCGCAGGTTTCACCGGCGGAGCATTCCGCTGAGAGAAAGGAGGGGGCATGGCAGATAAGGACGATCCAGCTCGGCGAGAAGGGAAGTACGACCGCCGGGAGCTGATTCGCCGCGCCGGAGCCGGAGCGGTCTCAGTAGGGATTGCCGGCAGCGGGCTCGGTCGCGCGTT
>JBKPJA010000124.1:0-11026 GCA_046730515.1 Actinomycetota bacterium | reverse complement strand
CGTCGCGGTGTAAGCGGGCGGCAGCCAGCTCGACGGGTCGTTGCCGGGCAGCGAGTTCTCCGCCACGATCGGATTCGGCGCCGCCGCCACGGCCGCCGCGGCGAAAAGCGTGGCGAGCCCCGTCATCGACCGATCGTACGCTTCACTTGTTACGAGATGGTCAATGCGGGGAACGCCGACTGCGTCGATCCCTCGTCGCCCAGGAGGTAGCTCGATGCGTCGCGTGCTTCTCGCGTTCCTTCTCTCGCTGTTCCTCTTCGTCGGAAGTGCTTCGGCGGCCGGCTCGAAGAGCTCGAGCCAGCCCAGCTTCGGCCACGCCGTCGTCGTCGACCACCAACGCGTCACGGGAGAGCCGAGCCTGTCGGTGTCGCCGACGCTGAACGGCGGCGGTCACCACGACGTCTACGTCAGCGCGCCGTTCGGCTTCTCGACGACGGCCAGCTTCGTGTGGAAGTCGGAAGACGGCGGTCAGACGTTCCATCTCATCGGCGCGGAGGTTCCTCCGGACGGCAAGCCAGCGTCGACCTGTGCAGGCGGCGGCGACAGCAGCATCGTCAACGACACCGGCGGCAGCCTCTACTTCGCAGATCTTCAAGGATTCACCGACGTCTCGGACAGCATCTCGACGGACGGCGGCAAGACGTTCGTCACGACGTGCAACTCCGCGAACGCGGCCGACGTCGATCGACCCTGGCTCGCGACCTACGGCGATCCGTTGACGTCAGGCCATGAGTACATGACCGTCGACCAGGTGAACCAGTGCACCGTCAACTGTGGCCTGGGTCAGGCGGGCTCGAACCTGGTCGGGGTAACCCAGGCGTCGGGCTCCGAAGCGGCGACGCAGGTGTTCTCGCCACTGCCTGCGCAGCAGATCGAGCCCGACGGCATCGTCGGCGGAGCGGTCGTCGATCAGCGCAACGGCGACCTGTACATCGTCCACACGTCGCTCACGAACGACAGCGGCCAGCTCATCGGCGGCGGCGACGGCAACGGCAACGCGAATGCGATCGTCGTCGATCGCTTCCCCGGCGGCTATTCACAATCGGTCGCAACACCGATTCCGCCGATGTCGATCTCCGTCTGCGCGCCGTACAACACGACCGGCGCACCGTGTCAGAGCGAGACCGTCTTCCATGCTCCGCTCGACGCGAGCGGCAACAGCAGCGCCAATCCGGGCCAGGACTTCGCCGTGATCGCGATCGACACCTCGGGCAACCTCTACGTCGTCTGGGCGCAATCACCGGTCGATTCCTCCGGCAACGTCGACGGGCCGACGACGATCTACATGGCCTCCTCGACGAACGGCGGTTCTACGTGGAGCGCGCCGATCAACGTCTCGAGCCAAATCGCCGGCCTGCAGACGAATGTCTTCCCGTGGATCGCAGCCGGATCGGCCGGTCGGGTCGACATCGTCTGGTTCGGGACGCCGACGCTCGGCTCGTGCCCGAACAGTCCGTGCGGCGCGGGCTTCATCAACGGGTCGTGGAACGTCTACATGGCGCAGTCGCTCAACGCGACCTCCTCGAGCCCCACGTTCACGACCACGAAGGTCACGGAGTACCCGAACCACTACGGCTCGATCTGCGAGTTCGGTCTCGCCTGTACGACCGGCGGTGACCGCGGCCTGCTCGACTTCATCCAGGTGCAGGCCGATCCGAGCGGAGCGGCCGACGTCGTCTGGGCCGACGGGGCGAACACCGCCTTCAACGGCGGTGAGACCTCGGCGGTGATCGACTACGCGCAACAGGTCGGCGGCCCCGGCCTCTATGGCACGACTCTGAGCGGGCCGGCGGCGCTCTCCGGTTCCGCGCCGGGCTCGCCCGCTTCGTACTACGCGGCCAACGGCACGCAGACGCCCGCCCCGCCGGGAAGCAACGTGGACATCGTGAGGTCGTCCGTGTCCGCGGACAAGGCGGGTTACACCGTCACGATGCAGGTCCGCAGCCTGCTCAGCCTGCTGCCGCCGCCGACGCTCGGCGGCACGGATCTCATCTGGCTGACGCGGTGGGAGCTCCCGACCTCACAGCCGACGACCGCGAACCAGGGCCACTTCTACTACGCGGCGATGGAGTCGGACAACGGCGCGCCGCCGACCTTCTACGAGGGCGACGCGATCTGCGGCGTCGCGTCGACGCACTGCAAGTTCCTCACCTATCCACCGGCTCATGCGATCAGGGGCGGCTACTCGCCAACCGGAACGATCACGATCACCGTTCCGTACTCGGACGTTCCCAAGGGCTCGCTCTTCAGCGTCACAGGTGTGACCGCGACGCAGACAGAGTCCTCCTCGACCGGTGCGGCGATCTTCAACGTCATCGACTCGACCCCGCCGTACAACGTGAAGTGAGAAGGCCTGCATAGAGTGCGCGCGTGCCCGAGGACTACTTCGGCGAGCGCGTAGCCGCGCGCTTCGACGAGCGGTACGCCGATCAGGCCGAGCCAGCCGTCGTCGATCCGATCGTCGACTTTCTGGCGGAACTCGCGGCTGACGGAACGGCGCTCGAGCTCGGAATCGGTACTGGTCGGATCGCGCTGCCGCTCGCTCAGCGCGGCGTCCACGTACACGGAATCGAGCTGTCGGAGGCAATGGTCGCGAGACTTCACGCGAAGCCGGGCGCGGACATGATCGGTGTCACGATCGGCGACTTCGCGACGACGACCGTCGACGGCACCTTCACGGTCGCCTACCTCCTCGCCAACACGATCATGAACCTGACGACGCAAGACGAGCAGGTCGCGTGTTTCCAGAATGTGGCGGCGCACCTCGACCCCGGCGGATGCTTCGTCGTCGAGGTGCTCTTTCCCGGACTGCAGCGCCTTCCGCCCGGCGAGAGGTTCCAACCGTTCGATGTGAGCCCGACGCATCTCGGATTCGACGAGATCGACGTCGCGTCACAAGCCCTGGTCTCCCACCATTACTGGATCGAAGACGGGAAGGTCGAGCTCTTTTCGCCTCCGTTCCGCTACGTGTGGCCGTCGGAGCTCGACCTGATGGCGCGCATCGCCGGGATGACGCTGCGCGAACGCTGGAGCGGCTGGCGGCGCGAGCCGTTCACCAGCGAGAGCACGAAGCACGTCTCCGTCTGGGAAAAGACCTAGATGCCCGCGATCGCCGCTGCCGCCGCGGCGAGCTCCGGCACGCCTGTTTCGAAACGACGAGCGCGGTCGTCGTCTGCCGTCAGCTCCCCGCGGACGAAGCGTCCGTAGATCGCCTCGCAGAACACGGCCGCCTTCCAGAGCGCGAGCGTCTCGAACCACGCGATCGGTTCGACTGCACGACCGCTGCGTTCGACGTAGCGGGCGATGAGCTCTGTGCGAGACGGGAAGCCCGGAGTCGCTGTGACCGGCGACGTCCCGAGAGGATTTACCGGTCCGCCTGGTTCGCTGTACGTCGCGACGAGATAGCCGACGTCCGCGCGCGGATCGCCGATTGCGCCCATCTCCCAGTCGAGAACCGCGACGATTCGATCGGGCCGGTCGTGCTCGACGATCATGTTCCCGAGGCGGTAGTCGCCGTGCACGACCGTCGGGGGCAGCGGCTCAGGGATGTTTCGGCCGAGCCAGTGTCCTACGTCGACGACCGTCGGCAGCTCGCGCGTCTGGTTGACGTCCCAAAGTTGCGAGAAGCGCCGCACCTGGCGCTCCGCGTAGCTGCCGGGACGAGCGAATGCGGCGAGCGCGGGAACCGCAACGTCCGCAGCGTGGATCTCGACGAGCGTGTCGACGAGATCGTCGCCGAGGCGGCGGCGGGCAGCTGGGTCCGTCTCGAGTGGCGGCAGCAGCTCTGTGGTGACGACAGCTCCGGGGATGTAGTCGTAGATGTAGAACGGCACGCCGAGCACGCTTTCGTCTTCGCACACTGCGCGGATCGTCGGAACACGGATCCCGAGAGGCGCAAGCGCGAGCTGGAGACGTGACTCGCGCACGACGTCGTGCGCGGGGGGAGGGAGCGGCGGCCGCGGCGGCCGTCTGAGGACGAACCGCGATCCGTCGTCGCGCTCGAGGAGGAAGGAGAAATTCGATCCGCCACCTTCGCCGATGCGGCGGGCGCGCAGCTCGCCAGCGCCGAGCACGTGCCGGTCGAGGAAGGACCGCACGGCATCGAGAATCAGCAGGGGCCGACGCGGTGCGGCCTCGGCGTCCTGTGCTCCCTCGACGATGTCCACGGCTCGATCCTGCCACCATCCGCCGCGTGGAGCAGCTCCTCACAGGTGGTCGCTTCTTCGAGAGTCCCAGGTGGCACGCCGGGCGCTGGTGGGTCTCGGACTTCTTCGATCACGTCGTGCTGTCGGTCGACGAGCAGGGAAAGGCCGAGGAGGTCATGCGCGTGGGGGCGCAGCCGTCCGGCCTCGGTTGGCTTCCGGACGGCTCGCTGCTCGTCGTCTCCATGCGCGACCGTCGCGTGCTGCGACGCTCGGCGAACGGCGAGGTCGGCGTGCACGCCGGGCTGTCGCAACTGTGTGACTGGCACGCCAACGACATGGTCGTCGCCGCCGACGGGCGTGCGTACATCGGCAACTTCGGTTTCGATCTCGGGAACGAATCTCCTCGCGCCACGGCGCTTGTCCGTGTCGAGCCGGATGGAAGGTCTGCTTTCGCAGCCGACGAACTGCTCTTCCCGAACGGCTCGGTCATCACCGGCGACGGTCGTACGTTGGTCGTCGCCGAGACGTGGGCGTCGCGTCTCACAGCGTTCACGATCGCGGCGGACGGGTCGTTGTCCGACCGTCGCACCTGGGCTGTCGTCCCGCGTGCTGCGCCGGACGGCTGCACTCTCGACGCGGAGGGTTGCATCTGGTTCGCAGATGCTCGGCGCAATCGCTGCGTTCGTGTCGCGCCAGGCGGGGAGGTGATCGACGAACGGACCGTCTCCGGCGGGCTCCGCTGCTTTGCGTGCATGCTCGGCGGGCCCGACGGCCGGACGTTGGCCGTGTGCGCCGCGCCCGATTACGACGAGCGCGCGCGCACGGCCTCGCGCGAGTCACAGCTGCTGACGACACGCGTCGATGTACCGCATGCCGGCTTGCCCTAGGCCGGCGCGAACCCGTCGATCAGTCTTGGCAGTTCGTCGGGCGGACAGGAGAGTGCGAGCACTCCGGTCGAGATTCCCGACGCGGCGAACTCAGCGAGCCGTTCGCGCTGCGCTTCGACCGGGCCGAGCAGGAAGATCTCGCGGACGAGCGGCTCGGGCACGAGCTCGACGGCGCGCCTGCGGTCGCCGTCGGCCCACGCGGTCACCACGGGTTCAACCTCGTCGCCGCGCCCAAGCCAGCGGAAGAACTCGGTGTACACCGGCACCGTCGCGTAGGCCGCAAAGACGCGCTTCGCTGAGGCGAGCGCTTCGTCGTCGGGGCCGTGAATCGAGAAGAAGCGGCACGCGAGCTCCTTCTCGGGCATGTCGAACGCGCCGACGACCTTGGGGACGTCGCTCACCGGCAGAAAATTCGTAAATGCGCCGTCGGCGATCCCGGCGGCGAGACGCAGCATCTTGTCGCGCAGTGCCGCGAGCACGATCGGGATCGGCTGCTCGGGCGGAGACGCGAGCCTGAAGCCCCCCGTGCCGCGATCGCCGGCGAACACCCTGCGGAGGTAGTCGACCGTGTCGGCGACCCTCGCCAGCGGGCGTTCGAAGGGAATGCCGTTCCATTGGTCGACGATCACGTTCGACGAGGCGCCGAGCCCGAGCACGAAGCGCCCTCCGCTGAGGTTTGCCAGGGCCGCCGCGGTCTGCGCGAGCAGCGCGGGGCCGCGAGTGAAGACGTTGACGATTCCCGTCACGAGCCGCAGGCGTTCGCTGTGCTCGGCGGCGACGACGAGCGGGGTGAAGCCGTCGTAGTCCGTCGACTCCGCGGACCAAACGCTGTCGTAGCCCGCGTCCTCGAGACGGCGCACGAGCGGGCCGAGCTCGTGCAAGTGCACGCCGGTGAACGTGATCGTCATACCGATGCGGATACGTCAGTATCTCCCGATGTTCCCGCGCAGCGCACTGGTGACCGGCGGAGCGTCCGGGATCGGCGCGGCGATCGTCGCGCTGTTACGGGCCGAAAGCGTGGACGTGCAGGTGCTCGATCTGCAGAGCGGGTTCGACGTTTCCGACCCACACGCTTGGGACGGCGTTGGTCCCGTCGAGCTCGCCTGTCTGAACGCAGGCGTCGTGACCGGAGAACGGAAGGTCGCCAATCTCGCGGACGATGCCTATCGTCGAGTCCTCGCGGCGAACGTCGACGGCGTCGTCTTCGGCGTACGGCGGCTCGCACGGGTGATGCAACCGGGCGGTTCGATCGTCGCGACGGCCTCTCTCGCGGGACTGACGCCCCTGCCGAGCGACCCGGTCTACACACTGTCGAAGCACGGAGTGGTCGGCTTCGTCCGCAGCGTCGCGCCACAGCTCGCGGAACGCGGCATCCGCATCAACGCGGTTGCTCCCGGAATCGCGGACACGCCGATGATCGACGGTGAGCTGCGGACTGCCGTCGAGCGAGAGGGATTCCCGCTCGTGCAACCCGAGGATGTCGCGCGCGCAGTGCTGCTCGCCGCGCGCAGCCGGGAAACAGGGCAGGTGTGGGCTGTTCAGCCGGGGCGCGAGGCGCTGCGCTTCCGCTTTCCCAGCGTGCCCGGCCCGCGCGACGAGCGCGGAGAGTTGGTCGGGCCGCCGCCGTCCGCTAGCTGAACTTCCAGACGCCTTCGTCGGCGAAGGCCTTGAGAATTCGCCGACTGACCACCATGCGGTGCACCTCGTCGGGACCGTCGTAGATGTGTGCTCCGCGCGCCATCGCATACATGTGGCTGAGCGGCGAACGAGCGGTCAGGCCGAGTGCGCCGTGTACCTGCACCGCGCGGTCGATCACCTTCGAAAGGGCGTCCGCCGCATAGAACTTGATCAGCGAGATCTCCACGCGTGCATCCCGTCCCTCGTCGATCTTGTGTGCCGCATCGAGCGTCAGGAGGCGGCATGCCTGGATCTCCGCCGCCGAGTCTGCGATCCAGTTCTGCACCGTCTGCTTCTCCGCAAGGGGACCGCCGAACGCTTCGCGCTCGAGCGCGCGAGCGCACATCAGCTCGAATGCGCGCTGCATCTGGCCGAGCCAGCGCATCACGTGGTGAATCCGGCCGGGCCCGAGGCGTTTCTGCGCGATCAGGAATCCCGCGCCGCGCTCGCCGAGGAGGTTCGCAGCAGGCACGCGCACGTTGTCGTAGGTCACCTCGCAATGCGTCGACCAGCCGCGCCCCCGGTGTCCGAAGACCGGCACCGGCTCGATCGCGATCCCCGGCGCGTCGGCAGGGACGACGATCTGGCTCATGCGTCGCCGCGGCTCGGCCTGCGGCTCCGTGACCGCCATCACGATTCCGAACGCCGCGCCTTCCGCGCCGGAGGAAAACCACTTCGTCCCGTTGATCACCCATTCGTCACCGTCGAGCACGGCCGTCGTCTGCAAGCCGGTCGGATCGGCGCCGGAGACCTCCGGCTCTGTCATGGCGAAGAACGAGCGCACGTCGCCCCCGACGAGCGGTCTGAGCCAACGCTCCTTCTGCTCGTCCGTCCCGAACAGGTGCAGGATCTCGCCGTTGCCGGCGTCAGGCGCCTGGCAGTTGAAGACGTACTGCGCCCAGGTGATGCGCCCGATCTCCTCGTTCAGGTGCGCATAGGCGAGAAAGCCGCGCCCGGTCCCTCCTGCTTCGGGCGGGAGGTGGGGCGCCCACAAACCTTGCTCCTTCGCGCGTGTGCGAAGCTCGGAGATCAGCTGCCCTGCGTCATCGTCCTCACGGTTCAGCGCTTCCTCGTTCGGATAGACGTTCGCGTCCATGAATGACCGGTATTCGGCGCGCAAATCGGCGAACCCGTGAACGTCCAGATCGGCGATGGCCACCGAAATACCATCGCACAGGTGGTCCAGCCTTCGGACTAGGAGGCTCCGGCCGCCTTTCTGCCGAAAAGACCCCTATGGACGAGACTCAATCCCTTGCGCCCCCCGGGCCCATGACGTGCATCGAGTGTCGGCGCCCCTGGCTCGATGAGAAGGAGCGGTGGCGGATGTATCAGACGGACGAGCCCGAGCCGGAGGTCGGCCTCTACTGCGCGATCTGCGCCTCGTACGAGTTCGATAATTAGCTCAAGCGCTCGACGATCATCGCCATCCCCTGGCCGCCGCCGACGCACATCGTCTCGAGGCCGATCGTCTTGTCGTCGGTCTCGAGGTCGTTGAGCAGCGTGCACATGATCCGTGCTCCCGTCATGCCGTAAGGATGACCGAGCGCGATCGCGCCGCCGTGCGGGTTGAGCTTGTCGCCGAACGGGTCGATGTCGAGCTCGCGGCACACCGGGAGTACCTGCGCGGCGAAGGCTTCATTGAGCTCGACCACTTCGACGTCCTCGATCGTCATGCCCGACTGCTTCAGCACTCGGCGCACCGCTTCGATCGGCCCGACTCCCATGATCTCCGGCGCGACGCCGGAGACGGCGGACGCGATGATGCGCGCCTGTGGTCGGATGCCGAGCTCCCGCGCCCGCGCGTCGCTCATTACCACAACGGCCGCCGCACCGTCGTTGAAGGGACACGAGTTTCCCGCCGTGACCTTGCCGCCGGGTTTGAACGCCGGCTCGAGCTGCGCGAGCTTCTCGAGCGTGGACTCGCGACGCGGCCCGTCGTCGCTCCCGACGCCGTCCCAGGGTGTGAGCTCACGCTCGAAGAAACCGGAATCCTGCGCGGCGACGGCGCGTTCCTGCGAGCGCTGGGCGTAGCGGTCCATCTCCTCGCGCGAGACGTCCCAGCGCTCGGCCACGTTCTCGGCCGTCAGCCCCATCGAGATGTACACGTTGGCGATCGGTGCGTCGTCGCCGAAGAGGTTCGGGTGCAGCTCCTCTGCATCCTTGGGATACCCGTTCACCTGCGTGATGGACTCGACTCCGGCGGCGACATACGCGTCGCCCTCGCCTGCGCGGATCGCGTGAAACGCCATGCGGATCGTCTGCAGGCTCGATGCGCAGAAGCGGTTCACTGTCGTGCCGGGGACAGTGTCGGGCAGGCCTGCCAGCAAAGCGGCCCGGCGTCCGAGGTTCATCCCCTGCTTCTCCTGGGGGAATCCGCAACCGACCATCACGTCCACGACCTCGGAGCGGTCGAGCTCCGGCACCTGTTGCAACGCGGCATCGATTGCAAAGGCGACGAGATCGTCGGGCCGTGCGTCGACGAGCGAGCCTTTGCGCGCGCGACCGATCGGAGTTCGCGCTGCGGAGACGATGACGGCGTCAGGCATCGGGCGCCCCCGCCGCCATGTAGACGACCTCGCCGACGAGCGCCGGCTTCTCCTTGCCTTCGATCTCGACCTGCACACCGACGTGCCAGATGACGCTCGGCCCGCGCCGCTCGGCGCGCACGAGCGTTGCGTGCAGCCGCACCCGGGAGCCGACCGGAACGGGATTCGTGAAGCGAACCTTCTCCGTGCCGTAGTTGACGCCCATCGCCGCGTCGCTGATGGAGACGATCTCACTCAGCATCATCGGCAACATCGACAACGTCAGATACCCGTGCGCGACCGTCGTACCAAACGGACCCTCGGCGGCGCGCCCGGGATCGACGTGGATCCACTGGTGGTCACCCGTGGCATTCGCGAAGTCGTTGATCTGCTCCTGTGTGAGCGTGTGCCACGAGCTCGCTCCCAGCTCACGTCCTGCGGACTGCTCCAGCTCGGCAAGCGTCAGCGTCGTCGTCATGCGGCTCCTTGCCGGAGCGCCAGCCGTTCCCGCAGCGCTTTGCGGTCCGCCTTGCCGACCGCCGTGAGCGGGATCGCGTCGACGATGTGGATCTCGCGCGGGTACTTGTAGCCGCCGAGCCGTGCGCGGCCGAACGCGATCAGCTCGTCGACGGACGCCCCCGCCGACAACGTCACGAACGCGACTACCTCCTCGCCGTGGACGGCATCGGGCCGGCCGACGACGCAGGCGGTCGCGACCGCAGGGTGCTCGAGCAGTGCCTCCTCGACGTCCCGCGGAAAGACGTTGAAGCCGCCGCGCAGGATCAGATCCTTCTTGCGATCGATGATGGACAGATAGCCGTCTTCGTCGAGGCTGCCGATGTCGCCGGTCTTCAGCCAGCCGTCTTCGATCGCAGTTTCGGTCAGCTCCGGTGCGTTCCAGTAGCCCTTCATCACGAGCTCGGAACGTACGAGCACCTCGCCGTCGTCCGCGATCTGTACCTGGGTTCCCGGGACGGGCACGCCGACCGTTCCGTGGCGAGTCCGGCCCGGGGGGTTCGTCGCGACTAGCCCAGAGGTTTCCGTCAGCCCGTAGCCCTCGCGGATCTCGACTCCCGGAACGCGGCGCCTGAGCTCCGCAATCGTCTCCGGCGCGAGCGGCGCCGCGCCTGACGCGACGTAGCGCAGCTCGCGCAGGTCGTGGCCCTCGAGCGGCTGCGCGAGCAAGAGGTGCAGCATCGAGGGGACGACCGCGGCGATCTGGACGCGGTGCTCCTGTGCGAGCGCCAGCCACGTCTCCGCGTCGAACCAGCGCATCAGGACGGATACCGGCCGCTCCTGGTGGTGGAGCCCGACGTTGAGGACGAGTAGCCCGAATGCATGCGCGAGCGGCAGAGCCGTGAGCGAGCGCGTGATCCCCGGCACGTCGCTCGCCTCGTGTCCCCGGTGGCCGGCCTCCCAGAGGTTCGCGTGCGTCAGCATGACCCCCTTCGCGCGGCCTGTCGTTCCGCCCGTGTAGACGAGCGCCGCAAGATCGTCGTCGCGTCGCGGGACGATCGGGCTCGGGTCCCTCTCCAGCGACGCGAGGTCGTCGACGATGCGCACGCCCTCAGCGGCCTGCTCAGCGATGTCGCGGAAGATGGGCGACGTGATGATCAGCGCCGGCTCGGAGTCCACGATGACGCGGCGGAGTTCATCTGCCGTCGCGAGGAAGATGACGGGTGTTGCGACCGCGCCTGCGCGTGCGATCGCGTGATACGCAACGGGAACCTCGGGCGAGTTCTCCATCAACACGACGACGCGGTCGCCCGGCTGCACCTCGAGCCCGGCGGCG
>JBKPJA010000123.1:0-11506 GCA_046730515.1 Actinomycetota bacterium | reverse complement strand
CTCCCGCCGGACGTGAACGTGAGCGCGGCGAAGTGCATGGTGGAGGACGGCGCGGTTCGCATCGGCATCGAGTACGTGAACGGTGTCGGCGAGGACGAGGCGCAGACGCTCGTCGAGGAGCGCGACCGCCAGGGGTTGTTCCGTTCGATTCGCGAGCTCTCGCAGCGCACGCAGCTCTCCGAGCACGCGCTCGAGACGGTGGTCGTCGCCGGCGCCTGCGACTGCTTCGACAAGCCGCGTCGTGCGCTTCTCTGGGAGCTCGGTCTCGTCCCGCGGACGCAGAGCGTGCCCGGCTCAGGGGGAGAGGAGCGGCAGCTCGCGCTGGCGCTCGATCCGACGGCGGTCACGCCCGAGCTGCCCGAGCCGACCGTGTGGGAGCGGATGCTCGCCGACTACCGGACGACGAGCCTGTCCGTCGGCGTGCATCCGATGCAGCTGCTGCGCGAGCACCTTCCCGCAGGCGTGCTGTCGAGCGAAGACCTCCACCAAGCGCGCGACCGCGCGCAGGTCGCGGTTGCAGGGATGACCGTCGCTCGGCAGAGGCCGTCGACCGCGAACGGCGTCGTCTTCATGCTGATCGAGGACGAGTTCGGCGCCGTCAATCTGATCGTGCCGCCGTCTGTGTACGACCGGTACCGGGCGCTCGTGCGCGGCGAGCCGCTCATCCTCGCCCACGGCCGATTCGAGAAGGTCGGCCGCAACGAGAACGTGCTCGTCCGCAAGCTCGAGTCGCTCGGGCCGCTCGCGCGTCGCGTCGCAGGCGAGGAGGACGTCCACGGCGCGCTACCGTCGGCCCACCACTTCGGCCACCGATAATCGTCAGTCGTGAGAACGGACGGCTACGCGCCGATTCGCGACTACGCGGCGATCGGCGACGGGCGCACGTGCGCGCTCGTCGCCCTCGACGGGTCGATCGACTGGCTTCCGCTGCCCGACATCGATTCGCCCAGCGTGCTCGGGCGGATGCTGGACGCCGAGCGCGGCGGCGCGTTCGAGCTTCAGCCGGAGGAGCCCTTCGAGTCCGAGCGTGCTTATCAGGACGGCTCGAACGTGCTCGAGACGACGTTCCGGACCGCGTCGGGGTCGATTCGCGTGACTGACGCGCTGCTGCTCACGGATGTCCCCTCGCTCTCGCCCATGCGCGAGCTCCTGCGTGTCGTCGACGGAGTCAGCGGTTCCGTGCGGCTGCGCTGGTCACTCGAACCGCGCTTCGATTATGCGCGCGGGAAGTCGCGAATCGGCACGCGCTCCGGCCTGTTCTTTGCGCAGCAGGGCGCCGATGGAGTCGCCCTGGCAACGTGGGACGCAGGCGAGCCGGAGATCTCGGATCGAGAGGCATGCGGTTCGTTTGAGCTGCACGAGGGCGAACGCGCGCTCTTGGACCTCGCCGCCACCCACGGGGAGCCGGCCGTCCTTCCTCTGCGATCAGGTGCTGAACGGCGGCTCGAGCGAACGCTCCGGTTCTGGAAAGAGTGGAGTGCACGCGCCGAGTACGACGGGCCGTGGCGCGACGCCGTCGTTCGCAGCGCGCTCGTTTTGAAGCTGCTCTGCTTCGCGCCCTCGGGTGCGATCGTCGCCGCGCCGACCGCCTCGCTGCCCGAGTGGCTTGGCGCCGGACGCAACTGGGACTACCGGTACTCGTGGGTCCGCGATTCTAGCTGGACGCTCGACGCGCTCCTGCGCCTCGGATACTACGACGAGGCGGAGGCCTACTTCTGGTGGTTCATGCATGCCTCGCGGCTGACACAGCCGCGCCTGCAGATCTTGTATCGGGTCAACGGTTCGACAAGAGCTACCGAGCAGGAGCTCGATCACCTCCACGGCTATCGCGGCTCGCGACCGGTCCGCGTCGGCAACGGCGCGGCGCAGCAGATTCAGCTCGATGTCTACGGGGAGATGTTCGAAGCAGTGTGGCTCTACGCACAGTCGACGGGTCGCGTCGACGGTGACACGGGCAGAGAGATCGCGAGAATCGCGGACTACGTTTGCGACCACTGGCGCGACGAGGACGCCGGGATCTGGGAGGTTCGTAGTGGGCCGAGACACTTCACGCAGTCGAAAGCACTGTGCTGGGTGGCGCTCGACCGCGCATCGAAGCTTGCCGAACGCGACGTGATCCCGGATCGCAGTGAGCGCTGGCGGAACGAGGCGGAGGCGATCCGCGGCTTCGTGGAGGAGCATTGCTGGGATGCGGAGCGGAAGACGTGCGTCCGCTCGCCGGAAGACCGCGAGCTCGACGCGTGCCTCCTGACGCTCCCGCTGCTCGGCTACGAGGATCCCCGCGGTGAACGCGTCGCAGATCTGATCGCTGCTGTCCGGCGCGAGCTGATGGATGGACCGCTGATGTACCGCTACCGAGGCGACGACGGCGTCGGCGGCGACGAGGGCGCCTTCGTCACTTGTTCGTTCTGGCTCGTGAACGTTCTCGCCGAGGCGGGACGCGTCGACGAGGCTTGCGAGCTGATGGAGGAGCTGTTGGGGCTCTGCAACGACGTCGGTCTCTATGCGGAAGAGATGGACCCCGCCACACGGGAGTTCCTCGGCAACTTCCCGCAGGGCTTGACCCATCTTGCGCTCGTCAAAGCGGCGATCGCGATCGCGGATGCGGGAAAGGAACGGCGCGCGTGACGGTTTGGGGCGCGCTCGCGGGCGGTGTCGTGGGCACCGCGCTTTTGACCTCGGGGCTGCGCGCTGCGCAGGAGCTCGGCTTGACGCGGATGGACTTGCCACTCCTGCTCGGGACGATCTTCACGGACCACCGCAGCCGGGCGAGCACGATCGGTTACGTCGTCCACTTCGTGAACGGGCTGCTGTTCGCGCTCGCGTACTACGCGATCTTCGCCGCGGTCGGCCGTGCCGGCTGGATCTTCGGCGCCGGGCTCGGTCTTGCGCACGGAATCTTTGCGGGAGGTGCGCTGGTGACGATCCTCCTGCCTGCGGTACACCCACGTATGGGCACGCCGTGGTCAGACGCGGAGGAAACGCCCTTGCTGGAAGCGCCGGGCTTCCTGATGGGCAACTACGGGCAGCGGACCGCACTGTGGACGCTGCTGATGCACGTCGTTTACGGCAGCATCGTCGGCGGCTTCGCCGCGGACTTGCACTAGCGGTTCTCGATCTCGAGGGCGAAGCGCGGCAGGCGCTTGGCGACAGCGCGGTTGAACTCATGCTCGTACTCCTCCGCCGTCTCCTCGTCGAGCGTCGACGCGAAGTGGTCTCGGATGTCGGCGAGGATCTCCGTCCCCGTCTCGACGAGGTCGACATAGTCGCCGTAGCGTTCCTCGGCCTCGTCGCGGTCGGCCTTGTTGTACGCGCGTTCAGCCGCGATGCAGTCCTCGATCAGCCCCCGCTGCGCGCGCTCGAACAGCTCGAGCTGCCGCTTGATCACGTCCGCGAAGCGGCGGCGGAACATCATGTGATCTCTTGGTAGAGCTCGAGGTGCGCGCGGGCGGCCGCAGCCCAGGTGAGCTCGGCTCGCGCGCGCCGCGCCCCCGCGCGTGCGCGCTCGAGCTCCTCGCGGTTCTCGAGCAGTTCGCGTAGCGCCTCCGCGAGCGCATCGATATCTCCTGCTTCGACCACCCGGCCGGCACCGAAACGGCGGACGGGCTCCGCGATCCCGCCGACGTCGTACGCCACCGCCGGAACTCCGGCGCCGAGCGCGCGCAGGAGTGCGCCGGACTGGTCGAGCTCGGGGCGATACGGAAAGACCGCCACGGTGGATTCGCCGAGCGCGCGGTCGAGCTCGAACTCCGGGAGATAGCCGAGCCTGGCTTCGACGTGCGGTGCCGCAAGGGACACCGGCTCGGCGGCATCGCCCGCGACGAGTAGACGCGCGCCGATTCGCCGCGTCGCCTCGACGGCGTCGTCGATCCCCTTGTAGGCGCGAATGACACCGAACGCGAGCACCGTCTGTCCGTCGTTCGTGCGCGGCGGTTCGCTGGGGAAGACCGGGTGGGGGATGACGCGCGCGTCGACGCCGAGCTCCGCGAGCGCCGCCCGGCCGTGTTCGCTGTGCACGATCACGCGGTCGAAGCGCTCGAGCAGTGTGCGCCAGAGGTCACGCCTGCCCGCCGTGCGGCGCGGCAGGAGGTCATGCGCCGTGAACACCGACGGAACACGCGGCCGAAAGAGCAGGCGGTCGACCTCCGGCGCGGCGAGCCATTGCATATGCAGCACGTCGGGCCGGCGGCGCACCAGCGCGACCGTGCCCGGCACGTGCTCCGCGGCCTTCAGCGGGACACGTAGCCGTGAGCGGTGAAAGACCCGTGACGAGAGCGGGTAGAAGACCTCGCTGCGTCTGTAACCGACGGGCTCGGGTGCTGCTCCGAACCGAAACCGCGAGGTGACGAGCTCGACGTCGGCTCCCGCACGCGCGAGCGCGGCCGCAAGGGCGTGATCGTACGCCGGTGTGAACGCAGAAGGATCGGCGAGAACGAGGCGCATCGTCCTAGAGTGAACCACGTTGCTCGTGCGGACCTGGAACCTCTTCCACGGAAACGCGTCGCCGCCCGAGCGCCGCGCGTTCCTGGAGCAGATGGTGCGGCTCGCAGTCGCCGATCGGCCCGACGTCCTGTGTCTGCAGGAGCTGCCCGTCTGGTCGCTGGGACACCTCGAGGCCTGGAGCGGAATGCGGGCGGTCGCCGACGTGACGGTGCGACCGCTGCTCGCCAGCGCCGAGCTCGGGCGCGTGATCACGGATGTGAATCACGGCGTCCTGCGTTCGGCGTTCACGGGTCAGGCGAACGGAGTCCTCCTCGTCCACGCACTCTCGGTCAAGGCGCACCAGAGCCTCGTGCTGAATCCGTCGAGCTTCCGCCGGCGCGAAGCTCGACGGCTCCGGCTCACGTTCGGCCAGCGATGCGCGTGGAAGCGGAACCGTCGGGTGTGTCAGGTGCTTCGCCTCGCGGGTGACGATGCGACGCTCGTGCTTTGCAACCTCCACGCGTCGGGCCTCGAGGACAAGCGGGTCGCCGACGCGGAGCTCCTGCGCGCGGCGACCTTCGCGGACGGTTTCGCCAATCCGGGCGAGCCGATCGTGCTCGCCGGGGACTTCAACATCACCGGCGCCGCGTCGCGCGCGCTGACGGAGCTTGCCGAGCCGGAATGGGGCTTCGAAGGAGCCACCGGTTCGGGGATCGATCACATCCTTGCGCGTGGCCTGCGCGGGACGGCAGCCGCACCTTGGCCGGTCGGGCGGCGCACGGTCGACGGCCGAGTGATGTCGGATCACGCCCCTGTCGACCGGGAGTTCGCGTGAGGCGTTCCGACTTTCCGGTCATGGAACGCTTCGCGTATCTCAACGCGGGGACGCTCGGCCCACTGTCGCGCGCGACGATCGAAGCGATGGAAAGGCGCAACCGCTTCGACCACGAGCACGGCCGCGGCGGCAAAGCGTGGTTCGAGAGCGTGCTCGCGCTACGCGAAGGCGTCCGCGAACAGCTTGCCGCGGCGATCGGAACGGTTCCCGAGCGGCTTGCCCTGACGAGCTCGACGACCGACGGCTGCAACATCGTCCTCTCCGGGCTCGGACTGCGGCCGGACGACGAGGTCGTGACCACCAACTCGGAGCATCCCGGGCTCCTGCTCCCGCTGCAGGCGTCCGGCGCGCGCGTGCGTGTCGCGGAGGTGACGACGCGCCCGTCCGAAGAGGCGTTCGACGCGATCGTCGCCGAAGTAACGCCGCGGACCCGGCTGCTCGCGCTCTCGCACGTGATCTGGACGACGGGGCAGGTGATGCCGGTGCACGAATTGAAGCGGGAGACCGGGCTGCAGCTTCTCGTCGACGGCGCGCAGTCGGTAGGCGCGATACCGGTCGAGGTCGGCGACCTCGACTTCTACACGGTGTCCTGCCAGAAGTGGCTTTGCGGGCCGGAGCCGACGGGTGCGCTCTACGTCCGGGATCCCGAGAGCCTGCGTGTCGCTCTGCCGACATACTTCTCGCAGCTGTCACTCGAACGCGACGGGACCTTCGTCCCGAAACCGGGAGCGCTGCGCTTCGATTTCGGTTGGCTCGCAACGCCCGCGCTCGCCGGCCTCGAGGCCGCCCTCGACGGCGCGCCGAACTCGCGCTTCGAAGACGCGGCCGCGCTTGCTCGCCGCGCGCGGGTGCTCGTGGCCGAGCGTTACGAACTCATCCGGCCGGAGGCCGAAGGGACGCTCGTCTCGTTCGTCGCGCCGGGAGACCCTGCGGAAGATGCTGCGCGCCTCTACGATGCCGGCGTGATCGTGCGCGACCTACCCGGCACCGGCTGGCTGCGGGCGAGTTGCGGCTGGTGGAACGACGAGTCGGATTTGGATCGGATGCTCGAGGCGCTGTGACTCTTCGCTCCACTTTCGACACAGACACGCGCGACATCGTGGCGTAGCCTGACGGCTGGTGGGCGGGGAACGGGGCTCCCGCTTCGCGCGTGTACTTCTACGACGACGAGGCTTGTTCCGGCAGCGCCGCGTAGAGGTCGATACCCGTGCCGTCAGGATCCTTCAGCTGCGCATAGCGCTGGCCCCAGAACGCGTCCCACGGCTCCTTGTGCGGAGTCGCGCCCGCTTCGAGGAGCTCGCGATACACCCTGTCGACCTCCTTCGGCGACTCGCAATGAAAGGCACCCGCGTGCATCCCGCTCCCGCGTTGCCACTCGGGATCGAACATGCGCATGACGTCTTCGGTGTCGAGCGCGAAGCGCACTCCGCCGCCGAGCTCAGCCTCCACATGGGGCTGGTTCTCGGCGCCTTCGGGAAACTCGAGCCCGAGCCGCCGGTAGAACGCAATCGACCGGGCCATCTCGCTGACGACGATCCCGAAGAAGTCGAGCCGGGGAGTCACGACGCTGCGGCCGTCTCCGCCGTTCGCAGGCCGACCTGGGGCGCGATCGGCTGCAGCGCTGCGATCACATTGCGGATGTGGTCGTCGAGCTCGAGCCCGAGTAGCTCCGCGCCGGCGTAGACCTCGTCGCGGTGGACGCCGGCGGCGAACGACGGCTGCTTCAGTTTCTTTCGCACCGACTTCGGCTCGAGCCCGTCCAGCCCGGTCGGCCGTACGAGCCCACACGCATGGATGAATCCCGACAGCTCGTCACAAGCGAACAACGTCTTCTTCAGCAGCGTGTCGCGCGGGAGCTCGAGATGCTCAGCGTGCGACAGCACGGCCTCGATCACGTCCTCGGGATAGCCCTCCTCACGCAGGATGGGCGCGCCGTCGTGTGGATGCTTGTCGAGTGTGGGATGCATCTCGTAGTCGAAGTCGTGCAGCAGCGCGACCACGCGCCAGCGCTCCGGGTCCTCGCCGAAGTGACGCGCGTACCACGCCACCGACGCCTCCACCGCGAGCGCGTGACGGAGCAGCGCTTCGTTCTTCGTGTACCGGGTGAGGGTCTCCCAGGCGCGGTCGCGTGTCGGTTCCATGTACGCGGGTAGGCTACCGCGGTGGCTGCCGTCACCAGTCGCGCTGCTGAGTCCTTCGTCATCGAAGGCGGCCGTCCGCTGTCGGGAACGGTTCGCGCGGCGGGGAACAAGAACGGCGCTCTCCCGATCCTCGCGGCGTGCCTGCTGACGGACGAGCCGGTCACCCTGACCAACGTCCCGCGGATTCTCGACGTCGACACGATGGTCGAGCTCCTGTTCGATCTCGGGGCGGACGTCGAGTGGGTCGGCGGCAACGAGCTGCGTGTTCACGCGGCGGACATCCGCAAGCACTCGCTCGACACGGATCTCTGCAGCCGGATGCGCGCGTCGTTCCTGCTCGCCGGGCCGCTACTTGCGCGGCTCGGAGCGGCGGTCGTTCCCCCGCCCGGCGGTGACGTGATCGGGCGCCGTCGGCTCGACCCGCATATCCATGCGTTCAGCGAGCTCGGCACCGAGATCCAGGTCGACGGCGTCTTCGAGATGCGCGCGGAGCGATTGCGCGGCCGCCACATCTTCCTCGACGAGGCGAGCGTGATGGCCACGGAGAACACCGTCATGGCCGCCGTGCTCGCAGAGGGAGAGACGGTGATCGGCAACGCGGCGTGCGAGCCGCACGTGCAGGACCTCTGTCGCTTTCTCGTCTCGCTCGGGGCGCGAATCGAAGGGATCGAATCGAACGTCCTCCGAATCGAGGGAGTCCGGCGGCTGGGCGGCGGCAGTTGGCAGATCGGTCCGGATCACATCGAGATCGCGAGCCTCGTGGGGCTCGCGGCGATCACGCGCAGCGACGTGACGATCGAGGACGTCGAGCCGAAAGATCTTGTGTCGATCCTGCCCGCGTTCAAACGGCTGGGCGTCCACGCCGAGATCGGGGCGCGCGGCGTGCATGTGCCGTCCGACCAGTCGCTCGTCATCAGCGACGACCTCGGCGGTTACATCCCGAAGCTCGAGGACGGTCCATGGCCTGCCTTTCCCGCAGACCTCACGTCGATCGCCGTCACGATCGCCACGCAGGCCCGCGGCGAGATCCTCATCTTCGAAAAGATGTTCGAGAGCCGCCTGTTCTTCGTCGACAAGCTCGTCGCGATGGGAGCGCGCATCATCCTCTGCGACCCGCACCGCGTCATGATCACCGGTCCCGCGCGTCTGTACGGCCAACGCATGGAGAGCCCCGACATCCGTGCAGGAATGGCAATGCTGCTCGCGAGCCTCTGCGCGGACGGCGAGTCGACGATCGGCGCCGTCCATCAGATCGACAAGGGGTACGAACGAATCGACGAGCGCCTGCGCGCGCTCGGCGCGCAGATCGAACGCGTCACCGTCTAGGCGACGCGTTCAATCCCTTTACGGCCTAGCCGCGAACGGTGTAGCTCGAGGAAGTGGTCTCTGTGCCGTCGGCGCCGAGGCCTACCACCGTGAAGAGATATCGGTGGCCCTTGCGCACGGCGAAGGTCGCAGCCGTGTTCGTCGTACGCCGGAGGACGACATGCGCTGGGCGGCGGTCGAGACGGACGCTCACGCGGTAGCGCTCGGCGGTGGGACTGAACCAGCGGAGCCGTACGTGACCTCGCGTTCGAGTTCCGCTCACGAGCAGATCGCCCCGGCCCTGTGCGCGCGCAACAGCAGCAGCCGCATCGACGACGCCGTAGCCGAGCTCGGGGTTCCAAGCGCCGCGGCCGGATGCCGACTCCTTCAGGATCTCCGCGACCTCGCTCGCGCGCAACAGCGGATTTGCGGCCATCACGAGCGCGGCCACACCGGCGACCTCGGGAGCGGAGAACGACGTGCCGCTCGAGAAGCCGTAGGCGCCGGCGGATGACCCGGGCAGCGCAACGCGCGGATACTCGTCGGTCGACGAGAGCGACGAGACAGCGCCGAAGATCTCGTCGCCGGGTGCGACGAGTGAGATCTGCGAGCCCGTGTTGGAGAAGAAGGCGCGGGCGCCGTCCTGAGTCGACGCGCCGACCGAAAGACCCATGCCGCCGACGCCGTTCGAACCGACGGGCTGGAGGAGCCCCGAAGGATATTCGACCGGGTTGCCGTCATCGAACTCGTTCCCCGCCGCCGCGACGACGAGCACCCCGTGATCGACCGCGTACTGAATCCCGCGCCGCTCGGTCAGCGACGTGTCGGGGCCGCCGACGCTCAGGTTGATAACGCGCGCGCCGTGATCGACTGCGTAGACGATCGCGTTCGCCTCGTCCAGGTCACTGAGCGATCCGTCGGCGTGACTTGCCTTGACCACGAGCAGCTTCGCGTCGCCGCCGAAACCCGCAATGCCTTCCCCGTTTGTCACGGAGCCGGCTGCGAGGGAAGCGACGAACGTCCCGTGGCCGTTGGTGTCGCGAACATCGTCGTTGCCGAGCCGCAGGTTGTACGCGCGGGGCTCCTTCGCGGCGAGGTCCGGCGCTGTGAGATCGGCGCCGGTGTCGATGGTCGCGATCGTGACGGAGGCCGCCGCGCGCAACACCGATTGCGGCACAAGGTCTTCGTGCACCGTCGCGAATTGCCACTCGAACGGAGTCGTGAATCCGGCCGCGACCGTCAGCGCAGGCTCGAGCGCCGGCTCGCGTGGGCGGACGAGTTGGACGAATCGGATTCCCGGGCTCCGGCGAGCGAGCGCCGCGAAGTCTGTTCGACACGATCGAATTTCCGCGACGGCGATCGACCGCACGCGCCGCAAGACGACTCCATCACTCCGCACTGCTTCCGTTAGCGCACGATCCGAGCTGAAGCCGACGGCGTAGAGCCGAGTCGCGGGTCCTCGTGCCGCCGCACCGCCGCAAAGCCATGCGCAGAGAACACCAACCGTAGTGACGGAGGCCGCAAAGGATCGCATCCCGGTCTACGAGGCACGATCGCCCCCTCGTCGCCTCGTGTCATGGGCCGAACGGCCCATTTTCGCGATCCGCAAAGACCAGCCGAGCCGATACGCTCCGGCGCATGGCGACGACAGGCCAGGGACGCACGAGCGTCCGCGTCAGCGTGGGAGGCGCCGGCGCGGCGAACGTCGAGACCGGCCTGTCGGTGCTCGACCACCTGTTGGCGCTCCTGGCCGCGCATGCCTCGTTCGACCTGACACTGGAGGTGGAGCCCTCGACCGCCGACGCGGAGATCAGCGCCGCGGGCCGCGCGCTCGGCGAGGCGCTCGGCAAGCCGCTGCGTGCCGACGGTGTCCGCGGTTTCGGTTCCGGCGTCGTGCCGGCGGACGAGGCGCTCGCGCACGTCGCGCTGGAGGCCTCGGGTCGGCCGCTCGTCGTCTCGAACGTCGACCTGTCGGAGGCGCGCGTGGGCGGTCTGAGCGGGGACCTCGCGGCGCGGTTCCTGAACGAGCTCGCGGACGCCGCGGGACTGACGTTGCACGTCCGCCTGATCGAAGGCAGCGACACGCAGCACGTGCTCGAGGCGATCTTCAAGTCGCTCGGAGTTGCGCTCGCCCAGGCGGCTCGGCCGCGCAGGGACGAGCGGTGAAGGAAGGCGTTCGCACCGAGGCTGCGCCCGCGCCGTTTCAGGGCGCGCCGTACTCGCAGGCGATCAAGGCAGGCGGTTTCGTCTTCGTCTCAGGTCAGCTCCCGCTCGAGCCGGGGCACACGGAGATGCGCGGCGACACGATCGGAGAGCAGACGGAGCAGGTGTTCGCGAACCTTCGCGCAATTCTCGAGGAGGCGGGCAGTGGTCTCGACCGGCTCGTGAAGACGACGGTCTTCCTGCAGAACCTCGACGACTTCCAGGGGATGAACGAGGTCTACGCGCGGTACGCCGGTGACCTGCCACCGGCGCGCGCGACGGTCGAAGTCGCCGGCTTGCCGTCGGGCGCGCTCGTCGAGATCGACGCGGTCGCGCTGCTTTAGGTGGATTTTGCGGATGAGCTGCGCGCGCTCCACCGGCTCGCGCCGGTGCTCGACGCACTCCCCGGACCTGCGTACCTCGTCGGCGGAACAGTCCGCGACCTCTTGCTAAGGCGGTCGCATCGCTTCGACTTCGATCTCGCGGTCGTTGGCGACGCGGGAGCCTTTGCGCGCGAGCTCGGCGAGCGGCTCGGTGGACGAGTGGCGCTGCACGGTCGCTTCGGCACCGCCGTCGTGCACTACGGAGGCGATACGCACGT
>JBKPJA010000122.1:0-11577 GCA_046730515.1 Actinomycetota bacterium | reverse complement strand
TCAAAGCGGCGTGGATGATCGGGGAGCTCGCGGTGTGGCGCCGACGCGCAGGCATCAGCGACGCGATTCCGACCATCGACGCGGAGCCGTTCGCGCTCCAACTCAACGGAGAGTCGATCCGCGCGGCCGAGGTGTGGCGCGAGCTCGGCTGTCCCTACGAGGCCGCACTCGCGCTCTCCGAAGCGGACGATGACGACGCGCTTCTCCGCGCACACGGCGAGCTTCAGGCTCTGGGAGCGCAGCAGGCTGCAGCGATCGCCGCGCGCCGGCTCCGAGAGCGCGGCGTGCGCGGCCTCCCTCGCGGACCGCGTCCGGCGACGCGCGACAACCCCGCGAACCTCACCGCCCGCGAACTGGAAGTGCTCGCCCTTGTCGCCCGAGGGCTCAGGAATGGGGATGTGGCCGACCGCCTGTTCCTCTCGGAGAAGACCGTCGACCACCACGTGTCGGCGATCCTGCGGAAGCTCGACGTGCGCACACGCGGCGAGGCGAGCGTCGAGGCCGTACGGCTCGGGCTCGTCTCGATAGACGGGTAACGCTCGTCCGCAAACGGGGGAGGTCTCCCGATGACGCGGATCCTCCTCCCTCCTACCGTCGATGGAGACGAAGGAGGCGTGAGATGCCGCGTTACATCGTCGAGCGTACGTTCCCGGAGGGAGTCGACATGCCGAAGGAGGGCGACAGGACGTTCTCGATCTTCGCCGAGCGGAACGCGGGCGCGGGAGTGACATGGATGCACTCCTACGTGAGTGAGGACGCCAGGAAGACGTACTGCGTCTACGACGCTCCGACACCCGAGGCGATTCGCAAGACGTCCGCCCGCAACGCGCTCCCGATCGACCGGATCACGCAGGTCCGCCTTCTCGATCCGTACTTCTACACGGGAGGTGTGTGATGTTGAGATCGAGACTGGTCCAGGCATTGGTCGCGGGCGCGCTTGTCTGCTTCTTCCCGCTCAGTGCACTGGCCGGCTCGACCCCGAGCGGAGAGCGAATCGTCGGCAAGGCCTCGATCGAGCCCGCATACGACGACTCGACCGGCGGCCTCGTCTACCTGCTCACGCCGGACCGACTGGCGCCGCTGAACCCGACCAATCCGATCAACACGGTCAACCCGCACGCGGTGGCGCCGCTTTACCTGGTCGTCTATCCACCGGGAACCGCAGGGACGTTCAACTGCATGGGGGTGCCGGGCAATTGTCCGGACCACGACAGCACGATTGCGGGTGTTGCCACCGGAGTGGAGGCGGGCACCTACGGCTCAGATCCCTCGGCCGTCCCGGGCCACGACCACCTGATCGGAGTCGCACGAACCGGCGGCGACTTCAACGTGCCGTGGCACGTCTACATCGAGCTGTTCACCTCGCCGGCGGCGGTGACGCACATCACGACGCTGGCTCAGCTGCAGGCGTCCTGGGCGTCGGGCGCGATCCTGCAAACCGCGTCGGGGCAGGGGATTGACACCGGGATCACTTTCGCGTGCTCGGTCGTTTCCGAGGCCGCGTATCTGGCAGGAAAGCCGGCTTCCTGATCCGCTCTACCATCTCGGCGTGGAGCACTTCGACGTCGCGGTCGTCGGCGCGGGCCCAGCCGGGTCAGTTACCGCATATCGTCTCTCGCGCGCGGGCGCGCGCGTCTGACTAATAGACAAACAACGGTTCCCGCGCGACAAGCCGTGTGGGGGCGGGCTCACCTTGCGCGCCGTGAAGGAGCTCCCGTTCTCCGTCGAGCCCGTCGTCGAGGACGTCGTGGCGCGCGTCGAGTGCCGCCTTCGCTACGGACGATCCTTCGAACGCGGCTCTCGGACGCTTTGTCTGATGACCCAGCGCCGCCGCCTGGACGCCTTCCTCGTCGAACGCGCGGTCGAAGCCGGCGCCGAGTTCCGCGACGGCGTGCGGGTCGAGGTCGAGTCCGAGGAGCGCGTACGCGTCGACGGCACTCCGGTCGAAGTTCGCGCTCTCGTCGGTGCTGACGGCGCTAACGGAACGACGGCGCGCACACTCGGGCTCGGCGACGACATCGTGCACGGCGTCGCGCTCGAGGGGAACGTCCTCGACGCAGACGTCGACAAGCAGCGATACGCGGGACGAATGGTGATCGAGCTCGGGATCATCCCGGGCGGATACGGCTGGGTCTTTCCGAAAGGCGACCACGTCAATGTCGGCGTCGGAGGCTGGTCGTCGGTCGGGCGCCGCGCACGCGAGGACTTGCGTGTGCTCTGCGAACGGCACGGCATCGACCCGGCCCGTGTCGAGCAGAAGCGCGGCCACCGCCTGCCGATGCGTCGCCCGACCACGCGCCTTGCGAGCGGAAGAGCACTGCTCGTCGGCGACGCCGGCGGTCTCATCGATCCCGTCTCGGGCGACGGCATCTACGAAGCGCTCGTCAGCGCACGCCTCGCGACTTACGCGATCGGCGACCTGCTCGCCGGCCGCGTCACGTCGCTCGACGCCTATGCACTTGCGGTGCGGCGCGCGCTCGATCCGATTGCGTCGGCAGGGTGGGGAGCAAAGGTCGCGCTCGACAAGTTTCCACGTGTCGTCTTCGCACTCATGCGGCTGCCGGTAACGTGGCGCGCGTTGGAGAAGATCGTCACCGGGGAGCTCGTTGCGCCCTCGGCCGCGCGTGGCCTGGAACGCCGCGCGATGAAGCTGATCGAGCTGTGTGCCCGGCGAGCCGGCGATCCCGGTCGTGCGTACGGGCCCGTCGCGGCGTGAAGCGTGCGTGGATTCTGCTCGCCGTCCTGGTCGTCGCAGCGTGCGGGGGCGGCTCGAGCAACAAGCGCCTCACGCACCCGCAGTTCGTCGCGGCGGTCGAAAGGTTGTGCGCACAGGCGACGGATCAGGTGAGGCAAATACCAGCGGCGTCGGGTACGCAACTGCACAAGGACGAGCGCTTCTCTTTCCACGTGCTCGCGATCCAGGCCAAGTTCCTCAAGGACGCACGGAAGCTGCGCCCGCCGGCCAGCGATGAGGCGGTCTGGAAGAAGGCGCTCGCCTACAACGAGAAGCTCCACGCGACCTGGGGTCGGATCCACGACGCGGCGGCACGAGGCGATGCCGCCGCCACACGCGCGGCGGTCCAGCACCTCCAGGCGATCGCTCAGAATCCTTACTACCGGCACCTCGGGCTCAAAGGCTGCTAAAGGGGCGCGCCGCGCCTGCCGATGCAGGCTCGGACCGCTCCATGGACCTGAACGCCATCCTCCGGCGCGCCGTCGAGCTCGGCGCGAGCGACATCCACTTCAAGATCGGCCAGCCCCCGATCCTCCGGCGTGACGGCTCGCTCGGGCCGATGGACGGCGAGTCGCCGCTCGACGAGGAAGCGCTTCGCTCGGCGCTCGAGACCGTGGGCGCGAGTGCGCCGTTCAAGCTCGGCCAGTTCGAGGAGACCGGCGATCTCGACATCGCCTACCAGAGCGAGGATCTCCCGCGCTTCCGCGTCAACGCGTTCAAGCAGCGCGGCGCGATCTCGTTCGCGTTCCGCGTGATCCCGAAGAACGTGCCGAACTTCGAGCAGTTGTCGCTCCCCAAGGGCGTGCAGCGTCTTGCCGACGAGCACCGTGGTCTCGTCCTCGTCACCGGCGCGACCGGCTCGGGAAAGACGACGACCCTCGCGGCGATGATCGACTACATGAACCGGTCGCGGCGCCAGCACATCGTCACGATCGAGGATCCGATCGAGATCCTCCATCCCGATCACGCGTGCATCGTCAACCAGCGCGAGGTCGGGCTCGACACGACGGATTTCATGCAGGCGCTCCGTCGCGCGTTGCGTCAGGACCCCGACGTGATCCTGATCGGCGAGCTGCGCGACGCGGAGACCGCCCAGACAGCGTTGCAGGCGGCCGAATCGGGCCACCTCGTGCTCTCGACGATGCACACCGTCGACGCCGCCGAGACGATCGGCCGCATGGTCGAGTTCTTCCCCGGGGTGAAGCAGCCGATGATCCGCTCGATCATGGCCGGGGTTCTGCGCGGAGTGATCTCACAGCGGCTTCTGCCGCGGATCCATGGCGGTCGCGTCGCGGCCGTCGAGGTGATGGTGACGAACACCCGTATCGCGGATCTCATTCGCGAGAACGAGCCGGAGGGGATTCCCGAGGCGATCGCGGAAGGCGCGTTCTTCGACATGCAGTCGTTCACGGAGGCGCTGATCAACCACGTGCTCGCCGCCGAGGTCGATCCGGAGGTCGCAGCGAACGCAGCGACCAACCGGCACGACTTCATGGTCTCGCTCGATCACGCGCTGAAGCGGCAGGCGGCGCAAGAGCGACAGCGTCGCGCGGAAGAAGCCGCCGAGGCAGATCCGGCGGGCGCAACTCCGGAGCCTCAGCTGGAACCGGAAGAGCCGCTGCCAAGCCTGCGTCTCGCAGGGAACTAAATGAGACGCACCCTCGCGGTAGCCGCGATCGGGTTCGCTCTCGTCGCAGGTTCGGCGCGCGCCGCCGGGCCGATCGGCTTCACGGTGTCGTCGGCGCCGTCGTCCGCCGGAGCCTCGATCGCACTGCCGAGCGCGTCCTCGCCGAACGCGCCCGGTTCGATCTCGGTGCCCGTCTCGTTCACGACGCCGCCGGCGAATCCGGAGCAGTTGCCGATCTCCGCACTCTCCCAGCTATGGCACAGCGCCGGCGCGGCTTACGGCGTCCCGTGGCAGGTGTTGGCGGCGATCAACAAGGTCGAGTCGAACTTCGGACAGAACATGGGCCCAAGCTCCGCGGGTGCAATCGGCTGGATGCAGTTCATGCCCGACACGTGGCTGCGCTGGGGAGTCGACGCGAACGGCGACGGGATCGCCGATCCGTGGAACGCCGCGGACGCGATCTACGCTGCAGCGCGTTACCTCGCCGCCTGCGGCGGACAGTCGGACATCGCGCGGGCCGTGTTCTCGTACAACCACGCGGACTGGTACGTGAACGAGGTGCTTCAGCTTGCGAACACGTACGGCCAGGGTGGACCGACTGAGCCGGCGGACCTTCAGGCTCTCCAGCAAGCGCTCGACCACGCCCGCGCCCGAGTCGTCCGCGCGAACGACGCACTCGTCGCATCGGTTGCGCGGGAACGCGCGATGCTCAACGTGTCGAGGCGCTTGCACGCGAAGGTCGCCGGTGCGACGCTCCTCTCCGACCGGCTGGCGGCGCAACGCCGTGCCGTGCTCTACGACGTGCACGTGTCGGAGGCACACGATGCATCGGATCAAGCGCGTGCAGCGCTGCAGAAGGCTCAGGGCGATCTCCAGTCCGCGCAGCAGAAGGCCCAGGCGCCGTCGTTCAATCAGGGCGCCTCGTCCGTGTTGGGCGGTCCGAGCTACGGCGGCGGCTACGTCTTTCCCGTCGGGGGCGGCCCGAGCCTCGTCTCCGCCGCGCACATGCACCACGACTATCCCGCCGTTGACATCGCCGCGCCGGAGGGGTCACCCGTCTATGCGCTCGCGGATGCCGTCGTCCTCAACGCGTGGGACCAACCGGATCCGCGCTGCGGCATCGGGCTGACGCTGCAGGCGTACGACGGACAGGTCTGGACGTATTGCCACCTCGCCTACGAGGCGCCGTCGGTTGTCGACGGCGCGCATCTGAGCGCCGGCCAGCAGATCGGCCTCGTCGGCGCGACGGGCGACGCGAGCGGCCCGCACCTCCACCTCCAACTCCAGCCGCCGACGGCCTGGCCGCAGGAGGAGACCTGGTTCCAGAGCTTCGCCGGACGCGCCTTCCGCTGGCAGGACGCCCCGACGCCGCTCGAGCCGACCGCCGGCCGGACTTTTCAAGGCGTGGAGCCGGATTCCGGCCCCGTCGTCGCCTTCACCCTCACCCACTAGGGGCTTCAGCTTGATCGGATTACTGCCGATTGCCGGGATATGGCTGTTCGGGTAGCCGCTCATCTGCCACGCCTTGTGGTGCTCGGACTCGTCTGCCTGCTCGCCGGCGCAACGCTGACCTACGGCGCGGCGAAGCGGCTCTCGGCTCCGGTGACCAAGCGCCAGACGCCGGTGAGCACCCCGACCGTTGTCGTCCCGGACGTGACCGGCCAGGCATTCGTCTTCGCCAAGGGCGCGCTCGAGGATGCCGGCTTCGCGTGGAAGGTGATCGGCTCGGTCCACGGCTACGCAGCGAACCGCGTCGTCTCCCAGAGCCCGGCGGCCGGCACGAAGCTGAAGGACACCGGCGCGCCCACCGTCACGGTCTCCCTGAACCGATCCTCTTACGCGGAGAGTGGCGAGCCCGAAGACACGTCCCCGTATCTGGGTACCGCGGTCGTGCCTGTCCAGCCGGTCGTCGCGCCGCTCCCGACCCCCACGCCGTCGACAAAGCGCGTCGCGCCAACGACTCACCAAGTGGCTCCGACCCACAAGGTCGCGGCGAAGCCGGCCGCCCGTACGCCGGCGTTCGTCGTCAAAGGCGCGCCGAAGGAACCGCTGAAGGAGGTCCCGCTTCCGGACCGCGCGCGACGCCTCTCGGGCTGGCTGTCGAGCCACCCGAGGCCGACGAACGCCAACGTGCGCCACTTCCTGTACCAGAACGCCTGGATTACCACCGGCGCGAAATTCGGATGGTGGCACGGCGCCGAGGCCGTGAAGCTGTTGATCGCCGCCGACCAGAAGGCCGAGCGCCTCTGGGGAATCGGATCCAAGAGCGAGCTTGCCGCCCGCCATGTGCTCGCGGAGGTGAAGGCGAGGACGCGTTGATCGGGCGGCTACGTAGCGAGGGCGGCTACACCCTCGTCGAGATGGTGACGGTGATGGTGATCATGGGGATCGTCTTCGGCGGCCTCACGGACATCTTCAACTCCGCCAGCAAGGCGGACGTGGACATGCAGAACCGCTTCACGGCGCAGCTGAACACTCGGCTGGCGCTCGACAAGCTGCGCCGCGACATCCATTGCGCATACGACGTGAGCCCGAACTCACCGAACCCGTGGACGGCGAGCCAGAGCACCGTGACGCTCAAGATCACCGCGTGCGCGAGTGGCGACGTCACCTACTGCACGGCCCAGATGTCCGGCTCCACCACCAGGTGGTCGCTCTACCGCCAGGCCGGCACGACATGTAGCTCTGCCTCCGGGACGAAGCTGGCCGACTACCTCACCACGTCCACGCCCTTCACGGGTTTCTCCCACGTCGCCGGCTGCGGATGCCTCGCATGGGTGAGTGTCAGCCTCCCGGTCGGCGCCAACAGAGTCACTACAACGGGGATTTACAAACTGACCGACACCATCTATTTGAGGAACAGCACCAGGATCTAGATCCCAAACTCATGCGGCTACTGCGGCGAAAACTCGGAAACGAGCGCGGCTTCGCGCTCATCATGGCGCTGGGCGTCACGGTCGTGCTGGGCATGACCGTCGTCACCGTCGTCGAGGCGACGACGGCGAACTCGCGCGCCGCGACCCAGTCGAAGAACCGGGTCAGCGCGTATCAGCTCGCGGAGGCGGGGATCAACGACGCGACGGCGCTGCTCGCAAAGGTGCCGAGCGCCTACGACGCGCACGCTCTGCATCCCCAGCCGCCGAACCAGCCCCAAGATTGCGCGAGCCCACCCGCGAACCCATCCGCCGCCCCGCTGCTCGGCAACACGTGCAACCCGATCGTGGTCAACTACGACGGCGGCACCGCGACGTACTCGGGCACGTACGACAGCTCGACCCAGAACTGGTACGTCACCTCCACGGGCCAGGTGCGCAACCCCTTCGGAGGTCAGCCGACGACGCGAACGCTGACCGCGACGATCCACATCCGCCCGCAGGTCTCCCAGCAGAACGTCACCACCGCGTGGAACTACATCTTCATCAAGGACACGACCCCCAACATCTGCAACGTCACGCTCGACCAGACCGCGGCGGTCTCGTCCTCCTTCTACATCGAGGGGAACCTCTGCTTCAAGAACCAGGGCGACATCACGGAGACGAACCCCGCTGACCCGATCGCCCTCGAGGTGCGCAACATGCTCGTCTGGCTCTCCGGCTCCACGCGGGGCGTGGGCATCAAGACTCCGGAGCAGGACATCTCCTCCGCGAAGATCGCCAACGGCTGTACGAGCGGTTCGGTGAGCAACACCGGCGTCCTCACAGCGAACACACCGCATACATGCTCGCCGTCAACCGACTACTTCTACGTCAAGGCTGCCTCGGCGTGCACAGGCTGCGGCTATTCGACCTCCGCGCCGGCAATTAGCTCACCGACGGTGACGAACAGCGACTGGGACAACTACTACCAGAACTCCCCGATCAGCCGTTACCAGCTCGGTACGTCCTCGTGCGGGACATTGACCGGCGCGTCGTTCGACACCGACTCGACGCGCAACTACAGCGGGCCGACGTTCAACCTCACGCCGGCGACGAACTACAGCTGCCAGACGAAGGACTGGGCGGGCTCGGTCACCGGCGAGCTCGACTGGGATGCGACGAATCACATCCTGACGGTGCGCGGCGACGTCTTCATCGATGGCGACGTCACGATCAGCGGCCTCGTCAAGTACCGTGGCGTCAACTACCAGGGCGTCCATCTGACGGACGGCTCCGACGGCAGCGGCGGCATGATGGCGATGTACGTCTCAGGGACCGTGTCGTTGACGACGGGCGGGGTCGTCTGCGGCTGGAACACCAACGCCGACACCGCCGCCTACAACGGCTCCAGCTGCGACTTCAGCGCGTGGACGCCGTCGACGTCGATGCTGATGTTCGTCTCCCAGGGCGGCGTGACGCTGAACCAGGGCTCCTACTTCCAGGGCGCGATCTTCACGCAGGGACTCGTCAGCGTCGGCCAGTCGGCCCAGACCGAGGGCCCGATCATCGCGGGCACGATGTCGATCGGCCAGAGCGCGCAGATGAAGCCGCTGCCGGGGCTCGCAGATCTTCCGTTGGGCGCGCCGGGGAACCCGAACACCTCGGGTCTGCCGGACGCGCCGAGTTTCACCTCCGGCTAGAGCGCCCCGTCGCTCACTCGCGCGGGGGATTGCCGGGGGCGGGTTGACCGCCGTTAACAGCGGTGCACGGACCACTGCGGCGTCCGACGACCAATCGACCGCAGTGCGCGTGCCTCACATCCGCCCCCGCCTCCAACGCCTCCGCTGCGAGCGCGGCTTTGCGCTCGTCATGACGCTCGGCGTCACCGTCGTCCTGAGCGCGGTCGGCCTGACGGTGATGACGTATACGACGGACAACCAACGCTGGGCGTCGCGCCAGCGGAACGACGTGACGGCTTTCTCACTCGCAGAGGCGGGTCTGAACAGCGCCATGGCGATCCTCGACAACCAGTCGAACAACGCTCTCGATCCGACGCTGCTGCCGTCAAATGAGGCGAGCGCGGCCTCGGCGACGTACGAAGGCGGCACGGCGTATTGGTGGGGGACGCTCGACAACTTCACGAAAACGTGGACGGTCAACGCCAAGGGCGTGATGCGCAACCCGATCGGCGGCCGTGTCGTGATCCGGTACATCCGCGCCACGACGCATATCCGCGCGAGCTTCATGGAGCCCCCGAACAATCCGATCTGGAACTACGTCGTCTCGCTGCAGACGGGATCGACCTGCGACATGACGCTCGAGAACTCGGAGAACATGCAGTCGCCTCTGTACGTGATGGGGAATCTCTGCCTGAACACGCCCTCCCAGATCAGCGCCGGCCCACTCGTCGTCAAGGGCAACGTGACGCTCGCGGTGAACACGAACATCGGCACGTCGAGCGCGCCGATCAACGAGGCTCACATTGTCGGCGGCTGTTCGTACAAGAACGGCCCGTGGCACAACCCTTGTGGTCCCGACGACATGGTCTTTGCGAACTACATCGACTCGGTCCCGCCTGCGCTGACGAAGCCGAGCGTCGACCTCGACGGCTGGTACGCGAACGCCGCTCCCGGCCCGCAGTTCCCGTGCAGCGTGGTGAGCGGCACGCCGCCCGTCTTCGACAACGACGGCGTGCGCAACGACAGCGTTCCCACGATCTTCAACCTGACCCCGCCGTCGAGCGACTACAGCTGCGTCGCGAAGAGCTCCGCCGGAGTCGTCCTCGGGCAGTTGTCGTGGAACCACACGGCGAAGGTGCTGACGGTACTCGGGACGATCTACATCGACGGCAGCGCGATGGTCGACTACGGCTTCCAGAACGTGCCCATTCAGTACAACGGCACGGCGACGCTCTACCTCTCCGGGACGATGCTGATCAAGGACACGAAGTTCTGCGGCGGTATTTCCGCCGACGGTTCGAACTGCGACTTCAACACCTGGAATCCCAACACCGAGATGCTGGTGATCGTCGCCGCCGGCTCGGGCGGGCAGCTACCGACCGGTGACTCGATCCAGGTCGTGAGCTCCTACTTCCAGGGCGGCCTTTGGGGGAACTACAACATCGAGCTCGACACGACCTCCCAGACGGAGGGGCCGATGATCGCGGGGACGGAGGTCATCGGCCAGAAGGTCGTCACGCACTCCTTCCCGGAGATCGAGGACATCCCGAGCGGCGCTCCGGGGGTGCCGGTCGTGTACGCGCAGCCCGATCCGCCGACGAATTACAGCACCGGCTAATCCCTGCCGATAGTCCCTCCGTGGACTTCGCCCTCGCTGCCGTCGCCTTCGCGCCCGGGCTTGCTCTGGGCTCCTTCCTGAACGTCGTCGCCGCGCGCGTGCCCCTCAGGCGCTCGCTCGTCAAGCCCCGATCGGCATGCATGGAGTGCGGGCACGAGATCCGCTGGCACGACAACGTGCCGCTTGCCTCGTATGCCCTGCTCCGCGGGCGCTGCCGTGACTGCGGGGTGCGCATCCCGCTCGTTTATCCCGGGATCGAGCTCGCGACCGCGCTGCTTGTCGCCGGCTGCGTGTTGGCGTTCGGAGTCAGCTGGAAGGCTCTGGTCGCCGCGTTCTTCTGCTGCGTGCTGGTCGCCGTGTCTGCGATCGACGCGGAGCATCGGATCATCCCGAATCTGATCGTTCTGCCGGCCGCGGTCGTCGTGCTCGTCGCGAACTCGGCGCTCACGCTGAGCCCGCAGTGGGCGATCGCCGCGGTGGGGGCGTCCGGGTTCTTGTTCGGAGCCGCGCTCGCCTATCCCGCGGGGATGGGAATGGGCGACGTCAAGCTCGCGCTGCTGATGGGCGCGGCGCTCGGCAAGACCGTCTCGGTCGCGTTGATGTTCGGAATGCTCGCCGCGATGATCCCGGGGATCTATTTGTTCGCGCGACACGGCGCCGCAGCTCGGAAGATGGGCGTGCCGTTCGGCCCATTCCTCGCACTCGGGTCGATCGTGGCGCTCTTCTGGGGCCACGACCTGCTGCACGCGTACTTCTCGACGCTGCACCACTAATCCCGGCGAATACGCTCTCGACGTGGAGCGACGATCGCTCGGCCCGCTCGCGATCAGTCCGGTCGGTGGTGGGGACGGCACCGTTCGGCGCATCTGGAGAGTGGCGGGTCCGCTGGCCCGAGCAGGAGCCGCGCGAAGCGGTGCGCGCCGTTCACCGGGCATTCGCGCTCGGCGTGAACTGGATCGACACCGCGCCTTTCTACGGCTGGGGACGAGCGGAAGAGATCGTCGGACGAGCTCTCGCGGGACGGCGAGGTGCTCGTGTTCACATCATGCGGGACGGTCCGGACC
>JBKPJA010000121.1:0-16766 GCA_046730515.1 Actinomycetota bacterium | reverse complement strand
CCCGGGCCGCCAGGTCTCTAAGCGCCTCCCATTCGCCCATCACACTCTCGACCACGGCGAGCAGGCCCACGGCGTGCACCTCGTCGTGCGCAGTAAGGGACGATGCGAGCTCGTCGAAGTGTTCCGCGAAGAGGCGGGCGCGGGCAATTCGGCCGGCGCGGAGATAAACGAAGCCCGCGTTCCAATACTGGTGGCTTTCGTAGTTCGGGTTCGCGAGCTTTGGCGCAGCCGTAAGCGCACGGTCGGCCCAGTCGCACGCCTCCTGGTATCGATTTTCTTCTGTCGCCGCGAGGGTCTGTGCCTCATATGCGAACACGACGAGCCTCGGGTCTCCCAGTGCCTCCCCGAGGCGGTGGACCTCCTTCGCCGTCGCCACTCGCTCCGACGGATCGGACACAGCGTGGGCGAGCAGAGCCCACGCGCGGGCCGGGGTATCCGGGTCTGAGAGCTCGAGTGCCTTGGCGAGCCACTGCTCACAGAGCTCGCGCGGCGGTGGCTTCTTCCACATGTACGCACGACCGAGGCTGTAATAAGCGAGCTGGGCATAGATCTCGGCCGCGACGGCAGGCTCAGGCTCGAGCGAAAGCGCCTCTTCCATCGCGGCGCGGAAACCCTGAGCGTCATACCGCAGCGTGTGCACCCGCGCCGTCTCCTCAAGGATTTGGATCTTGCTTTGGACCTCCGGCTCGAGCCGCAACCCCCGGGCGAGGAGCGCGAGCGCATCCTCGATCTCGAACCGCGCAGCTGCAAGCTCGGCCGCGCGGCGTAGCCACCTGACGGCTGAGGCCCGCACTTCCGCGTGACGATCTGTCTCGTCACCCCAGACGAGGTCCGCGTCCTCGGGCCGCACGGCTTCCGCATAGTGGTGAGCGAGCAGAGGTGCGTCGTCGTCCCTCCCCCGCCCGCGCCGCTCGAGCCACGCCGCGAACTCGGCATGCAGGACCGCGCGAGCACGCGTCGTCAGAGACCCGTAAGCAACCTCGCGGGTCAGGGCGTGCTTGAAGACATATTCACGCTCGGCCTCCAGCGACGAGCCCGAGCGACGCCGCACGAAGTCCCGCAGCTCGAGGGCGCGGAAGTCGGGTTCCGCCCCGCCGAGCAGCTCCCTGACCGCGCTTGACCAGAACGTGCGCCCGATCACCGCAGCCGCATGCAGAGCGGCCTTCTCCTGCGGGGAGAGAAGGTCGATCCTCGCCGCGAGAACGGCCTGAACGGTATCCGGGACGCCGGTCTCTCCCGGCACGAACCTTTCGTCCCAGCGATCGCCACGCAGTGCGCCGCGCTCAATCAGCGTCCCGAGCAGTTCCTCGAGAAAGAGCGGGTTACCCTCCGCTCGGCCGAGCAGTTCGCGGACCGGCGCGGGAGCCTCGGCTGTCACGAGCTGTTCGAGCCACCGGTCGACGTCGGCAGAACCGAGCGGCTCGAGCCAGATCCACTCGCTCGGCACACGCCCTCTCCCCCAGGTTGGGCTCCGGTCGAGGAACTCCGGACGCGCGGTTACGAGCAGTAGGAGAGGCGCGTGGACTTCGAGCAGCGTGCGTTCGAGCAGCTCGAGGAGCGGCTCCTCCGCCCAGTGGACATCCTCAACCAGGACAGCGAGCGGCTCCCGGGCGGCGATCTCTCGGACGAACTCGATCCAGGCGTCATGGAGGCGGTCCCGTGCCTCGATCGGATGGATCTCGCGCGCGACGTCGAAACCGAGCGCGAGCGCAAGGATCTTCCGCCCGCCGAGCAGAGTGAGCACGCGCTCGGAACTGTCGCTGCCCAGGATGCCAAAGTGCTCCTTGATGATCTCTGCGAGCGGCTGATAGGTACGTGCCGGTCCATAGGGCGCACAGCGGCCGGTTCGGCGCAACGCCTCCGGCGCCTCTCTGCCGCACCACTCCCACAACTCGCGCAACAGGCGGGTCTTGCCGACGCCCGCCTCGCCCATGATCGTGGCGGCCTGCGGCTCACCTGTCGTCCGAGCACGCTCGTACGCCCGCCCGAGCAGACCGAGTTCGTCGTCACGGCCGACGAACACCGCCGGCAGACCCGGAACTCCGCGCGGGCGCATGAGGGAGAGGGCGCGGATGAGCCTCCGGCACCCAACGCCACCCGCCTTTCCTTTGGCTTCGACGTGTGTCGGCGCCCCGAACTCGAACGCGCCTGGGACCAGAGCCGCGGCCCGCTCGCCGACCAGGATCTCCCCGGGCTCGGCGGCCTGCTCGAGCCTCGCGGCCACATTGACCGTGTCGCCGGAGACGAACGAACTCTGCTCGCGAGCACGACCGACCACCACAACACCCGTGTTGATCCCGATCCGCAGCGAAAGAGCCCCTCCGAAGAGCTCTTCCAGCCGACGCCGCATCGCGAGCCCCGCGTGCAAGGCCCGCTCGACGTGATCCTCCTGTGCCACCGGAACGCCGAACGCAGCCATCACGGCGTCGCCCACGAACTTCTCGGTTGTTCCGCCGGCGCGCAAGACCTCAGCCGCCATCGCGTCGTAAAAACGATCGAGCATCGCGCGTGTGCGCTCGGGGTCTTGCGAAGCGCCGAACTCCGTCGAGCTAACGAGATCGGCGAAGAGCACCGTCGCAAGCTTGCGCTCCCCCGGCTCGGATTGGGGCGGAAGGCCCGGCGGCTCCGCGGGGAGCGTCACCGGCGAAGCGAGCTGTATCGGACAACCGACACGTCCCAGTTGTACCTCGCATCAAGGTTTCACGCAGCTAACGCGCACGGACGATCGGACCGTCGCTGTCCTTCGGATCGGCTGCTGGTACGCCCCAAGTTTCACGGATCGATCTTGATCTCGATCGCGTGTCGAACGAGTGATCGACCCCCGTCGCTCCAGCTCCAAGAGTCCCCTGCTAACGGCGGCGTTTCGTTTCTGTAGGGCTGTGGGGCACGTATGACGCGTGCCCCACAAAGTCCCTAAACGTCCGAGGGTAAGGACGCTGGTGCATCCGAGTGTTCAGCCCGCGCCGCGTTGTCGCGAACGAGTACACTCGCCGCGTTTCCGAAGTGGACGGGGGAGCGATGACCATCGGAATCATCATGGAATTCGACGGGTTCAAGCCCGAGAACTACGACGCCGTCTCGCAGAGAATCAATTGGCCAGAGAATTGGCCCGACGGCTTGACGTTTCACGTCGCGGGACCGATCAACGGCGGCATGCGACTGGTTGAGATCTGGGACTCGCGCGACCAGTTCGATCGGTGGATGGCCGAGACGATCCAGCCGGCGATCCAAGAAGTGGCGGGCGAACATCGCCGCGCCGCGGGACCGCCGCCCCGTTTTACCGAGTTCGCCGTCCACCGACAGGAAGCGCGCTAGCGCGGCCTGGCGCTCGCCGCCCACCAGCGCCGGGTTTCGCCTCTACGGAGCGCGCGTGCCCCCACTAGTGCCCCAAACGTCCGGCGGTGCGACTAACCTGCGCGCGAGGCAACTGTCCGCGACGACTTGCGATTAAAAAATCGTTGTTGCCTTCGCCGACAATTTTTTGCGCGCGCGCAATTTTTTGCGGCGACCCTCACCCGCTTACGTCGGTTGTACTCGGGCCACACCTCTCTCGCGTCAGCGCCTCGGTGCTCTGCCACAGTTGGGGCTGCTCCGAGTAGCGAATGACCGCGACGCCCATGGGTGAATCCTCCGGTTTCTGTTCGCTGACACGGACCTTCTGCTGGTGCAGTGTGGATTGCAGCGAGTCGCTGCCCGGTGATGTTCCCCCTCAGCTGGACGAGCTAGTGCAGCAAGCCGGGGTCGAGGGGACGGGTCAGACGAGCGGACGGTCGATCAGGTAGTGCCAGGCGCGGCGGACCCAGTTCATGGTGTGTCTCTTCGGATTGGTGTGTCGAAGCGACGGAGTCGAACGTTTTGCTGTCATGGGCGCCTGGAGTTGACGCGCCGAGCTCGATTGCACGATCGACGACGTTTGCGAGGTTGGGGGACTGTTCACGCGGCTACCGGCTCGTGTCGGTGGTGATGGTGGCCGGTGTACTCGTCGCGGCGCAGCAGCATCGCGATCAGCATGCTCGCCAGCATCGCCGCGTGCTCGACGACCATCAGCGGGCCGGTGTGCGTGACGAGACCGGCTTCGAGGAGGCCGATCGCTCCGGCAGCGGGCAGGAGCATCGAGGCGGCCATCTCGTTGCAGGGCCGCCAAGTGTGGCCGCGGAAGCGCATCCAGGCGACCATCGGCAGCGTCATCGTCACGGCCATCTCGGCGAGCATCACTGCGGGCCGGCCGGAGGTGTGGACGACGGCATTAGCGGGCGCGCCGAGCGCGAACATGCCCAGCACCATCACGACGACCATTTCGATGTAGTGGCGGATGAAGCGGCGGGTCGAGGCTTTCATGATTCGTCTCCTTGGTTTCGAGAGCGATTGGGTGACGGTTCGAGCCTGACCGCCGTCGCCTGTTGCTGGAATGGGGTTGGCCAGCCTCTTGGGGTGCGGCTGACCACACTCGGATCGAGCTCGCACGAAAAGGTGGGTTAGCCGTACCGACAGGCGAATGTGCGTGTGCGACGGTGTGCCCATGCACACGCTGCTGATCGTCGACGACCACGCCTCCTTCCGCGCAGTGGCGCGGGCGGCGCTTGGGGAGCGCTTTTCCGTCGTGGGCGAGGCAGCCGATGGAGTCCAGGCTGTCGCGCTGGCTCGCCGGTTGGCGCCCGATGTGGTGTTGCTGGACGTGCAGCTACCCGATGCGGACGGCTTCGCCGTTGCGGAGGAGTTGGCTGCGCAGGATCATGCCCCTGTGGTCGTGTTGACCTCGAGTCGCGACCGGCGTGATTTGGAGCCGTTGCTGCGGCACAGTCCGGCGCGGGGCTTCGTCGAGAAGGAGCGGCTCTCCGCCGACGCGCTGGCCGCTTTGCTCGTGTGAGCGTCGCGGTTCCCTCCGCCTACGCTCCGTCGCGCCGCGTCCGCAGCGTCGCGGCCAGTCTCGGACTCGGCGCCGTCGCGGCCGCGACCGGTGGCGCAATCGCACTGGCGCACGGGGACGTGCGCAACTCGACGACGACTATCGCGGTCACGACGGTGATCGCCGGCTGCGCGTTCGTCGGCGGCGGAATCGTTGCCTGGTTGCGGCGGCCGGCGAATCGGACCGGGCTGCTGATGATCGCGACCGGCTTCCTCTTGTTCGGAAGCTCGCTCGCGCAGGCAAGCCGGCCGCTGCCGTTCACGATCGGTCTTGCCGTCAGCCTGCTGCCGGCTGCGCTGGTCGGGCACCTGGTGCTTGCGTTCCCGGAGGGGCGGCTGCATTCGCGCTGGGAGCGCGCAGTTGTTTCCGCTGGCTACTTCGTTGTAACGGTGGTGCAGGTGGTGATGTTGATGTTCATGGGCTTCGAGCACGTGAACGGCTGCCCATGCCCGAGCAACCTGCTGTTTGTCCGCGACGACATGCGGCTGCACAGCGCGATCATGAGCAGCCAGCGCGTCCTCGGCATCGTTCTCGCCGTTTGCGCAGGTGCGTTGCTCGCGCGGCGGTGGCGCGGCGCATCGCCGCCGCTGCGTCGCGCAGTGGTGCCGCTCTTCGTGACCGGTGCGTTGACGATCGTGCTCCTGGCTGCGGAACTTGTCACCGATGGTCCCGCGCCCGGCCTCTCGCGGGGCTTGGCGGCCGCGCAGAAGATCGCGCTCGCAACCGTGCCGATCGCGTTTCTGCTTGGGCTGTTCAACGCTCGTCTGGCGCGGGCGAGCGTCAGTGACCTGGTCCTCGAGCTGGGACGGATGCCCGCTCCCGGTCGTCTGCGCGATGCGCTTGTGCGCGCGCTCGGCGATGCTTCTTTGGAGCTCGCCTACTGGATTCCGGAATCGGAGACCTACGTCGGGATCGACGGCCGTCCCGTCGAGATCCGTGCGGACGAGGAGCGGTCGGTGACGGTGCTCGAACGCCGGGGCCGCAAGGTGGCAGCGCTCGTGCATGACCCAGCGCTGGGCGAGCATCAAGAGCTCCTCGACGCGGTCTCGAGCGCGGCCGGCCTCGCTCTGGAGAATGAGCAGTTGCAGGCGGAGTTGCGCGCCCAGCTTGAGGAGCTGCGCGACTCGCGGGCGCGGATCGTCGAGGCGGGCGACAACGCCCGCCGCCGACTCGAGCGCAACCTCCACGATGGCGCGCAGCAGCGTCTCGTCGCGCTCTCGGTCGCCCTGGGTCTCGCCGAAACGAAGCTCTCAACGGATCCGCAAGGCGCAGCGTCGGTACTCGCGTCGGCGCGAGAAGGGCTCGCGACCGGGCTTGCCGAGCTGCGCGAGATCGCGCGCGGACTGCACCCGGCGATCCTCAGCCGCGGGCTCGAGGTCGCGCTCGCAGGGATCGCGGAGCGCGCTCCGCTGCCGGTCGAGCTGGATCTCGACATCGGTGAGCGGCCGCCCGAACATCTTGAGGCCGCCGCCTACTACGTCGTCGCAGAAGCGCTGACGAACGTCGCCCGCTACGCGAACGCGTCCGCGGCAAGCGTGCGCGTGACCCGAGAAACGGCGGGTGTGCGTGTGGAGGTCAGTGACGATGGCGTCGGCGGCGCCGCGATTTCGCCCGGCTCGGGATTGGAAGGCCTGCGCGACCGGGTCGAAGCAGCCGGCGGCCGACTCGAGCTAGAGAGCCCACCCGCTGGCGGGACACGCATCAGCGCCTTCCTGCCAGCGGGTCAGGCGACCGTGGCTGAGCGCACGTTCGTTCCCGACAGGTTCGTCGTGCCGCACAGGCTCGAGACTCCGCAGTTCAGGCTCGAGCCACTCGGCCCCGAGCACAACGACGCCGACTATGCGGCCTGGAGGTCGTCTGTCGACCACATCCACGCGACTCCCGGCTGGGAGACAAGTTCCTGGCCCGACGAGCGGACCGCCGCCGACAACCTGCGCGACCTGCAGCGCCACGCAGACGACTTCGCACACCGGCGCGGGTTCACTTACACCGTCCTCGATCCGTTGACCGCCGAGATCGTCGGCTGCGTCTACATCTACCCCGATCGCAGCGACGCAACCGACGCGCACGTCCAGTCGTGGGTGCGGGCAAGCCGAGCCGAACTCGACCTGCAGCTGTGGCAAGCGGTCAGTGACTGGCTCGACTCCCGCTGGCCCTTCCGGCGGGTCGACTACGCCCCACGACGCTCGTAGCCGCCTGGTGCGGGCAGCCACACCGCAAGAGGCCTGCTGGCCGCATTTCCGCCCCGGCCGCGGTCGGGGAGGCTTGGCGGCATGGAAACCGAACTGGCACAGCGAGAGAACGACGGCATCGCCATCACCCTCATCTGGCACAGCGACAGCGACCGGCTGACGGTCACGGTGCGCGACTGGCGCAGCGGCGAGGCCTTCGACCTGGACGCGCAAGCGTGCGATGCGATGGATGTCTTCCAGCACCCGTACGCGCATGCGGCCTGGCGCGGGCTCCGTCCGGCCGTCGGCGACGCCGTCTACGCCTAGCCGGCCGTCGTACACTCGGCCGGTGAGCGTCACCCTCCTGTTCACCGACATCGAGGGCTCGACGCGGCTGGTGCGGGAGCTGGGCGATGCCTATCCGGCCGCGCTCGAGCAGCACCGGCGCCACGTGCGCGCCGCGCTCAGCGCCGCCCGCGGCGAGGAGGTCGATTGCCGCGGCGACGAGTTCTCGGCCGCCTTCGCCGAGGCGGAGGACGCGCTTGTTGCCGCGCGAGAGATCCAAAGCGGCGATGACGGCGTCATGCGCGTGCGGATCGGCATCCATACCGGCGAGCCGCTTCGGATCGACGGCGGCTATGTCGGGGTCGACGTGCACCGCGCCGCGCGGATCTGCGCCGCCGGCCACGGCGGACAGGTGCTCGTCTCGGAGACCACCCACGAAGCGATCCGCCATCGCGAAGGGCTGCACGATCTCGGCGCGCATCTGTTGCGCGGCCTCGACCAGCCGGAGCGGCTTTACCAGCTCGGCGAGGTCGAGTTTCCGGCGCTGCGCGCCGACGCGGCCGAGCACGGCCTGGGGGCGCGCATCCGCGTCGTGATCGCCGAGGACTCGGTCTTGCTGCGGGAGGGGGTGGCGAGCCTGCTCGAGGAAGCGGGCTTTCAGGTCGTCGGCCAGGCGGGCAACCCGGACGAGCTGCTGCTCAAGGTGCGCTCGTACAAGCCGGACATCGCGATCGTCGACATCCGCATGCCGCCAACGCACACCGACGAGGGCCTGCGCGCCGCGCAGGAGATTCGCGAGCAGCATCCAGGTGTCGGCGTGCTCGTGCTCTCCCAGTACGTCGAGTCCGGCTACGCGCTCGAGCTGCTGCAGGGCAGCGCCGAGGGCGTCGGCTACCTACTCAAGGACCGCGTCTCCGACGTGAAGGAGTTCGCAGCCGCCGTGAAACGGGTGGCGGAGGGCGGCTCGGCGCTCGATCCGGAGGTCGTCTCGCGGCTGGTCGGCAGCCGCCGCGGCACCGATCCGCTCTCGCAACTCACTCCGCGGGAGCGCGAGGTGCTCGAGCTGATGGCCGAGGGCCGCTCCAACCAGGCGATCGCCGCGCGGCTGGTCGTCACCGAGCGCGCGATCGAGAAGCACGTGACCAACATCTTCCAGAAGCTCGGGCTACCGGCGGCTTCCGAGGATCATCGGCGCGTGCTGGCAGTGCTCGCCTACCTGCGCCAGTAGTTCGGGTTCCCGCACCTAAAGAGAGGAGGCTGCCGCATTCCTGCTTGGTCCTCGCGCTGCGAGCCTCGGAGTGTCAATCGAGCCACTCCGAAAGGAAGCCATGTCACCTCTCGCCAAGTCGAACAACATCGCGGCCCGGATGGGTCGCTGGAGCGCGAGCCACTGGAAGACCGCAGTCTTCGGTTGGCTCGCGTTCGTGATCGCCGCAGTCGCGATCGGCTACGCCGTCGGTAGCAAGAAGATCGACCAGAAGGACGCCAACGTCGGCCAGTCGCACAAGGCCGATCACATGCTCCGCGACACGGGCTTCCAGCCCGATCCGCAGACCGAGATCGTGCTCGTCCGGAGCAAGACGCGGACCGTGCACGACCCGGCGTTTCGCGCCGTCGTCAACGACGTCGTCGCGAAGGTGACGCCGTTTGCAACGATCGAGAACCTCCGCTCCCCCTATCAGCCCGGCCACGCGGATCAGATCTCCGCTGACGGTCACAGCGCCATGGTGGAGTGGGACATGAAAGGCAAGTCGAAGGTCGCGACCAAGCACATCGGCGCGATCGAAGCCGCAACAGCGTCCGTCGCGAAGTCGCATCCGGACTTCTACGTCGGCGAGGCCGGCTCGATCAGTTCCGGCAAGGCGCTGAACGACGAGTTCAACTCGCTGCTCGCGAAGGCCGGTGAGCGGTCGATCCCGCTCACGCTCATCATCCTGCTGCTGGTCTTCGGCGCGATCGTCGCCGCAGGCGTGCCGCTCCTGCTCGCACTGTCGGCCGTCGGCGCAACGATCGGGTTGGCCGGGCCGGCGAGCCACCTCGTCCCGATGGACCCGAACGTCACCTCAGTCATCCTGCTCGTCGGGCTCGCCGTCGGTGTCGACTATTCGCTCTTCTACATCAAGCGCGAGCGTGAAGAGCGGGCGGCCGGGAAAGGCGCGAAGGCTGCGCTCGAAGCCGCCGCAGCAACGTCGGGCCGCTCGGTCCTGATCTCAGGCGTCACCGTAATGATCGCCATGGCCGGCATGCTCTTCACCGGCGACAAGGGCTACACCTCGATGGGCATCGGGACGATGATGGTCGTCGCCGCCGCGATGCTCGGTTCGCTCACGGTGCTCCCGGCATTGCTGTCCAAGCTGGGCGACCGTGTCGAGAAGGGCCGCATTCCGTTCATTGGGCGGTTCCGGCGAGAAAGCGGCGAGAACCGCTTCTGGTCGGCCGTGCTGACGCCGGCGCTTCGCAAGCCGCTCCTCTCCGCGCTCGCCGCGACGGCAGTACTGCTCGCGCTGGCCGTGCCCGTCCTCAACATCCACACGGCGCAGACGGGGCTCGATGCGTTGCCCAAGGGCATCCCGACAGTGCCAACGATCGAGAAGCTCCAGAAGGCGTTCCCCGGCAACGTCAACCCGGCGATCGTCGCGATCAAGGCCAACACGGACTCCCCGGCGACGAAGTCCGCGATCCGCGACCTTCGAAATGAGGCACTCGCCAGCGGCGAGATGCGAAACCCGATCCAGCTCGACATCAACCCGAGCGACACCGTTGCCCGCGTCTCGATCCCGCTCGACGGTAAGGGCACGGACGCGAAGTCAACCCACGCACTGAACACGCTGCGCGACCGGATCCTGCCCGCCACGATCGGCAAGCTGCCCGGCGCGAGCTATGCCGTAACCGGTGGCACCGCCAACTCAGTCGACGCCAACACGCTGATGAAGAAGTCGCTGCCGCTCGTGTTCGCGTTCGTGCTCACCTTCGCGTTCCTGCTGCTGCTCGTCTCCTTTCGCTCGATCGTGATCCCGATCAAGGCGATCGTGCTCAACCTGCTCTCCGTCGGCGCCGCCTACGGAGTCCTCGTCGCCGTCTTCCAGTACGGCTGGGGCCAGTCGATCCTGAACTTCAAGTCGACCGGCGGCATCGCAGCGTGGCTGCCGATCTTCATGTTCGTGATCCTGTTCGGCCTCTCGATGGACTACCACGTCTTCATCCTCAGCCGCGTACGCGAAGCATTCGACCGCGGCCTCACCACCGAAGACGCCGTCTCCCACGGGATCAAGACCACCGCCGGCGTCGTCACCAGCGCAGCACTCGTGATGGTCGGCGTGTTCTCGATCTTCGCCACCCTGCCGATCCTCGACATGAAAGAAGCGGGCGTCGGCCTCGCCGCAGCCGTCCTGATCGACGCCACCATCGTCCGCGCCGTCCTACTCCCCGCGACGATGAAACTGCTCGGCGACTGGAACTGGTACCTGCCCCGCTGGCTCAACTGGCTCCCAAGGCTCGAGCACGCGGGCACGGCACACACTCGCCCGATTCCCGCGGTCGCAGCGGCAAACTGATCAACCACCTAGGCCCGGGCCGCTCCGCTGCGGCCCGGGCTTGCAGTTCGAGCTCACGCTCGAACCCAGTCGCTGAACGAAGCCACCCACGACTGCGGTGCGGCCGGCGACTACCGCGGGCCGCACTGCTGACAGCGTCGGCTAGCTTGCGCGCATGAGCCTGTGGGGTGCGTAAACTCGTCCGCCGTCCCGAAGTCCCGCGTTTGCAGCGAGATCGTATTGACGCACCCCACACGTTACCGACGTGGAAGGGGAAGCGCGCCCGGATTTAGTCCAGGCGCGCTTTGGCGATGTGTTCCTCCCCTTCTGGCCCTACGCGCTGGCTCGCGCGCGAGCGGCATCTCGCTCCTGGCGCCAGAACGCCCACGACAGCTGCATGTGCCATCTTCGACGACGGCGAGCGCGCAACTGGCGCATCATCCGCTCCGCTTCAGCCTCACGCATGCGACGACTCATGCGCTCACGGGCCTCGAAGCTCTCGTGGTAATAGCAGTGCATGTCTCCTTCCCTTCCGGGTCCTGATGAGTGACACGTCGACAGACGGGCCAGTCACGTGGGCTCCTTTCTTGTTGGTTTGCAGTGCGGACCGCGCAGCGCTACGCGGAAACCGCCGGTTGCTGTTGCGTGCGGCCTACGGCCTTACGCGTACGGGATGACGCGGGTACCGAGAGGCCGATTAACGTTGTTGAGCGATTCGAAGTTCAACGTGACCTCCTTTCCACCGTCGTCGGGAAGTTGATGAGTTAAGCAGGACGTGAAACGCGTGTCAAGCAAAACGAGACTCGGATTTTCTCTCCGCACGCGAGTAAGCGAGCATGCTCTCACTACACGCACAAGAGGAACGTCAAGTTCGCTGGCGACTTGATTGACTTCCTGATCGAGTGCAGCGCCTCGCTTCTGCAGCACTGGCACGCACTAGGAGACTCGCGGCAGCAACGTTGGCCGCACGCACCTCACAAGCCCGCGAAGGATCTCGACGGCATCTCGTTCGCCGCATGAACCTTCGCCGGTGATTTCTACGCCCCTGGATGGCCGATGACGGCAAGGGCTCGGCCGTCCCGTCGCTGAAGAGGTCGCGGCTGGGCAGGTGTTCAGACACAGGCTTGGCCGCTCCTGTGAGCTGGATGTCCTCGTGCTGCAGTCGACGCTCGAGTGGACGCTCGCGGTCGCTACTTGCCGCGCGAGGTCTTCTTCTTCGGCTTCGGCTTCCTTGTCTTGCCTGTCTTGCCCAGCGCCGCGTCCGTCTTCGGTCGCTTCGGTGACACCGCGTCCCTCCTTCCCTGGCTGGTCGCACTTCGCCGCTCGGGGACATCAACTTGCCCGACAGCGCGAGCGGCCCGCAGATACAGATCGGCCAGCCCTGCCTGCCAGAGCACCGAACCATCGCCTGCGAGGCCGGAAACGGCGATTGTGAACGGCTGCCGCAAACGCGCAAGTCCGGCGAAGGTCGCGCGCCGGTGCGCACCGCTCAACTTGAGCCGGGCAACGGCCGCATCGCGACCGTCCCAACAGACAACCTGCCACCAGCGCGGGTCGGCCTCGGCAGACCACTCCACCCGCAGCTGATCATGGGTCGCTCGAACGACGCGGAGCGTAGTCACCGCGGCCGGCGGCGGCCTGTCGCGAACGGTGCTGCCTTCGCCCTGACCCCGACGGCTGACTACTCGCTGACGGCGCATGCGGAGCGGGCGATCTTAGCGACTACCCATCCGCCGCGGTTCCTGAGCCGGTCGGCTAGCGCGGACGTTGGGATGCCGCCCGCCTCGATCGCTCGCGACGCGCGTGGCGTGCGAGAACTCGAGGCATAAAAACACGCGATTCGCGGCGGGATCGCATTTTATGAACCCCACGCGCCCGGGGCACGCCCCATCCTGCTGCAAACTGCGACGGCCTTGTCGAGCTGACACACTGTCGAGGCTGACACACTTTTTGTGGAGCGGCGAAGTAGAGGTTGTGAGACGCAACTTCGCTAGGGCGTCGGACGCGGAGCTCTTGCGGGCGAGTGATGCGGATGCGTTCGCGGAGGTGTATGACCGGCACGTCGGTCAGGTGCTTGCCTGGGCGCGGGCACGGGTTGGCGAGCATGCCGCCGATCTGACCGCCGAGGTCTTCGCGCGCGCCTGGCTTTGCAGAGGTCGGTTCCGCGATCAGGACGGAGCGCCTGCGCTTGCCTGGCTTCTTGGTATTGCACGGAACGTACTCCGCGACTCGCTGCGGAAGCGGCGGGTCGAGGATGCGGCTCGTCGTCGGCTGGGTCTGCCGCGCATGATCGCGCTTGATGGCAACATCGACGCCGTTGACGAGCGTTTGTCGCTGTCGGAGACGGCACGGCAAGCAGTCTCTTCGCTGTCGGCGGGGGATCGCGAACTCCTACATCTGCGAGTGATCGAGGAACGCCCCTACCGCGAGATCGCGACACGATTGCGGTGCACGCCGGTGGCCGCGCGGCTTCGCGTCTCGCGTTTGCTCCGCCAACTCCAATGCACGCTGGGAGGTCAACGGCCATGAACGAGATCCCTGAGGAACTTCTCCTGTACCGGACGCAATTGCGAGACGCCATCAGGCGTGATCTCAATCACCGCACCCGACGCTCGCGCGTGATGCAACCTCGATCGCTTCGTCTCGCTATTCCGACGCTCTCGGTGCTTGCCGCTGCGACTGTTGCCACCGTGCTTGGCTTGACGCTCAGCGCCGCATCGCCGTCCGGCGCTTCCGCGGCGGCGGCGAGAGCGCTCGCCGCGACCGCCGCAGCTCCGTCGGGGACGATGACGACGACCGTGCTCCACGGAGGCGTCGCTCGCACAATTGATGTCACGCGTTGGAACGGCCACGACATCGCCTTCTCGCCGGGGCTCGGCGGGATCCGGCAGCTCCTGCTGATCGGAGGCGGCATGTACGTGCAGACGTCGGATGGAACCTGGCTGCACTACGCCGACGCCTCCAGCGTCGGGCCGAAGCCGCTCGGCGGGTTGATGCAACTCGCACAAGACAACATCGGAGGCACCACCGCGCAGCAGATCCTCGCCCTCGCCACCCACGTGCAGAAGACGGCGCAATCGGATGGCAGCACGGTCTACACCGGCACGATTCCGAGCAGCAGCATCGTTGCAGGGAACGATCCCGGCAATAACGCCATCATCAGCATGATCCTCGGTGCCCAAAAGCGTACCGACATGATGTTCGGTGCCGGAAAAGGAGACGGCCCCGACGGCCAGCTGAACGATCTCCAACTCCGGATGAGCGTCGGAGGCGACGGCCTCGTCGAGCAGGTCAGCGTGACCTTCCAAGGGCAGGACGCGGGCTCATCCGCCGGGGATGGCACCTACACGTGGAGCGTCACGTACAGCCAGCTCGGCAGCACGCCGCCGATTACGGCGCCCCTCAATTCAACCAACGTTCCGCCCGGAACCTTGCCGCCCGGAACGCAGCTGTATGAGAACGGGCACCAGACCCCAAGGCAGACGATCAGTCCTGCCGATCAGGCTGATTACCTCAAGGCCGCCAGGTGCATGCGCTCACAGGGAGTTCCTGACTTCCCCGATCCGACGTTCGAGAACAACGGCGTCACGTTCAACATCCCGCCGAACATCGATCCGAACGCTTCCCGGGCCAAGAGGGCGGAGGCGATCTGCGTCAAGCTGATACCGCCGGCCCTGCCCTACAGCAACAGCGGTGCTCGTTGAACGGACCACCGTCGGCAGGCCTGCGTCCGCCTCCGAACCACCCGGCACCACCGCAACCCCGTGGGATTCAGAAACTCTGCCACCGTGCGGGGACTCGGTCGACTATCACCTCGACTCGTCGTAGCTCGTGTTTGGCCGGTCGATTACGGCTTGTCCTGCCTAGCCGACTCCGCGCACGCCTGGCGTGCACTTGACGTCGATCTGGCAGTTCTGGTACTCGCGCGCGCGCGTGAAACTGTCTACAGGGGTGTCGAAGACGAGTGTGCCCAAGAGGGCGGTGAGTTCGCAGGCGCGGAGATCGAGCGTGTCAGGCGGCGTATTCGTATTCGTGGATCAGGCCGCCGAGTAGGTCACGGCGATCGAGCCGCGCATGCGATGGTGCTCGCAGAGGCGTCGGGCTTCTGTTCGGCTCGTCGGGTGGCCAAAAGGCGAGCGAGCGATGCGGCCGATGCCGGTTGTAATGACTGGTGTAGACGCGGAGCACGTGCTCGAGCTGGCGGCGACTGAAGACGAGCAGCCGGTCGAGGCACTCGCGGCGGACGCTGCCAACCCAGCGCTCAGCATGTGCGTTCGCGTCCGGCGCCTGCACGGGCGTTCGGATCACGGCGACTCCTTCGCTTTGGAAGACATGATCGAAGCCGCCACCGAACTTCGCGTCGCGATCGTAGATTAGGAAACGCAGCGGCTGCTTGCGATCATCGGTCGCCATCAGCAGGTTGCTCGCCTGTTGGGCTGTCCAGGCGCCTGTCGGGTTCGCCGTGCAAGCGACGAACTCGATCCGGCGGCTCTCCAGCGAAAGGAAGAAGAGCACGTAGATCCGCTTCAGCCAGGCGGTCTCGACGGTGAAGAATCACAAGCGAGCGTCGAGCAGATTCGTCACGACCGCCTCTGCCGCTGCGAGTAGGTGATCTGAGACGATCGCCTGAAGCCAGACGTCGTCCAGCTGGCCGAACTGTGCGTACCCCCAGTCCTCGACCCGGAACTGTGCGTTCAGCTCGCGCAGGAGGTCTCGGAGTGCAACGACCCGCAAACCCTGTTCTTCGGCGAGCGTAAAACGCGCGTCGTATGCGTCTGAGATCACAGCCCGAGTGTAGGCGGCGCGCGAGCGACGCTAGAGACATGCAGGCCAAGAAATTTCCGGTCGTGAGTGGACCCCGCTTTCGGGTTAGGAGATAAGGGGCGGGAACGCCGCGAAACGTGGACAATCGGAGGTAGGGATTCCGCTGGCTGCTTGGACAGCGCCTGGCGCAGAATGGTAGCCCTTGCGGGCTCGGCGGCGAGCCGAATGCCGACGTGTCCCGCGCTGGCCGCGCCCGAGCCGACTCGGTATAGCTTGCACGTTCCCTTAGATTTCGATGCCGGACTCTCGAAGGTAGGTGACTACGTGATAGTTGACCCAGCTCCGGATTGGGTTTCGCCTTACTGGGCCGTTCACAGCTATGGCTCGGATGTGTCGGTCGGTGTCGACACGATGACGTTGATCTTCGTTCTGAATCCGGGTATCGAGCCGGCAAGCGTGTCGGTGACGTTCCACGAGGTCGGATCCGCACCCGGGGTCTTCGCCAGTCTGACTCAGACGATCAGTCCCCGTGACACTGAAGAGTTCGCTGCCCTCCCACAAGAGAATCAAGTAGCAGTCGGTTGGGTTTCGATCGCAAGCGACCAGCCCGTCTTACCGTGGGGAACGATCCGAGCCGCTGGCACCGGACTCCAGCCGAGTGAGCTCATGACGTTCGGGCGCTGGAGCTGGGGCGAGATCAAACCGCCGCATTTCGTACCGGTCTAGGCGAGTCTCTTCCTTAGGAGGATTCGTGGAACCGCCCAGGGGATGACGCTCGGTGTCGTTCGGTGTCATCTCCCGAGCACCTACGCGCTGGCGACCGCGTCGTCCTCAGGATATGGATCCATTCTCTCCGGCCCGCCGAAGAAACAGTACTCGCAGAGAGGCTTGCGATGCTTGTTCAGGTCTTTCCACTCAAACGGCAATACGTCTCGATAGATGAGATCTCGATCTGCGTGCCAACGTGGTGTCTTGAACTTGTCTCGATCGCGCAGCATTTTGCAGCGCGTGCCCAGAGCAGTGCGATGAATCCGAGACTTTCGGTGTCGGAACCATGTGTCTTGATCCGGACTCGGAAACGAAACCAGATAAGGACCCCATTCGACG
>JBKPJA010000120.1:0-4530 GCA_046730515.1 Actinomycetota bacterium | reverse complement strand
CGACTGGATCGACGAGCCGCGCTCCGGCCTCGGCCAGTACCTGATTCGTCACTGGGAACGGGTGTCGCTCGTGGGCGGTGAGTCCCTGGTCTACTGGCTGAAGAAGCTTGTCTTCCGCGGCGCGTGGCTCGACCACCGCGTCAAGGCGGGTCTGCTCGAGGTGGCGTGGGACGAGGGGGCGACCGACTTCGGCTACCGCGACCCGCGCGGCGGACGTGCGCTACTCGAGCTCGCGCCCGTGCCGTCGTGGCACGAGGTGCAGTTCCGCGGATGACTCGTGCCGCTGCGATCGCGACGTATCTCGCTGCGCTGCTCGCAGTCGACACCCAGGTCTCGTTGCATCAGCAGCTCGCGCTCGGCGCGATCACGTGGATCGTGCTCGTGCTCTTCGCGCGGCCATTGTCGACCGAACGCCGGGCGCAGGTCGCCGTCGTGATCTGCGCGGCGACCGTCGCCGAGCTGACCGGCTCGATTATCTGGGGTGTCTACACGTACCGTCTCCACAACCTGCCGGCGTTCGTTCCGCCTGCGCACGGACTCGTCTTCATGGCCGGGCTCTCGCTCAGTGAAGCGCTGCGGCGGCACGCACGCCTGCTCGTCGGCCTTGCGGCGGCCGCGGCCTCGACCTGGGGAGTGCTGGGACTGACTGCGTTGCCACGAACAGACGCCGCGGGGGCGCTCGGCGTCCCGCTGCTGCTCGCGTTCCTCTGGCGCTCGCGGGCACGCGCCGCTTACGCGGGAGTGTTCCTGGTCGTCGGGGCCCTCGAGCTCTACGGCACCGCCATCGGCACGTGGCGATGGGCGCCGGGCCTCCCGGGCCTGGGCATCCCGGACGGCAACCCGCCGAGCGGCGTTGCGTCGGGCTACGTCTGGTTCGACGTAATGGCAGTCCTGGCCCCTCGCCTCCTCTGCGTCGCCGCTCGTCGCTTCCGGACACGGCCGGGGTCTGACCCCAGCCTCGCCACCTCGGCCTGAAGGCAGGGGCGGGTCGAGGGGCGCCCTCGACCCGCCGGTCGGAGGAGCTGGGCTGCGGCCCCCCATACTCCTCCAGACTCAGAGTTGCCCCGCTGAAGCCACTCCGCACTCCCCCGCCCGGGTGAAGTGAAGTGCCCGCATGAACCACCTGAAAGGGGACGAATCAACTCGCCCGCACCGGCGATAGTCATGGGCGTATCACCTGTCCTCACCGGTTCTCGACTGCGGGAGAGCCGAGGCCCCGAAACTGCGGCGGGGCCGGACATTTGAAGGCGGAACCTATGCGGTGGGTTCCGCCTTTTTCGTACCGTCAGGGAGAGCAAAGCCGAAGCGGACTCGGTCGCCTTCGGCCGGACCGAGCGCGATGCGGCGGATCGAGGTCACGGGGACGATGAGCTCCTTCCGATCGTCCTCGGCATGGACGGTCAACGTGAGGAAACCGAAGCCGGGCTCCGCCGACAGAGATTGCAGTATGAACCGTTCGCCATCGGCGAGCTCGACCTCGACCTCGGAGCGTTCCGCCGCGTGCGTTGAGGTGTAGCGCTGGATCTGACGGTGGACACTTTCCACGAAGGCGTCGAGCCTCGGCTCCGCAGCTCCCGGGACCCAGAGCTCCGGCACTAGAAGAGCTGGTCGTCGGCGGCCGCCCGCTCACCGAGATGCTCCAGGCCCAGCTTCGTGACGACGCGACCGCGCGGCGTCCGCTGGAGAAAGCCGAGCTGCAGGAGGAACGGCTCGTAGACGTCCTCGATCGTGTCGGGCTCCTCGCCGAGCGAGACTGCCAGCGTCGAGAGACCGACCGGTCCGCCGCCGAACTTCTCCACGATCGTCCCCAAGAGCTCGCGGTCGATGCGCTCGAGCCCGCGCTCGTCGACCTCGAACAGCTCGAGCGCCTCGCGTGCGATCGACGTCGTGATCGCGCCGTCATGGCGTACCTGAGCAACGTCGCGGACGCGCTTCAGGATCCGGTTGGCGATGCGCGGCGTCCCGCGTGAGCGGCGCGCGATCTCGTCGGCGGCGTCTTCCTCGATCTCGACGTCGAGAATGCGCGCGGAGCGGCGGACGATCGTCCCTAGCTCCCGGGCGTCGTAGTAGTCGAGCCGGAACGTCATTCCGAACCGGTCGCGTAGCGGCGTCGTCAACAATCCCGTACGCGTTGTCGCGCCGATGAGCGTGAACGGCGGCAGGTCGAGCGTCAGCGTGCGCGCCGCGGGGCCCTGGCCGACGACGATGTCGAGCCGGAAGTCCTCGAGCGCGGGATAGAGGATCTCCTCGATCGCGCGGTTGAGGCGATGGATCTCGTCGACGAAGAGGACGTCGTGCCGCTCGAGCCCGGTGAGGATCGCCGCCATGTCGCCCTTGCGCTCGAGCGCGGGACCGGCAATGCAGCGAATGCCGACGCCGAGCTCCTCACGCACGATGTACGCGAGGGACGTCTTGCCGAGGCCGGGCGGCCCGACGAGGAGAACGTGGTCGAGCGCTTCGTCGCGCGCCTTCGCGGCCTCGAGTGCGATCGCCAGTTGCTCCTTGAGGCGCTCTTGGCCGACGAACTCGTCGAGCCGGCGGGGGCGGAGCGTCAGCTCGAGCTCCTCTTCCTCGACCGCGACAACGGGTGTCATCACGTCGGTCATTAGGCAGCCCTCTTCAACGCCTGTCGCACGCGCTCCTCCGGCGGCGCGTCGGGATCGGTCTGCGCCAATGCCTGCTCGGCTTCGCCAACGGACCAGCCGAGCTCGACCAGCGCGTCGCGCGCGACGACGTGCGGGGGGCTCGAGCCCGCGACTGCGGGCTCCGGCGCGCCTGCGGCGAGCTTCTCTTTGAGCTCCAGCACGATCCGTTCCGCCGTCTTCTTGCCGATACCGGGAATGACCTGAAAGCGGGCCGCATCCTCGAGCGCGATTGCGCGCCTGAGCTCGTCGACCGGCGAGCCGGAGACGATCGACAACGCAACCTTCGGGCCCACGCCGTTCACGGACAAGAGCTGCACGAACAGCTCACGTTCAGACGAGTCGGCAAAGCCGTAGAGCTGCAACGCGTCCTCGCGAACGTGCAGATACGTATGCAGCGACACCTCGTCCGCGCCATCGGCCTTTCGAACTGCGGACGGTGTCGCGGCGACGAGGTAACCGACGCCGCCGACGTCGAGCACGAGCCCCTCGGGCGTGTTCGCCACGGCACGTCCACTCAGGCGAGCGATCACGCTTCGACCAGCTTCAGCAGCGGCGGCGCGAGCGCGTGACAGATCGCGACCGCGAGCGCGTCCGCCGCGTGCGTCGGCGTCGGCTCGGTCTGCAGGCCGAGAATCGCTTTCACCATCCGTTGCACCTGTTGCTTCTCGGCGCGGCCGTAACCGCAGACCGTCTGCTTCACGCGAGCCGGCGAATACTCAGCGCACACGACGCCGGCGCGCGCGCAGGCCACGAGCACGGCGCCGCGCGCTTGGCCGACGGAGAGTGCGGTGCGGGCGTCGACGCCGACGAACGACTCCTCGAGCGCGACGGCATCCGGCTCGTGATGGACGATGAGGTCGTCGACGCCTTCGAAGATCGTCTTCAGCCGCGCTTCCGGCCGTTCGCTTGCGCGCGTCGTCCACCACCCGTGGTCGATGGCCCTGAGGCGCCCGTCTTTTTCGTGGACGATCCCGTAGCCGCAAGCAGCCGTTCCTGGATCGATGCCTAGGACTTTCACGCAGAGAGGTTAGGCGCGCCCTCGGACGTATCCTTCCTGCGTGGCCGAGGGCGTGCGTCTCACCCTGCCCGACGGAACCGAGCATGAGCTCACGAGCTCGACGCTGACGATCGGGCGCGACGCCGACAACGATCTCACTTTCGAATCGGCGGCGGTCAGCAGGGAGCATGCGGCGCTCGTACTCCGCGAAGGTCGCTGGTACCTCGAAGACCGCGGTAGCACCAACGGCACGTTCCTGAATGGAACGCGCGTCACGCCCGGGACGCCGCTTCCCCTGCGCCACGCCGACCGGATCGAGCTCGGGGACGTCACGCTGCTCTTCTCCTGGCCGACCCAGCTGGCCGATCCCGAGGCGACAGCGGCCCTCAGGGGCTTCTCGGAGCCGAACGGGGGCGCGCAGCTCTCCCCCTTCCAACGACAGGTCGTCCAGTGCCTCTGTGGCCCGTGGCTCGCCGGGGCGGGTCTCGAGAGCCTGCCTTCCAACGAGCAGATCGCGGCCATGCTCGGGACGCCGGGCGCGTCGGGGACCGTCAAAGCAGCCCTGCGCCGGATCTACGCAAAAGCAGGGCTTTCCGGGCAGCCGGCCCACACGAAGCGGCGCGCCCTCTGCCGGGTCGCCCGGCAGCGCGGCTGGCTCTAGCCGCCACCACCGCCCGGTGTCGTCGCTGTGGTGATCGCGGCCGTCGTCGTCGGAGTCGTCGTCGTGGCCGGGTTCGTCGGGACGGTCGTCGGCGGCGGCTGCGTCGTCACCGGCGGCGGCGCGTGGTGAGTCGTCGTCTGGTGAGTCGTCGTCTGCTGCGTCGTCGTCGGAGCGGTCGTGGGGGTCGTCGTCGAGTGAGTGCGCTGCGTCGACGGTGCTCGAACATG
>JBKPJA010000119.1:0-6948 GCA_046730515.1 Actinomycetota bacterium | reverse complement strand
TCGCTGACGAGGTGCGCCCGAACGGAGTCGCGCAACCGGCCGCGCAGCTCTTCGACGAGCTCCGCTTCCTCATCCCTGCGCTCGTCGAGGGGTTTGGGCCGCGCGAAGCGTTCGATCCGTAGGAGCCCGTCCTTCCAGACGAGCGTGTGTCCCGCTGGGAGCTTGCGCACATCGCGAAAGATCGATTGCGGCGCCGGAATCGAGTTGAACGCGAGGAACGACTCCAGCGCGTCGAGGTCGATCTCGCCGCGCGGCAATGCGCGCAGCTCCGACGCAAACGACAGCGCGCCGTCGGCGTGCCGGTAGTAGAGCGGCTTGATTCCGAAGCGGTCGCGCGCGAGCAGCAACCGCCGCCGCCGCGCGTCCCAGATCGCGATCGCGAACATCCCGCGCAGTCGGGCCACGAACGGGTCGCCGTGCTCCTCGTACAGGTGGAGCAGTACCTCGGTGTCGCCGTGCGTGCGGAAGCGATGGCCGGCGCGTTCGGCCTCGCGTCGGAGCTCGCGGTAGTTGTAGATCTCCCCGTTGGAGACGACGTGGACGCTGCCGTCCTCGTTGCCGATCGGCTGGTCGCCGGTCTCGAGGTCGATGATCGAGAGTCGGCGCGCTGCGAGAGCGACCGGCCCGTCGACGTACTCGCCGAAGCTGTCCGGTCCGCGGTGAATGAGCGTCGCGCTCATGGCCGCGAGGCGGTCGAGATCCGCCCGCCCGCGAGCCGCTGCGATTCCGCAGATCCCGCACATGGCGGCAGTGTATGAGCGGCGTAAGCTCTCGCCGTGCACTTCGGCACGCACGATCAGCTCGTTCTGTTGGCGCTGCTCGTGGCGCTTGCCGCGATGTTGCTCGCCTCACCGATCCTTCGGATTCCGTATCCGATCCTGCTCGTCGTCGCCGGGCTCGCGCTGGGCTTCGTCCCCGGAATCCCGACGATTCAGCTGCCGCCCAGCGTTGTCCTCGTCGCGGTGATTCCGCCGCTGATCTACTACTCCGCCTACTCCACGTCGTTACGCGACCTACGGCAGAACGCGCGAGCAATCTCGCTGCTCGCGATCGGCCTCGTCATCACGACGACGGTCGCGGTGGGCGTCGTCGCGCACGAGTTGATCGACGGCTTCTCGTGGAGTTCCGCGTTCGTCCTCGGAGCGGTCGTTTCGCCGACCGATCCGCTCGCCGCGACAAAGATCACGCACCGCCTCGGCGTACCGCACCGGATCGTCGCAGTGATCGAGGGCGAGAGTCTCATGAACGACGCAACTGCACTCGTGCTCTACAAGGTCGCCGTCGCGGCAGTCGTCGCGGGCACCTTCTCGGTCTGGGACGCCGGCCTGAAATTCATCTGGAGCATCGTCGGCGGCGTAGGGATTGGTTTCGTCGTCGGTTACCTCGTGGCAGAGGTGCGGCGGCGATTGGACAACCCGCCGCTCGAAGTGACGATCGCGCTGATGACCGGCTACTTGGCGTTCATTCCTGCGTCCGCCGTGGGCGCGTCCGGAGTGCTCGCCGTCGTCACCGCAGGTGTGTACCTCGGCTGGCACACACCGGAGCTCACGTCTGTACAAACGCGACTGCAGGGCGAGGGTGCCTGGCAGATCCTCGCGTACTTGATCAACGCGCTGCTCTTTGCACTCGTCGGCCTCCAGTTGAGACACATCCTCGACGAGTTGACCGGCATCGCGACCATGCGTCTCATCGGCTATGCGCTTCTCGTGATCGGCGCCGTCGTCTTGACGCGGATCGTTTGGGTGCCGATCGGGGCCTATCTGCCGCGCTTCCTGTTCCGACGAATCCGCGAGCGCGACCCGTACCCACCACTCTCGTATACCGCCGTCGTCTCGTGGGCGGGAATGCGCGGGGCCGTCTCGCTCGCGGCGGCGCTCGCCATCCCGCTCGCGACGAACGCGGGCTCACCCTTCGATCAGCGGAACCTGATCATCTTCCTCACGTTCTGCGTCATCCTCGGCACGCTCGTCGTCCAGGGCCTCAGCCTCCCGTTGCTGATCCAGGTGCTTCGGCTCGAGGAGGACAGGACCGCCGAGCGGGAGGAGGCGAAGGCGCGAATCCGCGCGGCGGAAGCAGCCCTCGCCCGGCTCGACGAGCTGGTCGACGAGGACTGGGTGCGCGAGGACACCGCTGAACGGCTGCGGGGGCTGTACGGGTTTCGGCGCAACCGGTTTGCCGCTCGGTTCGACGGCGAAGACGACGGCTCGATCGAGTCCCGTTCGCTCGACTATCAGCGCTTGCGGAGGGAGTTGCTCGAAGCGGAGCGCGGAGCGATCGTCGGCCTGCGCCATGACGGCGTCATCAACGACGACGTCATGCTGCGCGTCCAACGCGACCTCGATCTCGAGGACGCGCGGCTGGACGTGTGACCGTTTCGGGGGATGGCGCAAATCCCTGGCCTAGATGACATTGAGTCGGCGACTTCTCCACAACCCTCTACGGCCATGGCTCCCGAGATATCGCCCATCGTGTTGACGATCGCGCTGTTCTTGTCGATCGCGTTCGTCATGCTGACGCACGTCATGCACTAGCTCCGCCCGGTAAGTCCGCGCACGAACTGCTTCAGCACGCGCCAGGCGGTCGTTGCGAGCGTGCGCAGGTACAGACGCACCGAACGATCTGCGATCCACTCGAGATCGTGCGCGAGCTTCTCCGCCATCGACGTCTCGTAGCCGCGCCGCACCTGCGCGAAGCCGGTCAGACCCGGCCGGACGACGAGTCGCTGCCAGTACGCCGGTAACTCTTCGACGAGCTCCTCGAAGAAGCGCGGCCTGATCGGGCGCGGGCCGACGAGGCTCATGTCGCCGCGGATCACGTTCCAGAGCTGCGGGATCTCGTCCAGCTGCGTCGCGCGCAACCAGCCGCCAATCGGCGTCGTCTCCGCGCGAGTTCGTTGAACGAGCTCGTCACCGAGGTAGGGCCCGAGCCGCTGCTCGGCTCCGCGGCGCAGAGTGCGGAACTTGACCATGTGGAAGATGCGGCCTCCGCGCCCCACGCGTTCGCCGCGGTAGAAGAGCGGCAGGCCGCCGGTGACGAGCAGCACGAGCGCGATCGCCGCAGTCAGCGGCAGCGAGACGAGCAGGAAGACAGCAGAGAGCAGAAGGTCGAGCCCGCGGAGGACGAGATCGCGCCCTCGCCGAGGCGTGGCGCCGGCTAGCCTGGAGAACCGCTGGATGAAGGAGTCGCTGGGCGTATCCACGCGCGCCAGCGATGCTAAGCGCTCGTTGCGCATAATGAATCCTTATGGACACGCGTCAGCTGGCCGCGTTCTGCGCGGTGGTGGAGCGGAAGAGCTTCTCGCAGGCGGCGGAGCGCCTGGGGGTCACGCAGCCGGCCGTCAGCCTGCAGATCCGCTCGCTCGAGGAACGCCTGGGCACGCAGCTCCTCGACCGGTCCGGACGCCGGGTCGAGCCAACCGAGGCCGGCCTGCGCCTCTACGCGTCGGCCCAGAGGCTGCTCGCGCTCGAAGACCAGCTGCTGGCCGAGGTAGCAGGCGACGACGCCGGGGAGGTGAGCGGGACGCTCGAGCTGGGCGCCTCCACCGGTCCGGGCGGGACGGTTGTGCCCATCCTGCTCTGCGAATTCGGTGAGCTGCATCCGAACGTCCGCGTTCGACTCTCCGTGTTCGACACGCAGACCGTCGTCGAGCAGGTCGCCGAGCGCGCGCGCGATCTCGGAGGGGTCGGCGCAGCGCGGCGTCATCGCGGCGTCACGTTCGAGCCGCTCTTTCGTGACGAGGTCGTGCTCGCATGTCCTCCGGGCCATCGCTTTGCGGGCAAGACGATCACGCTCGACGACCTCCGCGAGGAGCCGCTGCTCTTCATGCAGGAGGGTGCAGGAGTTCGGCTCGTGATCGAGGACGAGCTGCGCTCGGTCGGCGTGCGGCTGCGCGACCTCGATGTGCGCGCAGAGCTCGGCTTGCAAGAGTCGGTCCGCAGCGCGGTCACCAGCGGACACGGCGTGACCTTCATCTCGCGAACCGGAATCGAATCCGATCTGGCGGCAGGAACGATCGCGACAGCGCGTGTCCGTGGGCTCGATCCGGTGCGGGAGATCTTCCTCGTGCGCGCATCGGGTCGCAGCGAGACGCGCGCCGCTAGCGCGTTCGTCGAGTTCGCGCGGACACGGCTCCCCGCGTGATCGTTCGCTGGGGACTCGGCGAGCTGCCCCGCGTGCTCGGGGAGCTCGGCGTCGCGCAACCTCTTCTCGTCGCGAGCGAGCGCTGGACCTCACAACCGCTGCCCGTCGAGCCTGCGGCGAGGTGGAGCGAAGTCCCCTCGACGCGAATCGAGGAAGCGGCCGCTCGAGCGGGCGACTGCGTGCTCGCGCTCGGCGGCGGTAGCGCGATCGACCTTGGCAAGGCGATCTCCGCGCAGACGGGTCTGCCGATCGTCTCGATCCCGACCACGTACGCGGGCGCAGAATGGACGAACTACTTCGGCGTGCGCGATCCGGATCGGCGCATGCGCGGCGGCGGCGCGGGCGCGCACCTCGGGGGCGTCGTGTACGAACCGGAGCTGACGCTGTCGCTGCCGCGCGAGGAGACCGTGGGCACCGCGATGAACGCTCTCGCCCACTGCGCAGAAGCGCTCTACGTCCGCGGACACAACGCAGAAGCTGACGAGCACGCCCTGACGGGCGCACACCTTATCTCGGAGCATCTCCCGCGCGTGGTCGACGCGCCGCGGGATCTCGAGCAGCGGACGAAGCTCCTCGAGGGCGCGATGCACGGCGGCATGGCCCTCGGCCTCTCGATGCTCGCGCTCGGACACGCGATGGCGCAGGCCGTGGGCGGGACGTACGGCATTCCGCACGGCGCCGCGAACGCGATCTGCCTTCCGGCCGCGCTCGAGTTCAACCGCGAGGTTGCGCCGGATGCGATCCGGCGTCTCGGCGACGCGCTCGGCGGGGGCGCGATCGACCGCACGCGCGAGCTCGCACGCCTCGGCGGTTTCGAACGCTTGCGTGACCTCGGCGTGCCGGAGCAAGACATTCCCGCGCTTGCTGCCGCGACGGCGCAGCGCGCAGGCGCGCAAGCGAACCCGCGCCCTGCTACGCCTGCGCAGATTGCCGAGCTGTTTCGTTCCGTGTGGTAGCCACGAACACGAGCCCCTTCACGGCGAGCTCGTCGAGCGAGTAGCCGCGAAAGCGCGACGCGAGCCTCAGGTCGCGCAAGCGCTGGAGCTCGGCGTCGGACACGCGGGAGGTCCGCTGACGAAGGATCTCGAAGCCGGATTCGTGGAGGAGACGCACGTAGTCGGGATACCGAAGCCGGTTCTGATAGTGGAGCGACGGATTCAAGAGACGCCAGCTGCGGTCGCCGAACTTGAGGAAGTTGAAGTCGGAGAGCGAGCGGTCGAAGTGCGAGTAGTGATCTTCGAGGTCGACCCTCGAGCTGAGCACACCGCCCGGTCTGAGCAGTCGACGGCATTCGGCGAGCACGCGCCGCAGGTCCGGCTCGGGAATGTGCTCGAGCGTGTCGGTGCTGGAGATGAAATCGAAGCCTCCGTTCGGCAACCCGGTGTCGCCCGCGTCGCGCGGTGCGACGTACTCGATGCCGAACCGTTCGCGGAGCTCCTCAACGGAGTCGATGCGAGGTTGACCGAGTGAGCGCAGCGGTTGGTCCGCCGGTACTTCGACTTGGTCGAACATTCGGATCGTGTGCTCGACGAGCTCCAGCCGCGCGAGTGGCCGGACGTCGACGAGTGTCTGGCGGTCGACTCCGAGCGCGTAGTACGTGAGCGGAATCGTCAGATCCCAGCCCGCGCCGAACTCGTAGAAGCTTGCGGCCGCCGGCTCGACGTCCGTGAGCTCCTGGAAGGCCGCGAAGTGTTCGAGCGCACGGGCCGCCTTGGCGCGGAAGCCCTCGGCCGAGAGGGGCAGCGAGTGCAGGACCTGCCGTTGGAGGACGTAGTTGAGCCGCTCCCCGCTGGGCACGTGACTGAGGATGTCCTGGAGCATTGCCTTGGCCAGCCAACGCACGGAAGCGACAATAACGGGCTCCTGGATAATCACTTCTAATGTCTCGGATTAGTCAGTGCGTGGTAAGGTCTGCGCGGAATGGGCGGCTCCGGCTCTTTTGACGTGCTCGTCGTCGGCAGCGGCGCCTCCGGTCTCGCGGCTGCGCTCTCGGCCGCCCACGCCGGAGCGCGAGTCGGCCTGGCCACGAAGCGCGCCCTGCAGTCGAGCAACTCGGCGAAGGCTCAGGGCGGCATCCAGGCCGCGCTCGGCGATGACGACTCCCCGGAGCAGCACGCCGAAGACGTCTGGCGGTCCAGCCACGAGACGGCCGACCGCCGGCTTGTCGAGATCCTGACCTCGGAGGCGCTGTCGGCGATCCACTGGCTCGAGGAGGCGGGCGTCGAGTTCACGCGCGAGAACGGCGGGTACCGGTTGGCCCGCTGCGGCGGCGCGTCGCGCAAGCGGCTTCTCCAGGTCGGCGACCGCACCGGGCACGCGATCACGACTTCGTTGCGCGATGCAGTCCAGGCCGCCGGTGTGCACACGTTTCCGAAGTCGCCGCTGGAGGAGCTCGAGCGCACCGCGAGCGGGTGGCGTGCACGCTGCGGCGAGCAGACGTTCGACGCGACGACGGTCGTGCTCGCTGCGGGCGGGCGCTGCTGGCGGATCGCAGAGGAGCACCACGAGCTCTGCACGAACCATCCGGGCGCCACGGGCGAGGTGACGGAGATCGCCGTCGGGCTCGGCGCCGAGCTTCGGGACTTCGATGCGCTGCAGTACCACCCGAACGGCGGCGCCTGGCCGCCGAACATGCAGGGCTACTCGATTCCCGAGACGACACGCGCATACGGCGCTGTGCTGTTGAACGCCGATCGAGAGGAGTTCACGGATTCACTCGGCCCGCGTGACGCGGTGTCGCAGGCGATCGTCGACGAGGTCGCGCGTGGGAAGGGCGTCGAGACTCCCGACGGCCGGCCGGCGCTGTAC
>JBKPJA010000118.1:0-15367 GCA_046730515.1 Actinomycetota bacterium | reverse complement strand
ATGTCGTCGCCAAGCTGCACGCCGATGCGTCCCTCGAGCACGTAGGAGTACTCGTCTTCGTTGCGATGGGTGTGGATCGGAGCACCGAGCGCCCGCGGCGGCAGGGGATGTTCGACGAGGCTGAACGCGCCCCCCGTCTCTTTACCGTCGATCATGAAGCGGACGCCGAGCTTGAGGAGATTGACCGACTCGCCTTCCGCCGGCCCGAGCACGTGTCGAGTTGCTGTTGGCATTTAGACCCCTTCCTCTTTCGGTTGACGTGGTGTTCGGCGAATAGTGATGGGAGGCGACGGCAATGTCAAATTCGATTAACATAGCGTCAGGCGAAATGACCACGAGACGGAAGTACGAGCTGAAGAGACGGGCCGAGCAACTCGAAGAGACCCGCCGCAGGATCACGGAGGCGACGGTCGAGCTCCATCGAACGGTCGGCCCGGCCGCGACTCAGATCAGCGAGGTCGCGCGGCGGGCGGGTGTCGAGCGGGTCACCGTCTACAACCACTTCCCCGACCAAGCCTCGCTCCTAGCCGCTTGCTCGGCCCACTGGCGATCGCTGCATCCGGCGCCTGATCTCGAGGGTTGGCGCGCGATCTCCGATCCGGGTCGGCGCCTCCGAAGAGGCCTGCGTGAGCTCTACGCCTGGTACCGCGAGACGGAGCCGATGACGGCCAACGTCTTGCGCGATGCGGAGATCATCCCGGCCCTGGGAGTGATCATCGGGCGTGGCCTCGGCCGCTATCTCGAAGAGGCTCAGCGTGCGCTCGTCGAACCGCTCCGAGTCCCAAGACGCCGACGTGAGCGGGTAGATGCCGCAGCGCGAGCGGCGGTCGATTTCCACCTCTGGCAGGCCCTCTCGACGCTGGGTGACGAAGAAGCGGCCGAACTTGGGGCCGGCCTGATCGAGCACGCGGTGCGCCAGGGGCGGAAGCTCGAGTCTGTGTGAGACTCCGCAGAGGGAGGTAACACAGCTTGCGCCGTCGCTCGGCGGACTCCGTGCGGAAAGGATCGAGTCGCTGCTCTCGGCTCGCCTCTTCGTCGAGCCGCAGCTCGTCGGCGACACGCTCTACTTCGTCTCGAACCTCTCGGGACGCCTGAGCCTGTACTCGATGGATGCCGAGGGCGGAGGCCGACTCCCCTGCTGCCGCCTCAGATCGCCCTGCAGAACCCGGAGCTGATCGGCGGACGGCTCTACGCCATTCCACCGGAGCTCGGACGCGTCCTCGTGCTGATCGATCGAGACGGCGACGAGAACTACGAACCGTTCTTCGTCCCGCTCGAAGGCGGGTTCCCCGAACCGATCGCTCCGCAGACGTTTCACGGGCGCTCGCATCTCAGGCCCAACTCGACGAAGACGGGCGCACGCTCGCGGTCGAGCGCGTTCTCGTTGGTCAAGGCGGGCTCGCGGGCGGCGTCGTCCACGGGCTGGACTTCGATCCGACGAGCGAGCGCTTCGCCGTATCGTTCTGCACCGCGACACTGCCGACACAGCTGTACCTGAACGGCGACGAGACGGTGCGGACGACGAACGAGCGCGCGCTCGGCCCGGAGCTCTTGTCGGCAGGTGAGGATGCGTCGTTCGTCTCCCACGACGGCCTGCGCGCCTCGGCGCGGCTGTATCTGCCCTCGCAGGAGCTCGGCTACGAAGGACCGCGGCCGCTTGTCTACTACATCCACGGCGGTCCGCAGGGACAAGCGCGTCCGAACTTCGCGTGGTTCTCGATGCCGCTGATCCAGATCCTGACGCTCGAGGGCTTCGCCGTCTTCGTCCCGAACGTGCGTGGTTCGACGGGCTACGGTCTCGCGTATACGAAACGCGTCGACCGCGACTGGGGCGGGCAGGACCGGCTCGACCACGTGCACGCGATGACGGAGGTCTTGCCGAACGACGACCGGGTGGACGTTTCGCGCGCGGGTGTCGTCGGACGTTCCTACGGCGGCTACATGACGCTCACGCTCGCTGCACGTCATTCGGAGCTCTCGAGCGCTGCGGTCGACATGTTCGGCCCGTACGACCTGTTCACGTCCGTCGAACGGGTCCCGGAGACGTGGAAGCCGTATTTCCGGCTCGCCCTCGGAGATCCGGTGGAGGATCACGATTTCTTCCTCGAGCGCTCGCCGAAGACGTACATCGAGAGCATCTCGTGTCCGCTGCTCGTGATCCAGGGGCAGAACGACCCGCGCGTCGTCGAGGCGGAGTCGCGCCAGGTCGTCGATGACCTGCGCGCGATTGGCCGCGACGTCGACTACCTCGTGTTCGCGGACGAGGGCCACGACGTCCTGAAGCTCGAGAACCGTGTGCGTTGTTACGACGCGATCGTCGGTTTCTTGTCGAAGCGTCTCGACGGGCAGAGCTAAAGCCGTCTCAGCCTGCTAGCCAGCCGCGGCGAGTCCCTTGAAGGAGGGATCCGGTCGAGTTCTCCCCCCACCGGGGGATTCAGCCGCAATGGTCGTCTCCTACGTTTACACCGTTTGGTTCGGCGACTGCGGTTTCCCGCGCACGCGCGGGGAGGAGTGTGATGGCGTACAGCGGGCGGACATGCGGCAGTCCACTTCGGCGACGTTTCCTTCGAGCGCTCGTTCTGTGCTCAATGGCGCTGTGTGTCGTTACGCCGGCTGCGAGTGGCGCGACCTACGATCCCTCGAGCGACGCGAACTCAATGTACTCGACGACGCAGTACACAGGTGCGGCGAAGTGGTGGGACGCGGGCTACACCGGCAAGGGAATCGACGTCGCGGTGATCGACTCGGGCGTCTCGCCCGTCCAAGGTCTCGACGGTCCCGGAAAGGTCATCTACGGACCCGATCTCTCCCTCGAGTCACAGGCTTCGAATCTCACGAACTACGACACCTACGGGCACGGCACGTTTATTGCCGGCCTCATTGCGGGTCATGACGACACGCTGACAGCTCCGTACGCGAACGCACCGGCGTCCGCGTATCGGGGCATCGCTCCCGACGCGGGCATCGTCAGTCTCAAGGTGGCCTCGGCCGACGGCGGCGCCGACGTCTCGCAGGTGATCGCCGGAATCGACTGGGTCGTCCAGCACGCGAACGACCCCGGTCTGAACATCCGCGTGATCAATCTCTCGTACGGGACGAACACGAGGCAGGCGTACGGGGTCGATCCCCTCGCGTACGCGGTCGAGCAGGCGTGGAAACACGGAATCGTCGTCGTCGCAGCCGCGGGCAACACCGGGTACCAACGCGGATCGAGCGCTCCCGGCCTCGCCGACCCGGCCTATGACCCTTACGTGATCGGAGTCGGCGCGTCGGACTCGATGGGCACACCGTCGACCGCCGACGACACCGTCGCGTCGTTCTCGGCAAGCTCTGCGGGCTGCGGCTCCTGCAAGAACCCTGACTTCGTCGCGCCGGGCGCGCACCTCCAAGGGTTGCGCGACGGGAATTCGTGGATCGACGCGAACCACTCCGAAGGCATGCTCGACCCGCGCTTCTTCCGCGGCAGTGGAACCTCCGAGGCGACGGCAATTATCTCCGGCGCTGTCGCACTGGTCCTGCAGAAGTACCCGAACCTCACGCCGGATCAGGTCAAGCACTACTTCGAGTCCCACGCCGTCAAGCTTGCGAGCTTCGACTCGCAGGCACAGGGCACGGGTGAGATTCGTCTCGGCGAGATGCTCAAGAAGAACCCCGGTCCGTATGCGCAGAAGTTCGGCAATGCGACCGGGACGGGCTCGCTCGAGCTGTCGCGAGGCGCCGATCACATCTCTCGTGACGGCGTGACGCTGTCGGGCGAACAGGACATTTTCGGCCGGCCTGTGGATACGAATGCCCTCGCGACCGTCGAGTCGAGCGGCAGTACGTGGTCCGGCGGCGCCTGGAACGGCAGCACGTGGTCGGGCTCGACGTGGTCCGGTTCGACGTGGTCGGGAAGCACGTGGTCCGGCAGTTCCTGGTCTGGAAGCACCTGGTCGAGCTCGACCTGGTCCGGCTCGACGTGGTCGGGAAGCACGTGGTCTGGCAGTACATGGTCGGGGAGCTCCTGGTCGGGAAGCTCGTGGTCCGGAAACACCTGGGCGTCAGCGGGCTGGAACTAGTGCGCTTGGCCGGCCGACTTCGGCTCGGGACCGGTGCCTTCATCTGGCTGCTCGTCGGCGCGCTGACGACCGCCACAGCGTTGCTGTATGTGACGGCCCTTGCCGACTTACATGCGACATTCGCGACGCCGCGCTTGCCGTGGTGGAGCTTCGCGGTGATCTTCCTTCTCGCCGAGTCGTTCCCCGTCCACCTGCACTTCCGCAGCGAGACACACACCCTCTCGCTCAGCGAGCTCGGCGTCGTCCTCGGCCTCTTCCTCGCGAGCCCGGGCGCGCTGATGCTGGGCGCGATCGTCGGCGCAGGCACGGCGTTCGTCCTCGTTCGGCGCCAGCGAATCGTCAAATCGGCTTTCAACATCTCGGAGTTCGGGTTCAGCGTCGCAGTCGCGGTTCTCGTCTTTCGCACGGTTGCACACATCGGCAGTGCGCACGGACCCGTTGGCTGGCTTGCGGCGGCCGCCGGCGCTTGCGCATTCGGCCTGGTCAGCGTCACGCTCGTGACGACCACGATCTCGATCGCGACCGGGAGCCCATCGCTGCGGGAGCTGCCGCGCACCGTGGAGCTCGCGCTTGCAGGCAGCCTGGCGAGCGCGAGCCTCGCCGTCGTCGCCGTCGAGCTGCTCGAGGCGGACACGCGGTCGATCTGGCTGCTCGCCGTGCCCGTTCTTTTCTGGGGCATCGCATTCCGTGCATACGGCGCACAGCGCCGCAGGCACGAGCATCTCGAGTTCCTCTACCAGACCATGCGCGCAACGCACAGCGCGCCGGAGTTCCGCGCAGCCATTCGTGAGCTCCTGGTCGCCGCGCGCGCGATGCTGTCGGCCGAGTACGCGGAGATCTTCCTGCTCGGATCCAAGCCCGAGGAGGGCGCGCTGCGCAGCGTGATCGGAAAGAACGGTGAGGTGCTGATGGAACCCGTCACGCTGGACGACGACACTGCGCTCGCGGTGCGGACGGCCGAGAGCCACGACGGCGCGATCCTGCTTCCGCGCGGCCGCAACACGCACGACCTCGACCCTTATCTCGCCGAGCGCGGCCTGCAGGACGGGCTCCTGACTCCGCTTCGTCGTGCGCACGCGACATCCGGTTTCCTCGTGGTCGGCAACCGCGCCGGTGAAGTGTCGACATTCAACTCGGAGGACGTCAGGCTCTTCGAGACATTTGCCGGACACGCGGGGGTGTTGCTCGAGAACGACCAGGTGAAGGAGCAGCTGCGCTATCAGGCGTATCACGACGCGCTGACCGGCCTGCCGAACCGTTCGCTCTTCGCCGCGCGGGTCGCCGAGGCGCTGGCCGCGAGATCCGAAGGTGTCGCAGTCCTGTTCATCGATCTCGACGACTTCAAGACGATCAACGACACATTGGGTCACAGTGCCGGAGACGAGTTGCTGGCCGCAGTCGCCGAGCGTGTGCGCGCGTGTGTGCGCCCGGGCGATCTCGCCTCGCGGCTCGGGGGAGACGAGTTCGGGATCCTCCTCGAGCACGGCGCGGACGATGCCGCGGAGCAGGTCGCCCTGCGGCTCGTCGAGGCGTTGCGAGTTCCGTTCGTGCTCTTGGGGCGAGAGGTCTCCGTCCACGCGAGCATCGGAATTGCGAGCGGGCTCTCCGATGCGCGCACCGCAGACGAGCTCCTCAGCAATGCGGACGTCGCGATGTACAGCGCCAAGGCCGCAGGGAAGCGGCGGTTCGCCGTCTACGAGCCGCGCATGCATACGCGGGTGCGTCGTCGACACGAGCTCGCTGCGGCGATCGAGCACGCGATCGAGCGCGACGAAATCGTCCTGTGCTACCAGCCGATCGTCACGCTTTCCTCCGGACGCACCGTCGCGTTCGAGGCACTGGCTCGCTGGCAGCATCCGACCCGCGGGCTCGTTCTGCCGAGCGGCTTCATCCCCCTGGCCGGCGAGCGGGGGCTGATGGTCACGATTGGACGGACGGTCCTGCACAAGGCTTGCGCCCGGGCCAGGGAGTGGCAGGCGAAGTTCCCCCAGCATTCGTCGCTTGCCATCTCCGTCAATCTGTCGCCGAGCGAGCTCCAGAATCCGCAGCTGACACACGAGGTCGAATCGGCGCTCGCCGAAACGGGCCTTGCTCCGGAGTCGCTCATCCTCGAGATCACGGAGACCGGTGCGATGGCGGACCCTGCGGCGACCACGGTGACGCTGCGGGAGCTGCGAAGGCTCGGCGTGCAACTCGCGCTGGACGACTTCGGCACCGGCCACTCGTCGCTCAGCCACCTACGCGACTTCCCGATCGACATCCTCAAGATCGCGAAGCCGTTCATCGACGGGCTCGATCGCGAGCCCGAAGAGTCGACGTTTACGGACGCGATCCTGCGTCTCGCAAGCGCGCTGCAGCTTCCCGTCGTCGCAGAAGGGATCGAACGGGTCGAGCAGGCGAACATTCTCCGTCGGCTCGAGTGTTCGCTCGGCCAAGGTTACTACTTCGCGCGTCCGCTCGACCTGGTCGATGCAGAGCGTCACCTTGCCGAGACCTCCGCCTCGCCTCGCACCGCACGGATTCGCGCGGCGTAACCAGACCGTCAAGATTTCGGCGATGCAGGTCTTCCTCGAGACCGAGCGGCTGAGACTGCGTCCGTTCACGCCGGACGACGTCGAACATCTGCTCGAGCTCGACGGCGATCCGGAGGTAATGCGCTACATCAACGGCGGTCGCCCGACTTCGCGCGAGGATGTCGAGAACGTGATCTTGCCGCGGATCCTCTCGTTCTACGACCGCTTCGATTCGTATGGCTACTGGGCTGCAGAGGAGAAGTCGACCGGCGAGTTCGTCGGCTGGTTCGCATTGCATCCGAACGACGACGGTCCAACGGGCGAGCTGGAGCTCGGTTACCGGCTGCGACGCGCCGCTTGGGGAAAGGGTTACGCGACCGAAGGCTCGCGCGCGCTCGTCGACAAGGCTTTCCGCGAGCTTGGCGCGGAACGCGTGCGCGCGGAGACGATGACCGTGAACACGGCGTCACGCCGTGTAATGGAGAAGGCGGGCCTCAGGTACGCGCGCACCTTCCACCTCGAGTGGCCGGAAGAGATCGAGGGCACGGCGGAGGGCGACGTCGAGTATGCGCTGACGCGTGACGAGTGGCGACGGCTAGCGACGAAAAAAGGGTCAGACCCCGATGGGGTCTGACCCTTGTGCGTTCGTGCGGTCTCACCGCCGACCCGGTCTGAGCACGAGCCAGACCAGCAGGCCGACGGCAGCTCCCGCAAGCACCCCGGCGATCGACAGCGCGACGATGCTGAAGTCCCGGCCGAACCACGGCTCGTAGCTCACGGCGCCCCAAACCGCTCCCGCGAGCCAGCCGACGAGCGCGCCGCCGAAGACGCAGCCGGATGCGTCGGAGAACCACACGAGGCCGGAGCTTGGTCGGCTCCTCTAATCCCTCGCTAACCCGATAATGGCCCCGTGACCGACGGCGTCTTCCGAACCGCGGGAATCTCGTATCTGCGGATCCCCGCGACCGATCCCCAGCGGTCGGCTTCCTTCTACGAACAAGTCTTCGGGTGGAAGGTGCGAGCCGATCGAGAGGACCCCGCATTCGAGGACGGCACGGGTCACGTGATCGGTCACTTCAGCGCGGAGCACGCAGTCGCCGGCGACGCGGGAGTGCGGCCGTACGTCTACGTCGAGAGCGTCGACGCCACGCTCGACAAGGTCACGTCGAACGGCGGCGAGATCGTGACGCCGCCCTATCCCGAAGGCGACCTTCGCGTGGCGACGTTCCGCGACCCCTCGGGGAACGTGATCGGCGTCTGGCAGCGATGAGTTTGCCTCCGTCGTCCGGTCTTAGCTGAAGACCGGAAGGAGACTGAAATGGGCAAGATCATCGTCACCGAATTCGTTTCGCTCGACGGCGTCATGGAAGACCCCGGCGGGGCGGAAGACTTCAAGTACGGCGGCTGGACGTTCGAGATCGACCGCGGCGAGGGCGACAAGTTCAAGCTCGACGAGACGAACGAGTCCGATGCGTTGCTGCTCGGTCGCGTCACCTACGAGGGCTTCGCGGAGGCTTGGCCGAAGCGAGAAGGCGAGTTCGCGGACAAGTTCAACTCGATGCCGAAGTACGTCGTCTCGTCCACGCTGAAGGACCCCGAGTGGAACAACACGACGGTCTTGGACGGCGACGTCGTCGACGAAGTGTCGAAGCTCAAGCGTGAGCAAGACGGCAACATCTATGTCCACGGCAGCCGGCGGTTCGCGCAGACGCTGATCGAGAACGATCTCGTCGACGAGCTGCACCTAATGGTCTTCCCGCTTGTGCTGGGAAGTGGCAAGCGGCTGTTCGGGGAGACGAGCGACAAGAAGCGGTGGAACCTCGTCGAGTCACGCGCGGTCGGCGACGGAGTTGTCATCCTCGTCTACACGCGGGCGGACGAGGCGGCGTAGGGTCCGCACATGACAGTTCGCGCACGGCCCCAGCTTGCCGCTCTTCGTGACCGACATCGCGGGCCGGTCATCGTTCCGGGCGACGACGGCTACGAAGCGGCGCGAGCGACGTTCAACGGCATGCTCGATCGCCGCCCGGAGATCGTGACACGACCGCTCGACGTGAACGACGTCGTCGCGGCGGTGTCGTTCGCGGCCGAATCGGATCTTCCGATTGCAATTCGCGGCGGCGGTCACGGCGTCGCCGGCCACTGCGTCGGAGACGGAAGTCTCGTGGTCGACCTGCGACTGATGCGCGAGGTGACGGTCGATCCCGATGCACGAACTGCGACCTGCGGCGGCGGAGCGCTCTGGGAGGATCTGGACCCGCCGTGCCTCAGGCACGGCCTCGCGACACCGGGCGGAACATTCGGGGACACGGGCGTCGCAGGACTGACCCTCGGAGGTGGCTTGGGTCACCTGATCGGGCTGTACGGACTGACGCTGGACAATCTCCTTGCGGCGACCGTGGTCACGGCGGACGGTCGCGTCGTCCGCGCGTCGGAGGACGAGAATGGCGAGCTCTTCTGGGCGCTCTGCGGCGGCGGCGGCAACTTCGGTGTCGTCACCGACTTCACGTTCGCGCTGCATCCGGTCGGTCAGCTGCTCGGCGGCCTGCTGGTCTACCGAATGGAGGACGCGCAGGCAGCCGTGTCCGTGTGGAAAGAGGTCATGGCCGATGCCGCGGACGAGCTCGCATGTTTCGCTCAGGTCTTCCGGTCGCCGTTCGACGGTCGAAACGGCGCGATCGTCTCGGTCGCGTACTTCGGCGATGTCTCCGACGGAAGAGAGGCAATCCGCAGGCTCACCGCGGAGGTCGAGCCCGTCCATGACGGCGTGCGGCCGATGTACTACGCGGAGCTCCAAGACATCTTCGGCCGGCTGCCGTTCGGACTGAGGAACTACTGGTCCGGTCGCTTCCTGCGGGAACTTCCGGACGAGGTGATTCAGCTCACCGTCGGGACCTTCGCCGACGCCGAGGCAATGGGCGGCGTGCTGCTCGAACCGATGCACGGAGCAGCGACGCGTGTGGCGCCCGACGCGACCGCGTTCGCCGGCCGCGAAGCCAAGTACAACGCGACGTTCATCGGCGTGTGGACCGATCCGGCTGACGACGAGCACTGGATCGGCGCGGCCCGGACGTACTCAGGCGCACTCGCGCCGTGGGTCATCGGCGGCGGCTATCTCAACTACGCCTCCGAGCTGTCGGGCGAAAGCCTGGAAACGGAGTTCGGCTCGCAACGGTTCGAGCGCCTGAGGGCGGTGAAACGAGAGCTCGATCCGGCCAACCTCTTCCGGTTCAACCACAACATTCAGCCGTAGATCGAGCGACCTGCGCCGACCGCGGCATTTGCGGGATACGGCTGCAGGTCGTTCACGAATCGCGGCGTCTGCTCGACTCGGCGTAGCCACGCGGCCACCGCTGGGAACTCGGCGAGGTCGAAGCCCGCGTCGGGCGCCGTGTGCGTGTAGCCGTACAGCGACACGTCCGCGATCGTGTAGCGCTCGGCGACGGCAAACGTGCGCTCGCCGAAGTGCTCCTCGAGCATCGCGAGCGCACCGCGTGCGATTTTCCGCCGCCGCTTTGCCTGCGGTTGCTCGGGTGTCCAACGGCCCGTGAGGAGACGGAAGCGCAGACCGCCGATCCCTTGCATCACGTCGGTCTGCTCGAGGATCAGCCACTTGAGGACGTGCCCGCGGTCGAACGGATCCTCGGGCAGAAAGTCCGTCCCCTCCGCCAGGTACCAGAGGATGGCGTTCGACTCCTGGAGATAACGGCCGTCGTCGGTCTCCAGGACGGGCGTCGAGCGCGCCGGGTTCTTCGCCGCAAACTCGTCGGTGAGCGTGTCCCCGCCGAAGATGTCGATCGGCACGCGCTCGTACGGCAGGTCGAGCTGCGCGAGCAGCAAGCGCGGTTTGTAGCAATTCGCCGAAGCGACATAGTCGTAGAGCCGCATGTCACTCTTCTAACGCACAGACGACCTCGAGTGTGAGAACAGGGAAGGAGGACGGAATGGCCGGTGAGATCGTGCACATCGAGATTCCCGAGGACGACACCGGGAGGGGACGTGAGTTCTGGGGTGGGCTCTTCGGCTGGCAATTCCAAGACATGGGCGGCGGTCAGGGCGAGTACTTCATGACGCGGATCGGCGACCAGCAGGGCGCGGCGATCAGCAACATGGAGGGCGATACGCAAGGGGCTCGTGCCTATTTCGCGGTCGACGACATCAACGCCGGCGCTGCGAAGGTGAAGGAACTCGGCGGCGATGCCGACGACCCGCAGCCGGTGCCGCAAATGGGTTGGTTTTCGACCTGCAAGGACCCGTACGGAAACAAGTTCGGCCTCTGGCAGAACGATCCGTCGGCCGGCGCGAGCTAAGCCGGGAGAAAGCCGTCGCCATAGGGGACGGGCGCGTCGGGCGTGAGGCCCCTGTACGCCTTGGCCGGCTCGGTCGTCTCCTCGGCGACGCCGGCTCAGTGACGTCGGGCAACCTCTGAGGCCGGGTAGACGATTGACGTGGTCGGGCGCGCGCCGACGCACACGATCTGGCACGACCCGGTGCCCGCACCGACGAGCACGTGGTCCGTCCCCGCCGGGCAGTGGAAGAAGTCCCAGGCCGTCATGGGCCGCTCTTCGTCTTCGACGAGCAGCAGGCATTCGCCGGCGAGCACGAGGAAGCCCTCCTCCGTGTCCTCGCGGTGATACATGGCCATCGGTTGACCGGGCGCGAGCACCGCGATGTTGATGCCGATCTGCTCGAACGGGGTCTCGCCCTCGAAGCGCGTGAACGCTCCCATCTCTCCTTCGAACCAGCGTGCGTCGCGCGCGTTGAGCACGAACCAGCCTTCGCCGCCGGGGACGAGGCCGACATCCGCGCGTTCGAGTGCAGCTTCGGAAACGCTCACTCGGGCTGGTGGCAGACCGCCTCGATGTTGTTCCCGTCGTCGTCGTGCACGTAGGCCGCGTAATAGTTCTCGTGGTAGTGCGGACGCAGGCCCGGCGCGCCGTTGTCCTTTGCGCCGACCGACATCGCCGCCTCGTAGAACGCATCGACGGCCGAGCGGTCCTTCGCGGTGAAGGCGATGTGCGTCGCGCCCCGTTCTTCGTTCATGCCGATCCAGAAGTCCGGAATACCTTCGCCGGTGCCGAAACCGACCGCGTCCGGGAACTCCATCTGCGCCGAGTAGCCGAGCGGCACGAGCGCGTTCTCGTAGAACTTCTTCCCCTGCTGGATGTCGCTGACCTTGGCGGTCACGTGATCGATCATCGTTCCTCCCTCACTGTGGCGAGTGCCTGACGCATCCGTTCACCGAGCAGCCTAAGCCGTTCGACCGGCTCGTTGCTGAAGACGAACCGGACGTGACGATCGGCGATTTCGCCACCCCAGCCTCGCATCGGCGTCGCGGCGACCTTTTGCCCGAGCAGCGCGTTGGAGACGTCCGCGCAGTCGAGGCCGAGCGCCGCGACGTCGAGGAGCAGCGACCACGCTCCCGCGGGCTTCACCGCCGGAAGGCCTTCGAGCTGGCGCAGCGTCTCGTCTCGCCGTCGCTGCCACTCGGCGTTCGCGGCGGCGAGGCCGTCGTCCTCGAGTGAGAGCGCGACGCGCGTGCCGATCTGATTGAAGCCGCTCGGCACGAGCCCGTTGTAGATGTGGACACGGGAGACGTCGTTGACGAGCTCACCCGGCGCCACGATCCAGCCGATGCGCCAAGCGATCATCCGCTGCTCGAGCGTCGGCGCGCCGATCGTGACGGTTCGGTCGCGCATGCCGTCGAGCGCGGCGGGATGGATGACCGTGCGGCCGTCGAAGAGCACGCCCTCGTAACCGGCCCAATACAGAAGCCAAAGGTCGCGCTCGCGACAGAGGGACGCGATCGCGTCCCACTCCGCCTCGCTTGCGACCCAACCGGTCGGGAACGAGGCGTTGTTGACGAACACCACGCGTGTGCGCCCGGTGACAGCCGACCGAAGCGCGTCGAGGTCGAGTCTCCAACCTCCGTCGACGACACGCAGCGGCACGAGCCGCGGCACCGCGCCGACGAGGCGGACGCGGTTGATCATCCCTGCGTACGTAGGGTCGGTGACGACGACTTCGTCGCCGGGATCGGTGAGGCAGAAGAGCGCGTCGACCATCGCGTCGCCCTCGCCGCAGGTGATGACGATCTCGCGGCGACCGTCGTAGAGCGGCCCGCCGCGCCGCTCGATAAACGCGGCGATCGCCTCCTTCAGATCGTCGCGGCCGGTGAAGGGAAGCCAGGAGTTCGCCTCGTCGGTCCCGATCGCGGCACGAGTCGCCTCGATCGCCTCGGCCGGCGGCGGAATGTCGGTGTCGAGGTTCTCGAGCCGGAGGACGTCCGGATCGTCACCGGCCGCAGCCGCAACGCGGTCGATGTTGAAGCCGGGAATGTCGTCGAGCCGCGAAATCTCAGGCCGTCTCGCGTGGGGACGGAGCTCCCGCCGCACGCAGGAGATCCCCGTAGCCACGCTGCGCAGCGTCGGCTAGCAGGACGCCCTCGAGGCCGGCCGAGTCGTTCCGGTGCTCCGCTTCCTTCCCGCGAACGACTGTGACGACGCCGCGGCCGACGAAGAGCGTGTCCGGCAGATCCGGGCCGAGGTTCTCGATCCGGAAGCCGCGGTAGCCCAGGACATTCGACGGGGGAGGCGCAGCCTCGGCGGATCCGAGGTCGCGCGCACGCGACGTGACCTCGGCGAGCGCGTTGCCCTCCAGCGGCCACGAGGGGTTCTCGCGTCCCGAGTAGACCTCGAGTGTGACGAGCGGCTGGCCTGCGTCTGTGCTCAATTGATCGTCACCTTCCCCTTGCACACGCAATAGCAGCCGCAGAACTGCGTGTACAAGCCGCGGTCCGCGGTACGCGGATCCGAGATCGTGTGGCCGCTGTTGTCGAGATTCGTCGCCGGCGTCCCGCCGGGCTTATGCGACCACATTCCGTCGGGGCCGAGCCGGTACCAGTGGTAGTCGTTGAAGCCTGGGCCGGGCGCGACGACGAGCGCGACCTTGTGGCAGCAATCTTTGCAGCCGCAACCTGAGTCACAGTCGACCGGCTTCAGTCCGTCGGATTGCGCGCCCGTGTCGACGCCTGCGCAGTCGATCGGTCGCGGATACTGATGCCCCGTTGCACGTCCCGGTTGCGCGAACGTGTCGGTGCGAATGTTGGTCGAGTAGTTGTAACAGTTGTTGTTGAACTGGATCCCGTTGTTGTCGTTCCACGCCGCGGGGTCGTAGGCCGGGATGCAGTTGCGGATCCAGTTGAGGATTGCCGTAATGATCTGCTGGATCCAACTCATCGTGCGGCGTCCACGCTGCAGGTGCGGTAGCGGCGGAACGCATCCCAGCCGCCGCGGATCAGTCCGCGGTCGCGGATCTGCCGAGCGGCGTAGTTCGAGCAGGACTCGTCGTAGGCGCAGACTCGCGGCCGCGCCGCCGTGTGGGCTTGGTAGTCCCCGATCGCGCGCAAGGCGAGACCCGCGAAGAAGTGCTGACGGCGCACTGCGGCGACGAGTCTGATCCTCTCAGCTCGGGAAGTCAACGGTCGCTAGAGGTTGAACCGATACACCCGCGTGTCGTGCGGGCCGAGCCAGTCCTGGAAGCCCCCGTTCGCGACCGTGACGAGGCGGAACGCCTGCTTCGTTGGATCCACGGGCGGCGACAGGGGCCGCTGCACGTATTCGAACATGACCTCGCCCCGCGAGACGCTCGTCGGGAGCCCGGCGAAGGACACCTTGTTCGTCGCGGTTGCGCTTCGCCGCACGGCGAAGACGTACAGCGTCTGCCCGTCCTTCCGCGTCAGCACCTCGACGTCGCTTGCGCCTGCGGTGACCTGCGTCTGCGCGTTCGCCGCAACGAATGCCGCAAGCATCGGAGGCGAGCTCAGCTCGGTCAACAGCGGGTGGAGAACGGTCTGCCAGAAGAACCAGTTCCAGCCAAGCTGCGCGTCGCGCGGCCGCATCACCGTCGTGAACTGGCCGCCGTAGAACACGAGCCCGCGCGCTCCGGCGATGATCGCCTGATACGCCATGAACCGTTCCTCGTGCAGCGTCGGAAAACGGGGAACGTGGCCTGGATTGGTCTGGTTTTGGATGACGCCGCTCCACGCGATCTGAAGCGTCATCCAGACCGGCATGCCCCCGCCGGCGTTGACCATCTTCCTCGTGATGTCGCCGACGACGCTGATGTCCTTGTTCGGGAGATCCGAGTGCACTCCGGGGGGGTACGAGACCGGATAGATGTCCGCGCCGGTGATGTCGAAGGCCGGCCGGTACGGCGTCAGGCTCGCGACGGTCCCGAGCGGCGCCTGCGTGATCACCACCGGATGGTCGGAATCGAGCGCCTTCAGCTTCTGGTACGCGCGCACGAGCCCCGCGGCCGCGACCGGATTCGGGTTGTTCGGATTCGCAGGCTCGTCGACCCCCTTGTAGACGCCGAGTGCCGAGTGGCTCTTCAGCCCATTCGCGATCTTCGTGAGGATCTGCTCGTTGACGGACCCGCTCGTCGTCGGCAGATTCGCGGCGCCGCCGAGCTGCAACCAAACGTGGAAGCCTTTCGCCGCAGCGGCGTCGAGGATCGTCTTCTCCTGCGCGATCTGCGTATCGATCTGCGGGAGAGCCCACTGCACAGCCGCTGTGCGGATGAAGTTGATGCCGCCGTTCGCAATCTCGGTCCAGGCGTCGGTGTTGGCCGGGGTCTTGCCTCCGAGCGGCGGCGGATTGGAGAGACCGAGCGGGAAGACCTTCGTCCCGTCGATCGTCAGAGAGCCGGTGGCTTGGTCGATGCCGACGGCCATCACTCGACCTCGAGGCGTTCGTAGGCGAGCACCAGTTCCTCCATCGCGACGTCCGTCCCCTT
>JBKPJA010000117.1:0-13169 GCA_046730515.1 Actinomycetota bacterium | reverse complement strand
GATGTCCCGAATACGTAAGGCCGCCCGCGAAGTACTTGTCGCGCACCCAGTCGGCGAGCGGTTCGCGAATCACCATGGCGCCGAGCGGGACGTAACCCGAGTTGATGCCCTTGGCGAGCGTGATGATGTCCGGCACGACGTCCCAGTTGTCGACCGCGAACCACTTGCCGGTGCGGCCGAAGCCGGCCATCACCTCGTCGGTGATGAGCAGGATCCCGTGCCGGTCGCAGACCTCGCGGATCGCCTGCAGGTAGCCGTCCGGCGGCGGGATGACGCCGTTCGTGCCCGTGACCGTCTCGAGGATGACGGCGGCGACGTTCTGCGGTCCTTCGTATTGAAGGATCTCCTCCAGATGCGGCGCCCCGGTGCAGACCGGACACGGGTCGGGATGGCCGACCGGGCAGCGGTACGTGTACGGGTCGAGGATGCGCACGATGCCCGGGATCCCAGGCTCCGCGGGCCACCGGCGGGGGTCCCCCGTCGCGGTGATCGCACCGGCTGTCGCGCCGTGGTAGGAGCGGTAGCGCGCGACGATCTTGTGCCGGCCCGTGTACCAGCGGGCGAGCTTGATCGCGTTCTCGTTCGCCTCGGCTCCGCCGTTCGTGAAGAACGCCATCGACAGGTCACCGGGCGTGATCTCCGCGAGCATGCGCGCGAGCGTCGAGCGCGGCTCGGTCGCCATCGGCGGGCCGATCGTGCAGAGCTTGTCCGCCTGCTCCTTGATCGCCGCGATCACCTTGGGGTGCTGGTGTCCGATCGAGACGTTGACGAGCTGCGAGGCGAAGTCGAGGTAGCGCTTGCCGTCGTAGTCCCAGAAGTAGCGTCCCTCGGCGCCGGCGACGGGAATTGGATCGAGCGCGTCCTGTACCGACCACGAGTGGAGGACGTAGCGCTTCGCGTCCTCGACGACCTGCCGCCCGAGCTCCGTGTTGGCCTCGACGATCGCCATCCAGCATGAGCTTAACGCGGCGGGGAGCGCGAGTTCACCTGTTGGTGGGGACCCAGGTCGGAATGAGACGGATGCACGGGCAAAGCCCGCGCATCCTCTATGCGGCGTCGTCAAGCGACGCCTCAGGCGGTACCCTGGGCGGGTCACGCGGAGGAGGACGAGATGACCGAGCTGGCGACCCCGCCAACCGAGCAGAAGCAGGACGTCGAGCGCATCAGCCACTGGATTGGAGGGCGTACCGTCGCAGGCGAATCGGGCCGCAGCGGGCCGGTCTACAACCCGGCGCTCGGCCGACAGAGCGGTGCCGTCGACTTCGCCACTGCCGAGGAGGTCGACCTCGCGATTCGGGCCGCGACTGACGCCTTCCCGGATTGGCGTGCCACGTCGCTCTCCCGCAAGTCGGCGATCCTCTTCCGCATCCGCGAGCTGCTCGTCCAGCGGAAGGACGACATCGCGCGTATCCTCACCGCGGAGCACGGCAAGGTCTTCTCGGACGCGCAGGGGGAGGTCGCGCGCGGGCTCGAGGTGGTCGAGTTCTGCTGCGGGATTCCGGAGCTCCTGAAGGGCGATTTCACCGAGCAGGCTTCGACCGGGATCGACGTCTACTCGATCCGTCAGCCGCTCGGTGTCGTCGCCGGCATCACGCCGTTCAACTTCCCGGTGATGGTCCCGATGTGGATGTGGGCGCCGGCGATCGCATGCGGGAATACGTTTGTGCTCAAGCCGTCCGAGAAGGATCCGTCAGCGTCGAACTTCGTCGCGGAGCTCCTTCACGAGGCGGGGCTTCCCGACGGCGTCTTCAACGTCGTGCACGGTGACAAGGTCGCCGTCGACGCGCTGCTCACGCATCCGGGCATCGCTGCGATCTCGTTCGTCGGCTCGACACCGATCGCGCGGTACGTGTACGAGACTGCAACCTCGCGCGGCAAGCGCTGCCAGGCGCTCGGCGGCGCGAAGAACCACATGATCGTCCTGCCCGATGCTGACATCGACATGGCCGCCGACGCAGCGGTGAGTGCAGGCTACGGCTCCGCGGGGGAGCGCTGCATGGCGGTGTCGATGATCGTCGCGGTTGGCCACGCGGCGGACGAGCTCGTCGACGCGATCAAGGACCGCATCCCGAAGGTGAAGGTGGGAGACGGCATGCAGCCCGAGTCGGAGATGGGGCCGCTGATCACGCGTGAGCACCGCGACCGTGTTGCTTCCTACGTCGAGAGCGCGCCCGGGGAGGGCGCGAAGGTCGTCGTCGACGGACGTGGCGGAGCTCCCGACGGCGGCGGGTTCTTCCTCTCGCCGTCGCTGCTCGACGACGTGAAGCCGGGGACGAAGGCGTACGACGACGAGATCTTCGGGCCGGTGCTCGGGATCACGCGCGTCGACACGTACGACGAAGCGGTGCGGCTCGTGAACGAGAATCCGTACGGAAACGGCGTTGCCCTGTTTACGCGTGACGGCGGCGTCGCACGACAGTTCCAGTTCGATGTTCAGGTGGGGATGGTCGGGGTCAACGTGCCGATTCCGGTGCCCGTTGCCTACTACTCGTTCGGCGGCTGGAAGAACTCGCTGTTCGGCGACCGCCACATCTACGGTCCCGAAGGCATCGACTTCTACACGCGCGGCAAGGTCGTCACCTCACGATGGCCCGATCCGGCGACCTCGAAAGTGGATCTGGGCTTTCCGCAGACACGCTAATTCGTAACGGTGAACTCCAGGGCGGCGGACGTCGCGTTGCCGCGGACGTCGTCCGCTCTGACGACGATCGTGTGCACGCCGTCATCGAGGAGCGTCGTATCGACCCGGTGCGCGAGCCAGTAGCGGTAGTCCCCCGGCGCGTTCGGCCCGTTCATGATCGTTCCCGGCGCATACACGTCGGTCAGCGGAATGGTGAGCATGTTGATGAACTGAACGTTTTGCGTGCGGTACGCGAGCGGCATCCACGTGCCGCCGAAGAGGCCGCTCCAGGTGATGCGCGCCGGTGAGAGGACGACGTCGCTCCACGGCGGTTTCGGCGGGATCGGCGGCGTGTCGTATGCATCGACGGCGACGTCCACGCAGCCGGTGACCTCGTCGGCCTTCACCTGCGTCGCCGTTCCGCACTGGTAGAAGACGAGTTTCCGGATCACCGGCGGGACCGTGTCGCGGTACGGCGCGAGACCGCCGAGCCGGAGTGGATTCACGTACCGGCCGAAGCGCTTCTCCGACAGGTGGACGTGTCCTTCGCCCGCTCTGATGTAGCCCAGGAGTTGGTCGCGGGCGACGTACTGGAAGTCGCCGACGACGGGGACGATGTGCCAGTAGCCGAAGACGAGCGGGGCATATGGGGCTGCAAACGGCGTTCCCACGGAAACTGCAGACGCGGCAGGGAAGGTCACCTGGCCGGGTGCGATTGCGTACACGGGCGTTCCATCGGGCGCCTGGATGTCGACGCCGCTGTGGAACGAGAGCTGATTGTTTCCGACCGCGTCGATGCTTCCGCGCAGTGCACGCGGGTCGTCGAAGTTGCCGCGGATCGGATGCTGCGCATTGAACGGCCTGACCGGCCAGGGATACGCGGCGGCGGTGGAGACCGTCGAGAGGAAAATCGCAACGCCGACGAGGAACGCGCGCATCCTCCGACGGTAGCCCGACCGAGGCACGCTGACCATAGGCCGTTCGGCCCATCCTTTGTTTAGGGTGGCCCGATGTCCGAGCCGCCTTATCGGCCACTCGATGCGCGTGTCTTGCCGCGTTTCGCAGGAGTGCGGACGTTCATGCGACTGCCCCAGGTCACGCGACTCGACGGTCTCGATGCCGCGGTCGTCGGGATTCCGTTCGACACCACTACGACCTTTCGCACCGGCGCGCGGTTCGGGCCCGAGGCGATCCGCTCGGCTTCCGTCCTGCTTCGTCCGTTCCACCCCGTTCACGGGCTCGACCTGGTCTCCGCCCTCTCGATCGGAGACTTCGGGGATTCGCCGGTGAGTCCTGGCGCCACAGAGCGCACGTTTGCCCAGATCGAGGAAGCGCTGACGCCGCTGGTCGACGCGGGGATCTTCGCCCTCTGTCTCGGCGGCGACCACTCGATCACGCTGCCGGAGCTGCGCGCGCTCGCCCGACGACACGGACCGCTTGCGCTCGTTCAACTCGACTCCCACACGGATACGTGGGACGAGTACTTCGGTCAGAAGTACTTCCACGGCACGACGTTCAAGCGCGCGGTCGAGGAGGAATTGCTCGACGCAAGCGCCTCGGTTCAGGCGGGGATGCGCGGCTCGGTGTATGCGGCCGAGGACATCGGCGCCGCACGGGAGCTCGGCTTCACGGTCGTGGAGAGCGAGGACCTGCGCGCGTTGGGCGCCCACGGGTACGCGCAGCTCGTGCAGGAGACAATTCGGCCGCGAGCGGTGTTTCTCTCGTTCGACATCGACTTCCTCGACCCGGCCTTCGCGCCCGGAACGGGTACGCCGGAAGTGGCGGGCTTCTCGACCGCGGAGGGGCTCGGCTTCCTCCGCGCGCTGCGCGGGATCAACCTCGTCGGCGCGGACGTCGTCGAGGTCTGCCCGCCGTACGACGGGCCGGGCCAGCCGACCGCGCTGGCGGCCGCAAACGTCGGCTACGAGCTGCTCGCGCTGCGCGCGCTACGCGACTAGGCGGCCGCCGGCGCCGGCGCCGGCTTGAGCTCCTCGCCGAACTTCGCGCGCGCGACGAACTGGCCGTAGCCGGGCTCGACCTGCAGCTCGTCGTTCTCGACGAGCACCTGGCCGCGCAGGAGCACGACCTCCGGAGCCCCGGTGACCTCAGTACCCTCGAAGAGGTTGTAGTCCGACTTCGAGTGGTCGGTCTTCGTCGAGATCGTCAGCTTGCGCTGCGGATCGAAGACGACGATGTCCGCGTCGGAGCCGACTGCGATCGTCCCTTTGCGCGGATAGAGCCCGAACAGCTTCGCGGGATTCGTGCACAGGAGCTCGACCATCCGGTTGAGGGTGATCCGGCCGGCGCGAACGCCGAACTCGTGGACCATGTGTAGCCGATTCTCGAGCCCCGGCCCGCCGTTCGGGATCTTCGAGAAGTCGTCGCGCCCCATCGTCTTCTGGCCGTCCCACAGGAACGCGCAGTGATCGGTTGAGATCACCGACAGCACATCTGTGCGCACCGCGTTCCAGAGGACGTCCTGGTTCTCCTTCGGACGCGGCGGCGGCGTGTAGACCCACTTCGCACCTTCGAAATTCGGCCTCTCCAGGTACGAGTAGTCGATGAAGAAGTACTGCGTGCACGTCTCGCCCTGAACGTTCCAGCCTGCTTCGCGTGCACGCGCGATCGGCTCGACCGACTCGCGGCAGGAGACGTGCACGACGTAGAGCGCCGAGCCGGCGACGCGCGCGAGCTGGATCGCGCGGTTGGTCGCCTCGCCTTCCGTTTCCGGCGGACGGGTCAGCGCGTGGTACTTCGGCTCGGTATGACCGGCGGCGAGCGCTTCGGAGACGAGGACGTCGATTGCATCGCCGTTCTCCGCGTGCACCATCACGAGAGCGCCCGTCTCCGCGGCGACCTGCATTGTCCGGAAGAGCGTCTCGTCGTCGACCATGAGCGCGCCCTTGTAGGCCATGAAGAGCTTGTAGGACGTGATGCCCTGGTCCGGAAGCGACGCAAGCTCTTCGAGAGTTCCGCCCTCGCGCAGGTCGGTGACCGCCATGTGGTAGCCCATGTCGATCACCTGCTTGCCGTTCGCCTTCGAGCGCCACTCGTCGAGCGCCTCGGCAAACGTCGCGCCCTGAGGCTGGATGATGAAGTCGACGTGACACGTCGTGCCGCCGAACGCAGCGGACGTCTGTCCGGACTCGACGTCGTCGATCGTGACCGTGCCGCCGAACGGCATGTCGAGATGGGTGTGGGGGTCGACGCAGCCGGGGAGGACGTACTTCCCGGCTGCGTCAATCACCTTGTCCGCAGCAACGTCGAGTGATTCGCCGATGAGGGAGATCCGTTCGCCTTCGACATGGATGTCGCCGACGTAGTCGTCGGCCGCAGTGAGGATGCGTCCGCCTTTGATCAGTACAGACATTGTCGATCTCCCTCCTTCGGCTCCGTTTACTACTTCCCGCCCGGCGTGACGTGCACGTTTTGCTTGTGCCAACTGTTGCCGTGGATATCGACGCCTTTCAGCTGTGCGAGTGCCTGTCGTGCGTAGGTGTAGTTCGTCGCGCTCGAGGACGGCGCCTTCTTGATCACGCCGTACTTCTTCGCAGTGTTGCCCGTCTTCGCGACCGCGCCCGACGGCGGTAGACCGATGCCGGCCGGGTTCGGCCAGATCAGCGCGTTGATCTCGTTCATCTGCCAGGTCTGGTGGCCGTGGCCGAGCGTCGGTCCGTTCTTAAGAACGATGTTCACACAGTCGGACTGGTGGTCACGGCAATAGATCCAGCCCTGGAACGAGGCCTTGAGGAACTTCACGAGCGTCGCCTGGTTCGACTTGCTGGAAAGCCATTTGCCGGTCGTGAAGAGGTTGTCCTCGAGCATGCCGGTACCGACCTGCGGGCTCGCCATCTTGAAGACGTTGAGGTTGGACAGCTGGTAGAGCTTTCCCGTCTTCGGGTTCTTCGTCTCGAGCACCTGCGCGAGCTCGTTGTAGGTCATCGCCGCCGCCGCATCGATCTTGTGGCCGAGGAAGGCGACCATGTCGAACGGCTGCTGGAAGATGTGAACGTCGCTCGGACTATTCGGATTGATCCCGTTCTTGTTCAGCGCGGCGAAGAGCTCAGGCTGGTTCCCGCAGCACCAAACGCCGACCGTCTTGTGCTTCATCTTGGCGATCGAGTTGATCCCGCTCGACTTCCAGGTGATTTCCGTCATCCCGCTGCGGGCGAACACCTGCGCGACGGAGACGAGATTCCCGCCCTTCTCGCGCGTCGCGAAGAGGTTCGGCAGCCAGTCCAGCCCGATGTCCGCACCGCCGCCGATCACCACGGTCTCCGGTGTGATGTTCGGACCGCCGACCTTGATCTTCACGTCGAGTCCCGCGTTCTTGTAGTACCCCTTCTGCAAGGCGGCGTAGTAACCCGCGAACTGCGCCTGCGTCACCCACTTCAGCTGTAGCGTCACCTTCGTCAGCTTCGTCGACCCCGCGCTGCGTGTGCTCGCCCCCGCCGTCGTGCTGACAGCCGTCGCCGCCATCGCCGCAACGGCGAGCGCGAGCAGCGCCCAATGCCTCCGCCTCATCTCTCCTCCTTGTCGTCGACCCGGTCCGTCCGCCCGATTCTCTCCGATCCTCACTCGCGTGTCGATGGGAGCCCGCGCACGGCCAGGCGCTCGGCGAGGCCGACCGCGACGTAGAAGGCGATGCCGAAGGCGCTCGCCACGACGATCGCCGCCCAGCCGAGGGGGAAATCGAACAGCGAGATGGAGTTCTCGATCTGGACGCCGAGGGCGATCGTGGAGCCGCCGAAGTAGTCCCCGACGATCGCCCCGATCATCGCGAGCACCGTCCCCACCTTGAGGCCGGTGAAGATGAACGGCAGCGCGGAAGGGATCCGCACGCGGCGGAACACGTCGACCTGGTTTGCGGCGTACGAGCGCATCAGCTCGATCGATTCCGCCCGCACCGACGTCAGCCCGCGCAGGGTGTTCACGAGCACGGGGAAGAAGCAGAGCACAGCGGCAATCGCCATCTTCGAGTGCGGGTTGAGGACGCCGAACCACGCGTTCGTGATCGGTGCGAACGCGATAATCGGGATCGCATTGACCGCAATCGCGTACGGAAGGAGCGCGTTACCGACCCGTCGCCAGCGCGCGAGGACGAGCGCGACGAAGATCGCGAGACCCGAGCCGAGGACGAAGCCGCCCAGCGCTTCCTTGAACGTGTACCAGCCGCCAGTCCACAGGATGTGGCGGTTGTCCCAGAACGAGGTCGCGATCGCCGACGGACGGGGAAGCAAGAACTTTCCCGCCAGCGGCGAGAGCAGCCACTGCCACGCGGCAAGCCCTGCGACGAAAACCAGCAGCGCCGGCAGCCAGTCGAAGGCCCGTCGTCCGACGGCGGTCACGCGTTCTCCTCGGCGACGAGCTCGTCGACGACGGCGCGCTCCGCGCCGCCGCGGGCGAGCGCCTCGCGGACGACCGTGACGAGCTCGAAGTAGTGCGGTTCTTCGCGAGTCTCGGCAGTACGCGGTTGCGGGAGGTCGACCTCGACGAGCTCGGCGATTCTCCCCGGCCGCGGCGACATGACGACGACGCGCGTCGACAGGAAGACGGCTTCGGTGATCGAGTGCGTCACGAAGACGATCGTCGATCCGGTCTCCTGCCAGATCCTCAGCAGCTCCATGTTGAGCCGCTCGCGCGTCATCTCGTCGAGGGCGCCGAAGGGCTCGTCCATCAACAGCAGCGCCGGCGAGAACGAAAGCGCGCGCGCGATCGAGACACGCTGCTGCATGCCGCCCGACAGCTGCCACGGGTAATGGTCCTCGAAGCCGCTGAGCTCGACGAGCTTCAGCATCTCCTGGACGCGCTTCGTTCGCCGCTGCCGACTCCAACCGAACATCTCGAGCGGAAGCGCGATGTTCTTCGCGACCGTGCGCCAGTCGTAGAGCACCGCGTCCTGGAAGACGATCCCGTAGTCGCGATCCAAGCGCGCCTGGTGTGCCGGCTTGCCGTTGACGACGATCTTGCCGGTTGTGGGCTGGATCAGGTCGCCGATGATCCGGAGGAGTGTCGACTTCCCGCAGCCCGACGGGCCGATCAGCGATACGAGCTCGCCGGATTCGATGGTCAGGTCGATGCCCTCGAGGGCCACGGTCCGTCCGCGCGCGAACTGCTTCGACACACCGGTGAGCTCGACAACGCTCATGCCACATGCTCCGGCGCCCGTCGCACCACCGCTCTTTCCACCACGACGACGACGAGGAAGAACGCGATGCCGAGCAGCGCCGCGATGATGTTGGTCGCCCACAGCTCCTGCGGCTCGATCGAGTAGTACTGGTTGAAGTTGACGATCGCGCCGCCGAGCCCGCCCTGGATCGACGCTGCCGGCTCCGAGATGATCGCGCCCACGATCGAGAGCGGCGCGGCGATTCGGAACGCAGAGAACAGGTAGGGCAACGATGCGGGCACGCGCAGCTTCCAAAGGATGCGCCGGCGACCTGCGGCGTACGACTCCATCAGCTCCACGGCGCGCGGATCGGCCGCCTGCAGGCCGCGCAATGCGTTGATCGTCACCGGGAAGAACGTGAGGTACGCCGCGAGCACAGAGACGGAGAGCCAGTCCTTGACGCCTTTCGAGCCGAGCCCGACGACGACCATCGGCGCGATCGCGAGCAACGGGATCGTCTGCGACGCGACGATGTACGGAATGAAGCCGCGCTCGAGGAAGCGCGACTGCGAGAGCACGACCGCGATTGCGAATCCGATCACCGCTCCGAGCGCGAACCCGACTGCCGACTCTTTCGCGGTGAACAGCGCCGCGTGCCAGAGGATGTCGATCAGCCACGGGCCGTTGACCTGCGCGGGTTGGAAGAGCGCCTGGACGATGCGGTGCAGGTGCGGCATCGTGACGTCGTCGACCGTGAAGGGCCACGTCAAGTGGAACCGCGTTCCGATCCAGTGCCAGCCTTCCCACAGGCCCCAGAGGACGGCGAGCACGACGACGAGCATCGCGGCGCGCGCCGCGACAGTGCGTCCGCGCGCTCCGAAAGCGCGTGCGTGAGGCGCGAGCGCTTCCGCGTGCTCCATGCGGACTGAATATCACAGTTGTAGAGTCGCGCCCATGCCGCTCGATCCGCACCGGACCGTGCTCGAGTTGCGGGACTTACAGCAGTTGACGGGGGACGAGACCGGGGCGCAGCGCGTTGCGTGGACGGAGACGTGGGAACGGGCGCGCGAGTGGCTCCGCGGCAAGGTTGCAGGGACCGGGGCGGAGGAGACGATCGACGCGGCCGGGAACCAGTGGTTCACGCTCCGGGGCGACTCGGATCGCACCGTCCTGATCGGCGGCCACATCGACTCTGTGCCGAACGGCGGCTGGCTTGACGGTGCGTTGAACGTGATGGCGGGCGTCGAAGTCTTGCGGCGCATCGCGGGTGAGGCGCCGACGCCCGTGACGGTGCGCCTCGTCAACTGGGCCGACGAGGAGGGGGCGCGGTTCGGGCGGTCGTTGTTCGGCTCCTCTGCGGCCGCCGGGTCGATGGCCGACCAGAATGAGCTGCGCTCGCGGCGTGACGCCGACGGGATCGCTCTCCCGGATGCGTTGCACGAGTACGGCGTCGAGCTCGACTCCGCACTCGGTGCTCGCGCCGAGCTCGAGGGCGCCGCGGCATATCTCGAGCTGCACATCGAGCAGGGGCCCGTGCTCGAGTCGATGGATCTCCCGCTCGGTGTCGTGCTCGGAACGTTCGGCGTCGAGCGGCACGGCGTCACCTTCCACGGCCAGGCCGCACATGCGGGCTCGACGCCGATGGATCAGCGCCGGGACGCGCTCGCCGGCGCGGCGAGACTCGAGCTCGAGATTCGTGAGATCGCGAAACGCACCGGTGACGGCGCAGTGTCCACGATGGGCGGCGTCGTCACAAAACCCGGCATTGTCACGTCGGTCGTCGAGACCGCAGAGTGTCTGCTCGATCAGCGTCACCTCGACGGAGGGAAGCTCGCTTCGATGCTGCAGGAAGCGAAGGACGCTTCGGAGCGAATCGCTGCGGAGGAGCGGCTCGAGGTCGCTTGGGAGCGGATCTGGAACATCGAGCCGATCCTGTTCGACGACCAGCTGATCGAGCTCGCAGACGAGTCCGTCCGCGAAGTCTCAGGCGCGTCGCACCGCCTGCCGAGCGGCCCCCTGCACGACGCTGCCGAGGTCGCGCGCGCCGGTGTGCCGACCGTGATGCTGTTCGTGCAGTCACTCCGCGGGCTCTCGCATACGAAGCTCGAAGACACGAAGGAGGAACACCTCGAGCTCGCGGTCGAGGCGCTCGACCGGCTGGCGACGAAGACGATCGACCTCGTCGCGAGCGGCTAGTTCGAGCCGCGTCGCAGCTTGCGCCTGAGCCGTAGCGCCGTCCCGACGGCGACGACGAGTGCGAAGCCGATCGCGCTCACGAGTATCGGCAGGGGGAAGCGCCGGACATTCGGCCCGGCGAACGCCTCGAGCGTTCGCCGCGCTCCGGCGACTCCGTAGCGCCGCTTCGGCGTGACAGCTGCCACGCGCGCGTTCAGCGCACGCTGAATCTGATCCGCGAAGTCGGAGTAGACCCGCATATCCTCCGGCAGGGCGGCGAGCGCAGCGTGATAACACGCAATGGAATGGTTCTTGGCGATGCGTCCTGTGCGCCACTCGCGAAAGACCTGGTCGACGCACGTTTTCGTGCTCGGCGCGGCCCTCGCTGCGTGGACGGTGAGCAGCGTCAAGGCGACTGTCGCGACGCCCGCGATGGCGACGATGCGAATGACTCGCAGCATCCGCGCGTACGTTGCCCACGCCGCCTGAGAGTAGTCCTAAAGAACGTTAAGGGTTCTGTTAACGCGCTTCGTCAGAAGAAACGCACCAGCGCGACGCCGCCGAGCACGAGCGCCATTCCGACGAGACGGCCAGGCGACAGGGTATGCACCCTGAAACCGACCCACCCGTACTGATCGATCAGGAGTGACGCGAGCGCCTGTCCCGCCACGACGGCCGCGATCAGCGTCGCAGCGCCGAGCCGCGGTCCGGTCACGATCGAACCGGCGACGTAGAACGCGCCCAGCAGGCCGCCGATCCACGCCCACCACGGCGCGCCCGCCAAACGTCCGCTCGAGGGCAGTGGCCGCCACACGATCAGCGAAAGGACCAGCAGCGCAATCGTCCCGACGATGAACGACACCAACGCGGCCCGGATCGGCCCGTTGACGACGTGCGCGAGCCGCGCGTTGACGCCGACCTGGAACGGGATCATCGCCCCGGCGACGAAGGCGAACAGCAGGTAGAGCGCAACCACCGCGCGCTCACTTCGCTTCACAGGGTCAGACCCCTCCGGGGTCTGACCCTTCTTCAGGACTAGCCGACCGCGGCGACGATCTCGTCCGAGAGGCTCTCGAAGTCGCGCAAGAACGCCGTGCGCTCTTCCTTGAACCGCTCGACCAGCGAGTCGTACTCGTCGAGCCGACCCTGCGCCTCGTACAGCCGCCTCGGCTGCAGGACGTCGATGTCGGAGTCGTCGATCCCCGGCACGTGCGTTGCAACGAGGTAGCCGAAGTCGGGATCGCGTTCCCACTCGATCGTTCCCTCCGCGATCCCCTTGACAATCGCGGACGAGTGGGCGATGCGCACCTTCTTCGCGCGCTCGTCCCCGACCTTGCCTCCGACCGAGCCGGTGTTCAGCACGTAGACCTCGAGCGGATTGTCCTCGAGCAGCTCGAGGAAGCGATTGCCCTGCAGGTCGTGCGGCAGCGGGAAGAACGGGTTCGTCCCGGGCACGCGCAGGAACTTGCCTTCCTCGGCCGCGCCGCCCGCAGCGGTGCCGGTCGTCTCGCCCAGCATGAAGAAGGCCGCGGCCTGCGGCCCGTCGAGCTTCGCAACCGCCGGAATGATGTTCTCGTTGCGGTTCAGGATCAGCAGGAAGTGCGCGTCGTCGATGGGGCGCCGCGATGCCGACTCGATCACCTCGAAGCCGAACGTCGCGCGGCCGTTCTTGGTGTAGCTCTCGTCGTAGAAGTCGACGTCCTCGCCGTGCTGGGACACGTTCTCGAGGTACGAGCGCGCCTGCGTGACCGCGCTGTAGATCGCGGGCTCGTCCTGCGGATTGAGGCCGTACGTCTTCGCGAAGCATCCGTTTTCGGTGGCGAAGACCTTGCCGTCCGGCATCCACGCGACGAAATCGTCCTGCACCGGCAGCGAGTTGTTCTGCCGCGTGAACGTCGTCGTCGTCTTCCCGGTCCCGGAAAGGCCGACGATCAGGCCGACGCGATCGCCGCGGCTCGTCGGGATGATCTTGCAGCCGGCGTGAAGAGCGATTCCGCCGCGGTCGTAGACGAGCTTGTTCCACATGCGGAGGATCCCCTTCTTCGACTCGCCGAAGTAATCCGAGTTGAAGATCCGCGTGACGCCCTGCTCGAGATCGACCGTGATCAGCCGGTCGTCGGGCTTGCCCGGCGCGGTCAGGCCGGGCGTGTAGATCACGATCAGCTCCGGCTCGAGCTCCTCTTCGTCGTCGACCTCGAACCAGAGCTGCTGCTGCATGCCGGCGATGTTCGCCCAGCGCGCCTCGATGTACAGCCGCACCGGGAT
>JBKPJA010000116.1:0-8638 GCA_046730515.1 Actinomycetota bacterium | reverse complement strand
CGCGAAGCCCGCGCCGTCGAGGATCTCCGCGATCCGCAGCTGGTCGGCGGTGGGAATCCGCCCGGCGAGCGGCTCCTGTCCGAGCAGGCGAATGGTCGTGTCGGCAAGCGCCGGCATGGCGGCATTATCGCGCGGTGGCCGCGCCGCGCTCGCTCAGGCTCTCGAGATGTAGCGCTTCTCGCGCGGGTCGACCTTGATCCGGTCGCCCGTGTTCACGAACAGCGGCACCTGCACGACCGCTCCCGTCTCGAGCGTTGCGGGCTTGGTGACGTTCGAGACCGTGTCGCCCCGGACGCCGGGGGACGTTTCCATCACCGTCAGCTCGACCGAGGCCGGCAGCTGCACGCCCGACGGCTGCCCGTTGACAACCAGCATCTGCACGGAGCTGGACGGCTGCATGAACTCGAGCGCGTCCTCGACGGTGCTCCGAGGCAGCGGTGTCTGCTCGTACGTGTCCTCGTCCATGAACACGACCTCGTCGCCCGCGTCGTAGAGGTACTGCATGTTCTTGGTCTCCGTGCGGATGCGCGTGAACTTCTCCCCGGCGCGGAACGTGCGGTCGACGACGGCGCCGCTTTCGAGCGCCTTGAGCTTCGTGCGCACGAACGCGCCTCCCTTGCCCGGCTTCACGTGCTGGAACTCGACGATGCGCCAGACGTCGCCGTCGAGCTCGATGTGCATCCCATTCTTGAACTGGTTCGTATTGACCGTCTCCGCCATCGGCGAGCTACGTTAGCCGACCTCGACGAGATCTTTGCGGACGCTCGTGAGGTTCTCGATTCCGCCCTCCGTGACGAGCACGTCGTCCTCGATGCGGATCCCACCGCGGCCCGGAAGATAGATCCCCGGCTCGACGGTCACGACGTTTCCGGGGACTAGCGTGTCGCCGGATTCCTGCGACATTCGGGGAGCTTCGTGGACGTCGAGCCCGATCCCGTGACCGAGCCCGTGTCCGAAGGCCCCGTGGAAGTTCGACTCTTCGACGACGTCCCGCGCCCGCGCATCGGCCTCGACACCGCGTACGCCCGCGCGAACCGCCTCCAGGCCTTTTTGCTGCGCCTCCGCGCACACGCGGTAGGCCTCTTTCAGCTCGTCCGGCAGCGGCCCTGTTGCGAAGGTGCGCGTGTAGTCGGAGCAGTAGCCGTCGATGCGGCAACCCGCGTCGACCACGACCGTTTCTCCACGGCCGATCACGCGGTCGCCGACGCGCGCGTGCGGCATCGCGGCATTCGGGCCTGATGCGACGACGAGCTCGAATGCGACCGCCTCCGCGCCCTCGTCGTGGAAGAGCTCCAGGATCGTCCACGCGACGTCGCGCTCGGTTCGTCCGCTGAACGTCTCGTCGGCGAGTCGGTCGTAGACGCGATCCGCGATCGCGCAGGCTCGGCGGATGGCGTCGAGCTCCTCCGGATCCTTCACCGCCCGCAGCGTCTCGACGACTCCCGGACGCGGGACGAGCTCGAGCCCGCCGTCGCGAAGCTCCTCGTATCCGGAGTACGTCACGAAGGAGGGCTCGAAACCGATCCCCCCGGACACACGCTCCGCAATCCCTTTCAGCAGCGCGCGCTCGGTCTCCACGAACTCGACCTCCGGAACCTCCCGCGCCGCGGTCGCGTAGCGGAAATCCGCGAACAGACGAACCCGTTCCGGTTCGACGAGCACCGCCGCGTTCGAGCTCTTGAAACCGACGAGGTACTCGACGTTCTTCGGATTGGTGACGAGCAGCGGCTCTTCGAGCTTCGCCCGCAGGCGTTCAATGCGTTCTTTCACTTCTTCTCTCCCTGGGCGACGAGAAACTCGAGCGCTTCACGGTAACCGTCGGGACCCCTGCCGACCACGCGCTTCGCGGCGAGATCCGCGATCACCGACGTGCGCCGCCACTCTTCGCGCTCGTCCGTGTTCGAGAGGTGAACCTCGACGACGGGCACTGTCAGGAGCTCGAGCGCATCGTGGATCGCGTAGGAGTAGTGCGTCCACGCCCCGGGATTGACGATCACGCCGTCCGCCCAGTCGAGCGCGTCGTGGCACCAGTCGACGTACTCGCCCTCGTTGTTCGTCTGGCGGCAGCGGACGTGACAGCGCAGCTCCGCGGCCCATTCGTAGATCCGCGTCTCGAGCTCACTGAGCGAAAGGCCGCCGTAGTGCCCCGGATCGCGCCGCCCGAGCACGTCGAGGTTCACGCCGTTCAGGACGACGACTTGCACGCGCGCACTCTAGTCGGCGATCAATTCATCGAGGGCCCTTCGCACCTCGTTGTCCGGCAACTCGACATTCCACCGCGGGCCGTCCTCGCCGAGCAGCACGAGGCCCTTCTTCTTGTCTCGTTGCAGCGCCGCCCAGGCGCGTTCCCGATCGACGCGCACGCGCTTGGGTTGCAGGATTTCCTCGACCTCGTCGGTCGAACGGCCGGAGAGACGCAGGGCGGCGAGCAGTCCGAGTGCGACCGCCTGTCCGTGCGTCACCCGCCCGTAGGCGCCGCCTGCCTCGAGCGCGTGCGCGAACGTGTGGCCGAGGTTGAGCATCGCGCGCTCGCCCTCGTCGTGCGGATCCCGCAGACAGACCGCCGCCTTGAACGCGGCGCAGCGGCGTACGAGCTCCGTCTGGGTGAGCCCCCAGAAAGCTTCCCCCGCGAGCAGGCCGGTCTTCACGACCTCGGCCATCCCCTCGGCGCGCTCGCGATCGGGCAGCGTCTCGAGCAGCGCGGGATCGATCACCGTGCACACCGGCCAGTGGAAGGCGCCGACGAGGTTCTTGCCCTCGGGGAGGTCGATCGCCGTCTTGCCGCCGATCGCCGCGTCGACCTGCCCCACGAGCGTGGTCGGCGCCGCGACCCAGGCGATCCCTCGGAGGTAGGTCGCTGCCACGAAGCCGGCGACGTCCGTGACGCAGCCGCCGCCGAGCGCGACGAGCGTTCCGTCACGCTTCACCCGCAGCGCGCGCCAAAGCCGTTCCACGACCGCGCGCGTCTTCGCCTCCTCGCCCGCGGGGACTTCGTGCGTCGATCGCAACCGGTCGCCGAGCGCCAGCTGTGCCGCGGCACCGTGAATCCCTGCGACGTGCGGATCGGTCACGAGCGCGACGTCTTCATCGCCGGGAACGAACGCGCCGAGCAGCTCGAGCGTCCCCACTCCGAAACGGACGGCGGCGGCGGCCAGCACGACGTCGTCGACGTCGCGCGCAACCACGTGCGCCGTCTGCGCATAGAACTCACGCCGCCGCTCGAAGAGAGTGCGGAACTCCGTCTCGTCCTGCGCGAGCGGGCGCTCTTCGCCCCGCGCTCGCTCCCATGCCGTGTCGACGTCGACGTCGAGCTGGACAGTGAACGCGCGCTCCTGCAGCGCTTCGCGGACGGATGCGCTCTGCACGGCACCGCCGCCCAGGGCGATCACCGCGGGCTCGCCACGCCGAAGCACGTCGGTCGTGTGCTTCGCCTCCTTGGCGCGGAACGCCGTCTCGCCGCCCGCTTGGGCGAAGAGCTGCGCGATCGGAGCGTCGAGTGCAAGCTCGAGCTCACGGTCGAGATCGACGAACGGACGTCCGAGCCGACGCGCGATTTCCGGACCGAGCGTCGACTTGCCGGCGCCCATGAACCCGATCAGCGCGAGGTGGCGGTTCAGCGCGTTCGCGGCTGCCAGTCGATCCGCTCCAGGTACGCGTGGTACGAAGCGAGGAGGTCCTCCAGCGCATCGCCGCCGAACTTCTCGCGCGCCGCACGCGCGAGCTCCCATGCGACGCACGCTTCCGCGACGACCGCGAGCGCTTCGACCGCGGCCGTGTCGCTGCGCTCGACGAGCGCCTGCGCCGGCTCGCCGGTCTTCACGTCGACGGAGGCAAGGGGCTTCATCAGCGTCGGCAGAGGCTTCATCCCCGTGCGGACGATGATCTCCTCGCCGTTCGAAACACCGCCTTCGATGCCGCCGGCGTGGTTCGTCTCGCGGTGGAGACCCCGCTCCTCGTCGCGGAAGATCTCGTCGTGCGCCTGTGAACCGCGCTCGGCCGCGAGCGCGAAACCGTCGCCGATCTCGACCCCTTTCACGGCCTGCGTGCCCATCAGCGTCGCCGCGAGCCGCGCGTCGAGTCGCTCGTCCTTCGTCGCGTAGGAGCCGAGCCCGGGTGGAACATTGCGCGCACGCACCTCGACAACCCCGCCGACGGTGTCGCGGTCGGCACGCGCCTCGTCGACTCGTTCCTCGAGGTCGTCGCCGAGCACGCGCCCGTCCACCTCGATGCCGAGCTCCCGCAACAGCGTCTTCGCAACTGCGCCCGCTGCGACGATCACCGCAGTGTGTCGCGCGCTCGCGCGCTCGAGAGCGTCGCGAACGTCGCCGAGCCCGAACTTCAACGCGCCTGCGAGATCGGCGTGTCCCGGCCGCGGCAGCGTCACCTCCTTCGTTCCCTTGCCACTCGGCTCGCCTGCCGGTGGCCACGGGCTCATCCCCCACTCCCAGTTCGCGTGGTCGCGGTTGCGGACGACGAGCGCGAGCGGCGTCCCGAGGGTACGGCCGTGCCGGAGTCCGGCGAGCACCTCGACCTCGTCCTGCTCGATTTGCTGCCGCGGACTGCGCCCGTAGCCCTGCTGCCGACGGTGGAGATCGGCGTCGATCGCCTCCTTCTCCAACGTCAGCCCGGCCGGAAGGCCGGAGACGATCGCAACGAGCGCAGGGCCGTGCGACTCGCCGGCAGTGACCATGCGCAACACGAGCCAAGCCTACTGAGGGCGAGGTGACGAGAGGGCCCGCCGAAGCGAGCCCTCTCGTTCGTGGAGGACTGCTAGTGGATCTGGACGTTGCCTCCGACGAGCGTCTGCTCCCCGGAGTCGTAACCCGTACTGAGGCGAATGCGGTACGTGTCGGTGCCCGCACCCGGCTCTCCGTTGTCGGTTACGTCGATCCGGTAATTGAAGGAACCGGACCCGTTGATCGTCGCCGTGCCGAAGATGCTCGCCGACGTGCCGTCGGCACTGCACGTCACGGCGAGGACATCGATGGAGTGGACGTTCAGGGTCGGCGTACCGTGATCCTGGTACTCCTCTTCGCCTCGCGGGCCGGGGGCCGGGACCATTGCGTTGCCGCCGAAGGTCCCCTTGTCCCCGTTGGCCGCCGTGATGCGGCCGCCGTAGGTGACCTTGCAGGCGGGAGTGCTCGTCGGAAGCACCCAGGCCTTGGTCGCCGTATCGCTCGGCTCACCGGCGTCCTGGACGCCGTTGTCGTTCGTGTCGGCGAAGGCTGTGATCACGTCCGAGCCCGGTAAGGAGGGACCGATATAGCAGAAGGTGGCTTGACCGCTCGCGTTCGTGGGGCTGGAACCGCTCGTGGTCACCGATCCGGTGACGGAGAAGCGAACCGTGATGCTGGGCGTCGGATTCCCGAACTGGTCCTTAACCGTCGCAGTCACGCAGTGCTGCGAGTCCACTGTGTTCGTGGCTGTCTTCGGGGCCAGCGTCAGCGTTGCCGGCGGGCCGGGGACCCAGGTCTTGGCGGCAACGTCGAAGGGCTCCCCCGCGTCCTGCACGCCGTTCTTGTTGCTATCTGCGTACGCCTTGATTGTGTCGTTACCCGGCGTGGTCGGCCCCTGGTAGCAAAACTGCGCCTGCCCGGTCACGTCGGTGTCGACGGAGCCGCTCGCCGTATTTCCGGCCGTGCCCGTGACCGAGAACTGGACGGTCACGCCCTGAAGCGTGTGGCCGGTGGCGTCTTTGACGGTCGCCGTCACGCAGTGCTGCGTTCCTACAGGGTTCGTGGCGGTCTTCGGCACCAGCGTAAGCGACGCGGGAGGTCGCGCCACGGTGATCTCGCCGAAGATCGCTAGACCCTTGACAGCCGAGCCGGCCGCGAACTGTGTGACCAGAGCACCGGTGTCGATGTTGATCCGATAGATGTTTCCTGAGTTGAATCCTGCGGTCCAGAAGGTCGCGTTGTCCGGATCGAGGTTCATCGCAAAGAGGAAGCTCGTCTCGCCAGCCGGCAGTGGATATCTCTGGATGACAGTCCCGGCAGCGCTGAGGCGGTAGATCTTGTCCGTGCAGGCGACCATCACCTCGCCGTTTGGCCGTATCCGTAGTGCGTAGCAGACCGTGGACGAGCCGGGATCGGTGAAACCAGTCGCGAAGTCGGGCAACTGCGCATTGCCGCAGACGTCGAAGCGGCGGATGGTATTGCCCTCCGAGGTGTAGTACAGCGTGCACTGGTCGGCAGCGAGGTCGATCCAGTCGCTTCCCCGTGGACCGGTCGCCACGTTGAACGAGGCCAGGAGCGTGCCGCCCGGGGAGAGCTTGAGGACGTCGCGGCTCCCGTCCGCCTGCCCGACGTAGATGTTCCCCGTGGCGTCGAGCACGCACGACTCGGGATGTTGGCTGAACGGCCCTGCCCACGGGAAAGTGAGGACATTGCCCATGTTGTCGAACAACGTCATGTTGTTCGCCGTGAAGTTCGTCGAGCGCAAGTTGCCGCTCTCGCCGAAGCACATCCCGGTGTCTTCGAAGGAGTTGCTCTGCGTGTTGAGTGTGTCGAGCAGCACACCAGTCGGACTGAAGTGCTTGATCAATCCGTTGCTGTCGCCGGCGAACACATCGCCCACCGCGTAGGCGACTCCCGACGCCGAAGCGATCGGTGCACCGAACGCAGCCGCGATGGCCAGAGCCATCGCCACGAGTAAGAGGACAAACCTCGAGCGTCTCATCGTTCCTCCGATCGTTTGGCTGACTTTCCGCTCGCGGTGAAGAGCGCGAACGACACCGCGATCGCTTCTGGAGGAGCGTGAGGAATGCCCGACACCTTTGCCCGGCGTCCTGCTGATCGGACGACGGAAGCACTCGATAATGCTGCGGCGGTCTTCTGCTCTCCCACACACTCTCCCCAGAACGACCAGGTATCGCCGCAGATCTTTCTTCTCCGCCGAGTCTCCCACACTGAGATGTGCAGTGTCAACGCACCATTTCTCACTGGCCGTCGGAGCTCGGAAAGATGGTGGCCAGGGTGCGATTACGCCGAGGCGTTATCTGCTGACGGCTGTACCGCTTGTTCAAGCGGTTTCACGTGCTCTCAGTTCTACTGAGTTCTCTCAGTTTGGTAGCACCGTAAGTAGAACGGCGCGCCAGCCTCCACCCCAGCTCACTGACGCGCATCCAGTCGCAGCCGGTGGATTTGCAGGTCTGTTTGAGCTGATCACGAGCCGCTCGGCGATCTCACCCTGCTCCAAGCCTTCGGCCAAGAGCCGAAGCACCTCGCGCTCGCGCGGCGTCAGTGACGACCCGCCGTTGTCACGGTCCGCTCGTCTCAACAGCGCCCGCACGCGCGCACAGAGCTCGTCGGTCGCCAGCGGCTTGACGAGATAGTCGTCCGCGCCGATGAGGAGACCCGCGACGCGGTCGAACGATTCCACGCGCTCCCCGGAGATGAGCACGATCGGCAGCGATTCGCCGTAGAGCTTCCGGATCGCGTCGCACAGCTCGTAGCCCGAAAGCCCCGGCAGCTTCACGTCGAGAATCGCGAGCCTGGGACGCTCCGCGCGTGCTGCCTCGAGCGCCTCCGTGCCCGAGGACGCGGAAACGGTGTCGTAGCCCTCGAGCTCGAGAATTCTTGGATAAGTGTGCGCACACCGACGTCGTCGTCGGCGATGAGCACGGGACTGCTGGACGAGCTGCGACTCTCGACCAACTGATGCTCTCCCCTCCTTCCTGATCATCGGCGACAGCGAGCAAGTTTGCAAGCTTTTATTCGCGGACGGCAGCGCGCATGACGTCGACAGGCGCCGGGACTCCGGTCCAGAGCTCGAACGCGGCCGAGCCCTGCGCGACGAGCACGTCCAGACCGTCGACCACGCGCGCCCCGGCCGCTTCGGCCGCCAGCGCGGTCGCGGTCTTGGGATACGGCAGGTCGACGAGCGTTTGACCCGTTTGCACCTCGATGAGCACCTCGTCGCGCTCGGAGGTCGCGTTGACGACGACGTCCACGTCCTCGAGCTGCGGCGGCCACTCGCCGCGACGCGAGAAGCGCTTCGCCTCCGGGAGCGCCGCTGCGAAGGCAGTGGCGGCCCCGCCGTCCCCGAGGATGGCCGCCTTCCGGCCGTCGATCTGGTCGAGGATCGCGGCGTCGGTGCTGTGAGCCCGAATCGTTCCGTCGCGAATGACGAGCGTGTTCACCGACGGCGCATCGGCACCGACGAGCTGCGCGACCGCAAGCTTGTGGGGCGCCGTCACGTTTGCGCCGGCGAACCCAAGCGCGACGAGTCCGTCCAGGGCTTCGCGCAGCCGTCCCACGTCCACGTCGCATGCGACGTACGCCCAATCGAGCCCCCGGGCCGCGAAGGCGGCGTTGTGCATCCGCGGCGACAGTGATTCGGCCACCGGATGACCGACCAGCGCCACGAGCCGTGTCGCGCCGCCGATCAATGCGGGTGGTAGCCGTGCGTCGCCTCGTACTGCTGGAACGCCTTGAAGCTCGCAGTGAAGAAATGGTGCTTCTTGTCCGGCTTGCGCACGAAGTAGAGGTAGTCGACGTGCGCCGGGTGGGCTGCGGCCTGCATCGAAGCGAGCCCGGGGTTCGCGATCGGCGTCGGCGGCAGCCCGAGACGGTTGCGGGTGTTGTACGGCGACGAGCTGTTCAACTCGGACTCGGTGATCGACTGCGTCGGCGGGATG
>JBKPJA010000115.1:0-4121 GCA_046730515.1 Actinomycetota bacterium | reverse complement strand
TGTCCCCGGCGCGAGGGCGCGGGACGAACTCCGCCGGCTCGATTTGTTCTTCGCCCTCGGTGACTGGGCCGCGCCACGCGTCGAAGCCGATCACCGCGCACGCGTCGTGGCCGAAGTGGCGGAGTAGCCACCAGAGCCGCTCCGCGCCGCCGGCAGAGCCGTAGGCGACGACGAAGACGCCGTCGCCGATCCCTGCGCGTCCTGCCGCGCGCGCGAAGTCGTCTGCGTCAGGGAGGGGATGACGCCCGCCCTTGCCCGGCGGGGCGGAGAGATCTCGGTCGACGTCGAGGAAGCTCGCACCGGGGATGTGACCTTGGAGGTAGATCCGCCGCCCTGCCTCGGGGTCGCCGAGCTCCCACCGGCAGTCGACGAACTGGTAGCGCATGTTGACACCGTAGATGCCCTTGCATCGCGTCCGACCGATCCTTTAGCGTGCGCGGCTCCAATGGCGCGCACGACCCGGAGCTCGAACGTCGTCCTTTCGCTCTTTGCGCGCCTTATGCGCTAGCCGGCGTTTCGTTCCCTCCGCCGACGCCGGCTAGGTAGCAACAGCAGGCGGAGCCCTCACACTCGACGAAGGGGCGCAGTGCAAAGGCTCGACCTCCACCGCGAACGCGACGCCTGCGGGATCGGCTTCCTCGCCGATTCTCGAGGCCGTGCGTCGCGCGCGATCGTCGACGGCGTGCTCGAAGGCCTCGCGAGCGTACGACACCGAGGCGCGTTCGCAGCCGATCGCAGGACCGGCGACGGCGCGGGCGTCCTCCTCCCGATCCCGCGTGCTCTGGTGCCGGCGCCCTGGAGCGGGCTCGCGACGGTCTTCATGCGCAAAGAATCGGCACGAGACGAGATCGAGCGGGCGTGCGCGGCGGAGGGAATCGGTACTCGCGGCTGGCGTTCCGTGCCGGTGGATTCGTCGGCCCTCGGCGACGAGGCCCGGGCGAGCGCGCCGCGGATCGAGCAGCTCGTCCTGCGGCAGCCGCTTGGAACGAGCCCCGACGAGGCCGAGACACGTGCCTATCGCGCGCGGAGGAGCGCGGCGAACGTGGAAGGCGCCTACGTCGTCTCGCTCTCGTTTCGCACCGTCACCTACAAGGCGCTCTGCGCGGCCGACCAGCTCGCCGCGTTCTATCCGGATCTGCGCGATCCGAGGTTCTCGGCGTCGTTCGGAATCTTCCACCAGCGCTTCTCGACCAACACCGCGCCGTCGTGGGAACGTGCGCAGCCTTTCCGGCTGCTCTCCCACAACGGCGAGTTGAACACGATCGACGCCAACGTGAACTGGATGCGCGCCCGCGGCCTCGGGGAGGCACTCGACCTCTCCGGTTCCGACTCCGCGCTCCTCGACAACGCACTCGAGCTGCTCGTGCGAGACGGACGAGACGTGCGTCAGGCGGTTGCGATGCTGATCCCGGACGCGCACGACGCCGATCCGGAACTCGACGAGGACGTGCGCGCCTTCTACCGCTACCACGCGACGCTGCTCGAGCCGTGGGACGGGCCGGCTGCGGTCGTCTTCACTGACGGCCGCGCCGTCGGCGCGGCGCTCGACCGCAACGGCCTGCGACCGCTCCGCTTCGCGGTCACGGACGGCGGCCTGGTCGCTTGTGCTTCCGAGGCAGGCGCGCTTCCGCTCCCAAAAGGGGCTCGCGTGCGCCGGGGCAAGCTCGGCCCCGGAGAGCTACTCGTCGTCGATCCGTCGGGTCCCGGGGTCGAGCAGGATCGCGCAGCGAAAGCGAGGATTGCCCGGAGGCGTCCCTACGCGCGCTGGCTGTGCGCAAGCGTGAAGCCGTTGTCGTGCGGCACCCCCGTCGAGCCGCCGTCCGACGACCTGACGCCCCGGCACGTTGCAGCCGGCTACACGAAGGAGGACCTGATGCTTCTGCTGCGCGCCGCCGCAGCTCAGGGACACGAACCGACGTCGTCGATGGGTGACGACACGGCACTCCCTCCGCTGGCGGGCCGCGCGCGTCCGGTCACGTCGTACCTGCGCCAGCGCTTTGCACAGGTGACGAACCCGGCAATAGACCATCTGCGAGAGCGGAGCGTGATGTCGCTGCGATCGCTGCTCGGTGCGCGCGCGCCGCTGCTCGGCGAGCATCCGCGCACGGCTCGGTTGCGAGAGCTCGAGAGCTTCTTCCTGTTTCCCTCCGCGCTCCCGGAGCTCGACGCCGTCCACCTCCGCGCGTCGTTCGACGAGCGTGAAGGACTGCGCAACGCATGCAAGCGACTCGCCGAGCAGGCACTCGATGCGAGCACTCAGATCCTCCTTCTCGATTGCGAACGCGTTCCGTCTGTGCTCGCGGTCGCGGCAATCCATCAGGCGCTCGTTGCAGCCGGTCGGCGGGCGCAGACGTCGATCGTCGCCGTCGCCGACGACGCGCGCGAGTCGCACGACTTCGCGTGCCTGCTGGGATACGGTGCTGACGCGATCTGTCCACGCCTCGCGCTGGAGACCGTTGCGGGGCTCGCTGCGGCCGACAAACTCGGCGGAGATCGCCCTTCCCCGGCCGAAGCGCAGCTGCGCTTTCGCGAGGCGATCGAAGCCGGCGTGCTCAAGGTCATGGCCAAGATGGGCATCGCGGACGTGGCGTCCTACCGGGGCGCCCAGCTGTTCGAAGCGCTCGGGCTTGCCGAGGACGTCGTCGACACGTGCCTGACTGGAACCCCGTCGCAGATCGGGGGCGTCGGTTTCGCCGAGCTCGAACGGGAACTGCTCGCGCGGACCTACGACACCTCGAAGATCGAAAACCCGGGCTACGTCAAGTTCCGCAGGGGCGGCGAGCCGCACGCGACCAACACGGACGTCGTCGATGCGCTCCACGAAGCGGTCAAGGACGAGAGTAGTGACGCATATCGACGCTTCACCGATCTCGTCAACCATCGATCGCCGCTCGAGCTGCGTGACCTCCTCGACTTCGCGCCGAAGCTCGAGCCACTCTCGCTCGGTGAAGTGGAGCCCCAAGAAGCAATCCTCCGCCGCTTTTCAAGCGGGGCGATGTCCCATGGATCGCTATCGGCCGAGGCACACGAGACGATCGCGATCGCGTTCAACCGACTGGGCGCGCATTCGAACAGCGGCGAGGGCGGAGAGGATCCGGTGCGCTTTCGCACCGAGCGCAACTCGCGCATCAAGCAGGTCGCGTCCGCGCGCTTCGGCGTCACGCCCGAGTACCTCGCGTTCGCGGACGAGCTGCAGATCAAGATCGCGCAGGGATCCAAGCCCGGCGAAGGCGGACAACTGCCCGGCCACAAGGTCACCGCCGAGATCGCGCGCCTTCGCCACACCGAGCCGGGGATCGAGCTGATCTCGCCCCCGCCGCACCACGACATCTACTCGATCGAGGATCTCGCACAGCTCGTCTTCGACCTCAAGCAGGCGAACCCGCACGCTGCAGTTTCCGTGAAGCTCGTGTCGGAGTCGGGAGTCGGCCTCGTCGCCGCCGGCGTCGCGAAGGCGCTCGCAGACGTCATCCACATCGCCGGTGCGGACGGCGGCACTGGAGCGAGCCCGCTCGGGTCGATCAAGCATGCCGGCGTGCCGTGGGAGCTCGGCCTCGCGGAGACGCAGCGCGTGCTCGTCGAGAGCGGACTGCGCGAGCGCGTGCGCCTGCGAGTGGACGGCGGAATCAAGACTGGACGTGACGTCTTGATCGCAGCGATGCTCGGCGCGGACGAGGTCTCGTTCGGAACGACCGTGCTGCTCGCCCAGGGTTGTCTGATGGTGCGCTCTTGTCACCTCGACACCTGCCCCGTCGGAATCGCCACGCAGCGGCCGGAGCTGCGCTCGAAGTACGCAGCGACTCCCGATGCGGTCGAGAGTTACGCCCGGTTAGTCGCCACGGAGGTGCGCGAGCTGCTCGCGACTCTCGGCTTGCGCTCCTTCGGCGAGGCGGTCGGCCGGACGGATCTCCTCGCGCCCAAGCGCCTCACCGAACGGCGGGCGGCGTCGCTCGACCTGCGTCCGATCCTCCGCGTTCCGCGCGGTCGCTTCGAAGCGCACTCGCACATCGAGCCCGAAGGCGGAGACCTCGGCATCCGATTGGCCCTCGACGCGGCGCCGATCCTCGAGGAGCCGCGGATCCTCGACCTGCGTTACGACATCACGAACCGCGACCGAGCCG
>JBKPJA010000114.1:0-14168 GCA_046730515.1 Actinomycetota bacterium | reverse complement strand
GGTGCCCGAGCGCAAGGTGACGAAGGCCCAGCTCGGTCACCTGCACAAGCACGACGTCAAGGGCGCCTTCCGGCATCTGCTCGAACTGCGCGGCCAGAGCGATCTCGTCGTCGGCGAAAACGTGACGGTCCAGGCGTTCGCACCCGGCGAGAAGGTGAAGGTGAGCGGCATCTCGCATGGCAAGGGATTCGCGGGCACGATCAAGCGCCACCGCTTCCACCGCGGTCCGGTGTCCCACGGCTCGCACAACATCCGCGCGCCGGGCTCGATCGGCGCGTCCGCGACGCCGTCGCGCGTCTTCAAGGGCGTGCGCATGGCCGGCCGCCTCGGCGGCAAGCGCGTGACGCAGGTCGGGCTCGTCGTGCACGACGTGCGTCCAGAGGAGAACCTGCTGCTCGTCAAGGGCGCCGTGCCCGGGCCGAAGAACGGCTTCGTCGAAGTGCGTGAGGAGACGCGTTAGTGGCCGCTCCGAAGGCACCGCTCCTCGACGCCGCCGGCAAGAAGGCGAAGGAGGTGACGCTCGAGGAATCCGTGTTCGCGTCGGAGGTGAAGCCGCACGTGCTGCACGAGACCGTGCGAGCGGAGCAGAACGCGGATCGCTCCGGCACGCGCGGGCTGAAGTCGCGCGGTAAGGTCTCCGGCGGACGCTCGAAGCCCTGGCGCCAGAAGGGCACGGGGCGCGCCCGCGCCGGCACGACGCGCGCACCTCATTGGACGGGCGGCGCCGTTGCCTTCCAGCCGCGCACGAAGTTCGGCGTCAAGGTCAATCGCAAGGCTCGGCGCGCCGCGCTGCGGGGCGCCCTCTCGTCGCACGCGGTGAACGGGACCTTCGGCGTCCTCGACGGCTCGACGTTCGACGAGCCCTCGACGCGCGGAGCGGCGGAGCTGCTCGCGAAGTGGGGCAAGGACGCACCGCTCGTGGTGGTCGCCACCAACGACGAGCAGAACGTCATCAAGTCTTTCCGCAACATCGACAGGGTCGTCGTGACGTCTCCGAGCGAGCTCGAGGTCGCGGCGATCGTCTGGGCGCGAAGCGTGCTCGTGACGCAGGACGCGCTCGAGGCTGTGCAGGGGAGGGCCTCATGAGCCTGCATCCCAATGAAGTGCTGCTCGCGCCGGTTGTCACGGAGAAGGCGTATGCGGGCGTCGAGGTAGGCAAGTACTCGTTCCACGTCCACCCCGACGCGCACAAGACGCAGGTTCGCCAAGCGGTCGAGGAGCTCTTCGGCGTCACGGTCGTCCGCGTGAACATCTCCAAGGTGCAGGCAAAGCCGAAGCGCCGCGGGATGCAGCGCGGCACGAAGCCGGGCTGGAAGAAGGCCGTCGTGCAGTTGCAGCCGGGCGAGTCGATCGAGATCTTCGAGGGAGCGCAGGTCTAAATGGCCCTGAAGAAGTACAAGCCGACGAGCGCGGGTCGCCGCTTCATGACCACCTCCACCTTCGAGGAGATCACGAAGTCGAAGCCCGACAAGGCGCTGACCGAGAAGCTGTCCAAGAAGGGCGGCCGCAACAACAGCGGTCGCATCACGACGCGCCATCAGGGTGGCGGCCACAAGCGCCGCTACCGCGTAATTGACTTCAAGCGCCAGAAGGACGGCGTGCCGGCGAAGGTGGCCGCGATCGAGTACGACCCGAACCGCTCGGCGCGGATCGCGCTTCTGCACTACGCGGACGGCGCGAAGTCGTACATCCTCGCGCCCGCACGTCTGCGGGTCGGCGCGACCGTCGAGTCCGGACCAGAGGCAGACATCCGACCCGGCAATGCGCTGCCGCTCGCGAACATCCCGACTGGAACGCTCGTCCACAACGTCGAGCTGAAGCCCGGCAAGGGCGGTCAGATGGCGCGCAGCGCTGGCTCGGGTATCCAGCTCGTCGCAAAGGACGACGGCTACGGCGTTCTGCGCCTGCCCTCCGGCGAGGTTCGGCGCGTACCGCTCAGCTGCCGCGCTACCGTGGGACAGGTCGGCAACGTCGACCACGAGAACGTCTCCGGCGGGAAGGCGGGACGCAGTCGGTGGAAAGGGAAGCGTCCCTCTGTCCGCGGCTCGGCCATGAACCCCGTCGACCACCCGCACGGCGGTGGCGAAGGCAAGTCCAAGGGCGGGCGCCATCCGGTGACCCCGTGGGGCGTGCCGACACTCGGCAAGCGCACGCGTGCCAAGCACAAGGAATCGAACAAGTTGATCGTCCGCGGCCGGCGCCGCGGCAAGGAGAAGAGATGAGTCGGAGCAGCAAGAAGGGGCCTTTCGTCCAGGAGCGGCTGATGAGCCGAATCGAGGACATGAACTCGAAGAACGAGAAGCGCATGGTGCGTACGTGGTCGCGCACGTCGACGATCTTCCCGGAGATGGTCGGCCACACGATCGCCGTTCACGACGGACGCAAGCACGTGCCGGTCTTCATCTCCGAGCAGATGGTCGGCCACAAGCTCGGCGAGTTCGCGCCGACGCGGACCTTCCGTGCCCACTCCGGCGACCGCAAGACCGAGGTGAAGCGCAAGACATGAGCACCGTCGAGAGCGAGTTGCGCGAAGTCCACGCCCAGGCGAAGTGGGTGCGTTCGCCTGCCCGCAAGGCGCGGCTGGTCACCGACCAGATCCGCGGTCGCACCGTCCCCGAGGCGCGGACGATCCTCGCGTTCTCGCAGCGCGCGATCGCGCGCGAGGTGGAGAAGGTGCTGAACTCCGCCGTCGCGAACGCCGAGTCGCGCGCCGACGGTCTCAACCCGGACGAGATGGTGATCGCGGCGGCGTACGCGGACGAGGGGCCGACCATGAAACGCTGGCGCGCACGGGCCCGCGGCCGTGTGGCGCGCATCCGCAAGCGCACGTGTCACATCACGGTGCGCCTGCGCGAGGTTCCTGCGCCACCCGCTCCGAAGCCTGAGCCGAAGGCGGAGACGAAAGCCGCGGCTCCGAAGCGAAAGACGACACCAAAGCGAAAGACGACCACGCGGAAGAAGACGGAGGCGAAGGCCTAATGGGTCAAAAGGTTCATCCCGGCGGGATGCGCGTCGGCGTCATCCACGACTGGAAGTCGAACTGGTACACGGGGAAGAAGGAGTTCCCCGGCTACCTGATCGAGGACATCAAGATCCGTGAGCACATCAACGGGAAGCTCGCGCACGCCGGCCTGTCCGACATCCTGATCCGCAAGGACAAGCAGCGGATCACGGTCGACATCTACACGGCGCGGCCTGGAATCGTGATCGGCAAGTCGGGCGTCGAGGTCGACGCGCTCCGCAAAGAGCTGCACGCGCTCACCAAGAAGAACGTCCACATCAACATCAACGAGATCAAGCGTCCCGAGCTCGATGCGAAGCTCGTCGCGCAGTCGATCGCGGAACAGCTGCAGAACCGCGTCAGCTTCCGCCGCGCAATGAAGCGTGCGCTTGCGTCGGGGATTCGGTCGGGTGCGAAGGGCATCCGCATCCAGTGCGCAGGCCGGTTGGGCGGCACCGAGATGTCACGTTCCGAGGCGTATTCGGAGGGTCGTGTGCCGCTGCACACGATCCGCGCGGACATCGACTACGGCTTCGTCGAGGCGAGACTGCCGTTCGGCCGCATCGGCGTCAAGGTGTGGATCAACAAGGGCGAGATCATGCCCGAGGGTTACGGCGGGCTCGACACCGAGCGCGACGTGCGGCTCGGCGAGCAAGATCAGGCGCGGCGTCGCCGCGGCGGTGCGCAGGAAGGCCTCGGCGCGTCGCGCGAGGGCGGCCGCGACCGGCAACGCGACCGCGAAGGGCTCGGTCCCGTGCGGCCGGGGCGGCGGCGCGGGGGCCGTTCCGCTCCGCGCGACCGAACGCGTGGACAGGACAACGTCGAGCGTCCGCGCACCGACGAGACGGCGACCTCCGCGGAAGGCCGCGAGCAGCCGGCCGTCGAGCCGCAGGTGGAGACTGCGCCGGCCGCCGTCGTCGACGCGCCCGACTCCACGACTCCGACCCAGCAGACCGAGGATCCAACGAAGCGCGAGAAGAGCACCGACGCGGCGAAGGCCGAGCAGCCGAAGTCCGCCGGCAAGCCGAAGGCGCCGACGAGGAAGAGCACCGCGAGGCGCTCGACGACGCGGAAGAAGAAGGAGTCCTAACCCCGTGCTCCTGCCGAAGAAGACGAAGTTCCGCAAGTACCAGCGTGGGCGGCGCCGGGGCTACTCGAAGGGCCAGACCGCGGTGCAGTTCGGCGACTTCGGGCTGAAGTCGCTCGAGAGCGGCTGGGTGACGAATCGCCAGATCGAAGCCGCGCGTATCGCGATGACGCGCAAGATCAAGCGCGGCGGCAAGGTGTGGATCAACATCTTTCCGGACAAGCCGGTCACGCAAAAGCCGGCCGAGACGCGCATGGGCTCCGGCAAGGGCTCACCGGAGCACTGGGTCGCAGTCGTGAAGCCGGGCCGCGTGATGTTCGAGCTCGCCGGCGTGCCCGAGCCGTTGGCGAAGGAAGCGCTTCGGCTCGCCGGCAACAAGCTCTCGGTGAAGACGAAGGTCGTGGCAAGGGAGGCGAATCTCTTTGAGGGCTAGGGACTTGAGGGACATGACGGATGCCGAGCTCGATGACGCGCTCGCGGATCGCCGTAAGGAGCTGTTCAACCTGCGCTTCCAGTCCGCGACGGGTGCGCTCGAGAATACGGCGCGGTTGAAGCTTGCGAAGCGCGAGATCGCTCGCATCCTCACCGTCACGACTGAACGTGCTGCGAAGAACGGAAAGAGCTAATGGCTGAAGAGAACGAAGAACAGAACGAGACAACCATCCAGAACGAGGCTGCGGCCGAGGCGATCGCGCCGGAGCAGCAAGCCGCCGAGGCCGAAGCGCCCGAAGAGGCCGCCCCGGCAGAGCCTGAAGCTCCTGCTGAGGAAGCGCCGGAAGAGGCGGCGCCGCCGCCTGCTGCGAAGACGAGGCGGAAGCGCCTGCCGCGCGCACAGCGGCACAAGCATTCGAAGCCGAAGCGCGAGCGTCCGGCGGAGCGCAAGCCGATCACGCGCCTGCCGAAGCCCGAACACGAGCGGGGCCAGCGGCAGGAGCGCCGCGGCGTCGTCGTCTCGAGCGCGATGGAAAAGACGATCGTCGTCAAGGTCGACACGATCAAGGCGCACCCGAAGTACAAGAAGGTCGTCCGCCGCAGCGTCAAGTTCAAGGCACACGACCCGCAGAACCAGGCCAACGTCGGCGACATTGTGCGCATCGGGGAGACGCGTCCGTTGTCCAAGACGAAGAACTGGCGCCTCGTCGAGATCGTGGAGGCGGCTAAGTGATCCCCTCGGCGACAGTTAGTGCGCCTCTGGTGTGCGATGCGCAGCGCATTGCCGAGTCCTCGCTCGCAGTCAGGCACTCCAGCCTGACCACTCCCTGCGTCCTTGCACTGCTTGCCCCTCGCACCCCAGAGGCGCGAAACCGCCACCGAGGTGATCACAGATGATCCAGCAGGAGTCCAGATTGCGTGTCGCCGACAACACCGGTGCGCGCGAGCTGCTCTGCATCCGCGTCAAGGGTGGATCGAAGCGCCGCTACGCCGGCGTCGGCGACATCATCGTCGGCACGGTCAAGCAGGCCGCGCCGCAAGGCGCCGTCAAGAAGGGCGAGGTCGTCCAGGCGGTGATCGTCCGCACGCGCAAGCCGTTCGGCCGCAACGACGGGACGACGATCGCCTTCGACGAGAACGCCGCGGTGATCATCGACAACCAGCGCAACCCGCGCGGCACCCGCATCTTCGGTCCCGTCGCCAGGGAATTGCGGGAGAAGAACTTCATGAAGATTGTTTCGCTCGCTCCGGAGGTGCTCTGATGCGCATACACAAGGGCGATCTCGTCCACGTCCTCAGCGGCAAGGACCGCGGCAAACAGGGCCGCGTCATCGACGCGCGTCCCAGGGAGCGCAAGGTGATCGTCGAGAATCTCAACGTCGTCAAGAAGCACACGAAGCCGCGTCCGATCCGGGACTCGAGCCGCATGGGCGCCGCGGGAATGACGCCGGGCGGAGTGATCGACAAGCCGTCTCCGCTGCCGGTCAGCAACGTCATGGTCGTGTGCCCGGTGTGCAACCGCCCGACGCGCGTCGCTGTCCACGAGCGCGAGTCGCACGGCCAGATGATCAAAGTCCGTGTCTGCAAGCGCGCGGATTGCGGGCAGGAGATCGACAGGTAATCAAGGGACTGAATCTGCTTCTAGTGGCACTTCAATCAAACATGGATGCGTAGCGTGGCTACGAGAGTCAGAGACGTCCGCAAGGAAGCCGCGCTCGCCGGTTACCGGCCGCGCCTGAAGGTCATGTACGAGCAGGAGCTCCGCCCGCGCCTGAAGGAGGAGCTGGACCTCTCGAGCCTGATGGATGTGCCGCGGCTCGAGAAGATCACGCTCAATATGGGCGTCGGCGAGGCGAAGACCGATGCGAAGCAGCTGGACGCGGCGATCGAGGAGCTGACGACGATCGCAGGGCAGCGTGCGCAGGTCCGTCGTGCCCGCAAGTCCATCGCGCAGTTCAAGATCCGCACCGGCATGCCGATCGGCGCGCGCGTCACGCTGCGTGGCGCGCGGATGTACGAGTTCCTCGACCGGCTCGTGTCGATCGCCGTGCCGCGCATCCGCGACTTCCGCGGCTTCAACCCCCGCTCGCTCGACGGCCGTGGCAACTTCTCGCTCGGGATCGCCGAGCAGATCATCTTCCCCGAGATCAACTACGACGACATTCAGCAGATTCGCGGCCTCGACGTCGCGATCACGACAACCGCATCCACGGACGAGCAGGCCCTCGCACTCCTGCGCGGGCTCGGCCTGCCGTTCGCAGCGGACGGAAGGGAAAGGGAGTGAAGTGCCCCTTCCAGCAATAGTCAGGGCATTTCTGGCGGCACCCGGAGCCGCCACGCGGCGTCCTCAGCCGCACTCGGGCAGTCCAGCCCGACCGCTCCCTGCGTCCTTGCTTGGCGACTCCGGGCACTCGCCGGAAACGCGAGACCATTACTGGAAGGGGCACTAAGTGGCAAAGAAATCGCTGCGCATCAAGCAGCAGCGGCCGCAGAAGTTCCGCGTCCGCAACTACTCGCGCTGCAACAGGTGCGGACGGCCGCGCGCCGTTTTCCGCAAGTTCGGCCTCTGCCGGATCTGCCTGCGGGAGCTCGCGCACCAGGGCGTGATCCCCGGCATGACCAAGAGCTCGTGGTGACGAGATGCTGACCGATCCAGTCGCAGACATGCTCGCCCGCATCCGCAACGCCAATCAGGCGCTGCACGAGCGTGCCGAGATGCCGACCTCACGCTTGAAAGAGGAGATTGCGCGGATCCTCAAGGACGAGGGGTACATCACGGACTACCACGTCCAGAAGGGCGAGAGCTTCGATACCTTGGTCATCCAGCTGAAGTACGGCCGGAGCCGCGAACGGGTGATCACCGACCTGAAGCGGGTCTCGAAGCCCGGCCGCCGCGTCTACGCGCGCAAGGATCGCCTGCCGCGCGTGCTCGGCGGAATGGGCGTGGCCATCTTGTCCACGTCGAACGGCCTCGTGACGAGCCGGACGGCGGAGCAGAAAGGAATCGGCGGCGAAGTCCTGTGCTTCGTCTGGTAACGAGCGAATGAGTCGGATCGGCAGACAACCAATCGAGCTTCCGAGCGGCGTCAGCGTCTCGATCTTTCCGGGCCGTGTGATGGTCAACGGCCCGCTCGGCGAGCTGACGCAGGAAGTTCCCGCGCGGATGACCGTCGAGCAGGTCGACGGCACCGTAACGGTGACCCGTCCGACCGACCGCGGCGACGACCGCGCGCTCCACGGGCTGACGCGCAGCCTGATCGCGAACATGGTGGAGGGCGTGACGAAGGGCTTCGAGAAGCGCCTCGAGCTTCAGGGAGTCGGCTATCGCGCCGCTCTGCAGGGAGCGGACCTGCGGCTCGACGTCGGTTACTCGCACCCGGTGGTGATGAAGGCGCCGCAGGGAATCTCCTTCGAAGTCCCGACACCGCAGGAGATCGTCGTCAAGGGCGTCGACAAGCAGCAGGTCGGCGAGGTCGCCGCCGAGGTGCGCAAGGTGCGTCCGCCCGAGCCGTACAAGGGCAAGGGCATCCGCTACACAGGCGAATACGTCCGGAGAAAGGTGGGCAAGCGCGCATGACAGCGCTCACGAAGCCGAAGGCGCTCGAACGCCGCCATCGCCGCGTCCGCGGCAAGATCCGCGGCACCGCTGAGCGTCCGCGTCTCGTCGTGTCGCGCTCGAACAAGGGCATCGCCGCCCAGCTCGTCGACGACATGGACGGGAAGACGCTTGCCTCCGCGTCCTGGATGCAGATCAAGAAGAGCTTCACAGGAAACAAGACCGATCAGGCGACGGAGGTCGGCAAGCTGCTCGCGGCCAACGCAAAGAAGGCAGGGATCGAGGTCGTCGTCTTCGACCGCGGTGGTTACCTGTATCACGGACGTGTCAAGGCGCTGGCGGACGCAGCGCGTGAGGGAGGGCTCAAGTTTTGACAACGACACCTGATTTCACCCCCGTCGAGCGCGAGGTGATCGAACGCGAGCGCGAGCGCGAGCTCAAGGAACGCGTCGTCGAGATCAACCGCGTCGCCAAGGTCGTCAAGGGCGGCCGGCGGTTCTCGTTCACAGCGCTCGTCGTGATCGGCGACGAGGTCGACCGCGTCGGCGTGGGCTACGGCAAGGCGCGCGAGGTTCCGCTCGCGATCACGAAGGCGGTCGAAGACGCGAAGAAGAACCTCTTCACCGTCCCGAAGCACGGCACGACGATCACCCATGAGATTCTCGGCAGGTCGGACTCAGCGCGCGTCCTGCTTCGTCCCGCAAGCGAGGGAACGGGCGTCATCGCCGGCGGCGGCGTCCGCGCGGTGCTCGAGCTCGCAGGCATCCGCGACATCCTCGCGAAGAGCCTCGGCACGACGAATCCGATCAACATGGCGAAGGCGACCGTGGACGGACTGCGCAGGCTGCGCCGCCCCGAGGACGTGGCGAAGATCCGCGGCAAGACGGTAGCCGAAGTCCTTCCGTACAAGGCGCCTGAGGAGATAAGCGATGGCGAAGCTCCGGATAACGCAGACGCGTAGCGCCATCGGCCAGTCCCAGAAGCACCGCGGCACGCTGCGGGCGCTCGGGCTAGGCAAGATCGGCCGCACCGTCGAGCACGACGAGAACCCGGCCCTGGCAGGCATGCTTCGGAGGGTCCGTCACCTTGTGAGGGTCGAAAATGGCTGAGGAGCTGAACCTCTCGACGCTGAAGCCGGCGCAGGCGCGCAAGGACCGCAAGCGCATCGGCCGCGGCCTGGGCTCAGGCAAGGGCCGGTACTCCGGCCGTGGGATCAAGGGCCAGAAGGCGCGCTCGGGCTCACACAAGCTGCGCGCCGGCTTCGAAGGCGGCCAGATGCCGGTCTACATGCGGCTGCCGAAGCAGCGCGGCGCGACGTCGAAGGACGCGCTGCCGATCGGTCCCTTCCGCACGTCGACAGCCCCGGTGAACGTGCGTGACCTCGACCGCTTTGCGAACGGTGACGAGGTGACTCCCGAGTCACTCGTCGAGAAGGGCCTGCTCAAGAACACGAGGACCGACGTCAAGATCCTCGGCAACGGCGAGATCTCGAAGCAGCTGACCATCCGCGTGCACGCGATCTCGGCGTCGGCGCGCGAGAAGATCGAGAAAGCAGGAGGAACGGTCGACCTGCTGCGCCAGCCGAAGGTGAAGAAGCAGCGCGCACGCAAGACCGAGCCGAAGCCCGAGGAGTCCGAGGCCTAGTGCTCTCCTGGCTCGCCAACGCATGGCGTGTGCCCGAGCTGCGTCGCCGCGTGCTCTTCACCGCGATGATCCTCTCGGTCTACCGCCTCGGCTCGTGGATCCCGGCGCCGGGAGTCGACTCCCAGGCGATCCAGAACTTCTTTTCGAGCGGCGGCCGTGGCCAGGGCATCTTCGCCCTGCTGAACACCTTCTCCGGCTCGGCGCTCTCGCGCTTCTCGCTGTTCGCGCTCGGGATCATGCCCTACGTCACCGCGTCGATCATCCTGCAGTTGTTGACCGTCGTGGTGCCGAGCCTCGAGAAGCTGCAGAAGGAGGGCGAGGCCGGCTACGCCAAGATCAACCAGTACACGCGCTACCTCACCGTCGGCCTCGCTGCGGCCCAGGCGACCGGGTACGCGTACCTGTTCAAGAAGTCGAACGCCCTGCACGCGAACACGGGTCGCATCGTGCTGATCATCGTCACGCTCACCGCGGGGACGGCGCTGCTGATGTGGCTCGGCGAGCTGATCACCAAGCGCGGCGTCGGCAACGGGATCTCGCTGCTGATCTTCGCGTCGATCCTCGCGACCATCCCGACCGGCATCAACGCGTGGATCAACGGCGGGACAACGGAGCGGCTCTTCCTGCCGATCATTGCGCTCGGCGTGATCGTCGCCGTCGTCTTCATCCAGGAGGGACAGCGGCGCATTCCGATCCAGTATGCGAAACGCATGGTCGGGCGCAGACAAACGGCGGGCGGCTCGACCTACCTGCCGCTGCGCGTGAACATGGCCGGCGTCATCCCCGTCATCTTCGCGGCGGCGATCATGGCGCTGCCGCCCACGATCGCGAGCTTCTTCCCGACCACGCAGACCTTCATCAACCAGCACTTCCAGTACGGGTCGATCCAGTACCTGTCGATCGAAGCCGTCCTGATCGTGATCTTCACGTACTTCTACACAGCGGTCCAGTTCAACCCGGTCGACCAGGCCGACAACCTGCGCAAGTACGGCGGTTACATTCCGGGGATCCGGCCCGGCCCGCCGACGGCGCAGTACCTCGATCGCGTGCTGACGCGGCTGACGTTACCGGGGTCGCTCTACCTGGCGCTCGTCGCGGTCCTGCCGGGGATCTTCATCCACTACTTCGGTTTCTCGCAGGCGACCTCTCGTGCGCTCGGCGGCACGTCGGTGCTGATCGTCGTCGGCGTCGCACTCGACACGATGCGACAGATGGAGTCCCAGATGATGATGCGTTCCTACGAAGGGTTCTTGAAGTAGCGCTCAACGTTCTCTTGCTCGGCCCGCAGGGGGCAGGAAAGGGGACGCAGGCGAAGCGGATCTCCGCGGAGTACGGCATCCCGCACGTCGCGACCGGCGACATGCTCCGCGCTGCGATCGCCGAGCAGAGTGAGCTGGGCCGGAAGGTCGAGCCGATCGTCAACGCCGGTGAGCTCGTCTCGGACGAGCTGATGATCGAGCTGATCCGCGAACGGCTGGCGCATGACGACACCGAGGAGGGCTTCATCCTCGACGGGTTCCCGCGCACGATCGCCCAGGCGGAAGCGCTGGACGCGATGTTCGCGGACATCGGCCGCACCTTCAGCATCGTCTTCGCGCTCCAGATTCCGGACGAGGTCGCGTTCGAACGCCTGCGGCGGCGCGCGGAGGTGGAGGGCCGCGCGGACGACACGGACGACGCGATCAGGCGGAGGCTCGACAGCTACCATCGAGAGACGGAGCCGCTGATCGAGTACTACCGGGCGCGCAACAAGCTCGTCCCGATCCACGGCGACCGGAGCGAGAACGAGGTTTTCGCGGAGATCTAGCAAGCACTCGAGCAGGTGGCGGTCGCGTGATCATCCGAAAGTCCGCAGCGGAAATCGAAGGCATGGCGCGCGCCGGCGAGATCGTCGCCGGCACGATCGCCCTGATCGGGGAGCACATCCAGCCGGGGATCACAACTGCGGAACTCGACCAGCTCGCCGACGAGTTCATCCGCGATCACGGAGGCGTGCCGACCTCCAAGGGCTACCGCGGCTTCCCGGCCGCGACGTGCATCTCGCCGAACTCGATGGTCGTGCACGGAATCCCCGGCGAGCACCGCGTCGCGGACGGCGATCTCATCTCGGTGGACGTCGGCGTCACACTCAACGGCCTCATCGCGGACAGCGCATACACGTTCGGCGTGGGTGAGATCACCGAGGAGGCGCAGCGGCTCCTCGACGTCTGCCAGCAGGCGCGCGACGCGGGCATCGCACAGGCTCGTCCGGGCAACCACGTGAGCGACATCTCCCATGCGGTTCAGGCCGTGGTCGAGGACGGCGGCTTGTCCGTCGTCCGGTCGCTCGTCGGCCACGGCGTTGGGCGCTCCTACCACGAGGATCCCCAGGTGCCGAACTTCGGCGAGCCGGGACGTGGCGCCCTGCTCCAGACCGGGATGACCCTGGCGATCGAGCCGATGATCACGGCGGGCAGCCCTGAGGTCTACGTCCACGAGGACGAGTGGTCGATCTCGACTCAGGACGGCTCTCTGGCCGCCCATTTCGAGCACACGGTGGCCGTCCTGGAGGACGGGCCGAGGATTCTGACCCTGGCAAAAACCCCTGCAAAGGCCGGTTTGCTACCATGACCGGCCTACGGCGGCTCAGCCGCCGTCTTTTCGTGCGCTTTTAGAAAGAGGGAATTGGCGAACAAGGAAGAGAAAATCGAGGTCGAGGGCGAGATCACCGAGGCCCTGCCGAGCACGATGTTCCGCGTGCAGCTCGACGGGGGCCACTCGGTGCTCGCGACGATCTCGGGGAAGATGAGAAAGAACTACATCCGGATCCTGCCGGGCGACAAGGTCAAGGTGGAGCTCTCCCCCTATGACCTCACGCGCGGACGGATCACCTACAGACACCGATAGAAGGCAAGAGCAATGAAAGTCAGAGCATCAGTCAAGCCGATGTGTGAGCGGTGCCGCGTGATCAAGCGGCACGGCAAGACCATGATCATCTGCACCAACCCGCGGCACAAGCAGCGGCAAGGCTAAGGAGCGCAAGTGGCACGGATCGCCGGAGTCAACCTTCCACCCCAGAAGCGGCTCGAGATCGGGCTGACGTACATCTACGGCATCGGCCAGCCGACCGCGCGCCGGATCGCGGCTGCGCTCGGCCTCAACACGGACACGAAGATTCGCGACCTCACCGAGGACGAGGTCACGAAGCTTCGCAACTACATCGACGAGAACGTCCAGGTCGAGGGCGATCTGCGCCGTGAGCGCTCGCAGGCGATCAAGCGCCTCAGCGAGATCGGCGCGTCCCGGGGTATCCGCCATCGCCGTGGGCTTCCGGTCAACGGCCAGCGCACGCGCACGAACGGGCGCACGCGCAAGGGCCCCAAGAAGACCGTCGGCCGCGGCAAGAAGTCGACGGCGAAGACGTAGCATGGCGCCGCCTCGCAGACAAGCGACCCGTGGTCGCACGCGCCGTCGCGCGCGGAAGAACGTTGCGATCGGACAGGCGCACATCAAGACGTCGTTCAACAACACGATCGTCGCGCTCACCGACCGCGAGGGGAACGTGATCACGTGGAAGTCCGCCGGCTCGGTCGGCTTCAAGGGCTCGCGCAAGTCGACGCCGTTCGCCGCGCAGGTGACTGCGGATACCTGCGCACGCGAAGCGATGGACCAGCACGGCTTGCAGAAGGTGGAGGTCTTCGTCAAGGGGCCGGGATCCGGCCGCGAGACGGCGATCCGGTCGCTGCAGGCCGCCGGTCTCGAGATCCTCGGCGTCAAGGACGTGACTCCGCAGGCGCACAACGGCGTCCGTCAACGTAAGAGGCGGAGGGTTTAGTGGCCTCCCCGGCAACATTCGGCGGCGCCTGCCCCGCGACCACGCTGCGCGCTGCGGCGTCCTCAGTCGCGCTCGGGCTGACCAGCCCGAGCGCTCCCTGCGTCCTTCCATCGCTTGGTGCTCGCGACACAGGCATCCACCAATGTCACCGGGGAGACCACTAATGGCGCGAGATCGTTCCCCAAAATGCAAGCAGTGCCGCCGCGAGGGCATGAAGCTCTTTCTCAAGGGCGAGCGCTGCCTCACAGAGAAGTGCGCGATCGAGCGCCGCTCGTATCCGCCGGGCGAGCACGGTCGCGGCCGCATCAAGCAGTCGGAGTACCTGTTGCAGCTGCGCGAGAAGCAAAAGGCGCGGCGCTACTACGGGCTGCTCGAGAAGCAGTTCCGCACGTACTACACCAAGGCGGCGAAGGGCACGGGAGTCACCGGCGAGAACCTGCTCCGGATGCTCGAGACGCGTCTCGACAACGTCGTCTACCGGCTCGGGTTCGCAGCGTCACGCGCGCAGGCGCGCCAGCTCGTTCGCCACGGTCACTTCCATGTCAACGGCCGCCGCGTCAACATTCCCAGCTACCAGGTCAAGCCCGACGACGTGATCACGATCTCGCCCGGTTCCTCGGCCGAGCAGGTCGTG
>JBKPJA010000113.1:0-4906 GCA_046730515.1 Actinomycetota bacterium | reverse complement strand
GGCTCGAGCAGGTTGATGCAGCGCAACAGGGTCGACTTGCCCGAGCCGGACGCGCCGATCAGGCACACGACGTTGTGCTCGCCGACGTCGAGATCGACGTGCTTCAACACGACGAGGTCGCCGAAGCTCTTGCTGACGTCGACGACGGAGACGAAGTGCTCGGTCTGCGAGGCGCTCAAATCGCCGCGGCGCGCTCTTTGCGCTCGCGCATCTCGATCAGGTGGTCGGTAAACCGTGCCAGCGGGATGGTCAGGAAGATGAAGAAGACGGCCGCCACCACGTACGACGTGAAGTTGAAGTACGTGTTGGAGAAGTTCTGCGCCTGGAGCGCCGCCTCGCCGACGCCGATGACCACCACCAGCGCCGTGTCCTTCTGCAGGCCGATGAAGTCGTTGAGCAACGGTGGGATGACACGCCGGACGGCCTGTGGCAGCACGACGTACCGCAGCGCCTGGAAATAGCTGAGCCCCAACGCGCGTGCCGACGCACGCTGGGACGGGTGCACCGAGTCGATGCCTGCGCGGTACACCTCCGTGACATAGGCGGTGTAGACGAGGGTCAGCGCGATCACTCCGTAGGCGAAGTTCGAAAGGCTCGAGATCGTGCCTAGCTCGAGTCCCGGCAGGCCGAAGCCGACCAGGAAGGCGACGAGCACGAGCGGCGTGCCCCGGAAGACGTCCGTATAGACGATCGCGACGCCGCGGAGCGGGGCCAGCGTCTTTCCGGGCAGACCGCGGATGATTGCAACCAGGAGGGCGAGCACGAGCACGAGCGCCTCGGCCACGAACATCATCTTCAGATTGACCTGAAATCCTGCCCAGACGTCCGGCAGCGCGAGCCGAAAGCTCTGCGGGTCGAAAAACTTCTGCTGGACTTCGTGGAGCGCGTGCACGGCTCGCCCTTCCTGGTTCGAACCTCCTTACTTGAGTGTCGGGATCGTTGCGAAGTTGAGGTTGAACCACTTCTTCTGCAGCTTCGCGACCGTCCCGTTCGACGTCAGCTTGGTGATCGCCTTGTCGATCATCGGCTTCAGCTTCGAGCCCTTCTGCATTACCGCGCCGTACTGCTCGTGCGTGACGATCTGTCCCGCGACTGGTCCGTATGCGCCCGACTTGGACTTCTTCTGCAGCGCGACGATCGGGACGTCGAGGATCAGCGCGTCACACCGGTTGACCTCCACCGCCGTAAACGCCGCCGCCGTGGTCTGGTAGGTCAGCGGCGACTTGTTCGGATGGAGCTTCGTCTTGATCCAGTCGAGCCCCGTCGTGTCGACTTGAGCGCAGGTCTGCATCTTCTTCAGGTCGGCGAGGGAGTGCGGCGCCTTCGCCTTGTGGCTGATCAGAACGCCTTGATTGGCGTTCAGATACGACGTCGAGAAGTCCACCGTCTTCTGACGCTGTGGGGTGATTGTCGCCTCCTGGAACGAGACGTCGAACTTCTTCGTCCCCGGTGCGAAGAGTCCGGTCCACGGCGTGTAGATCCAACTGATCTTGGCGATGCCGAGTTGCTTCGCGATCGCCTTGGCGAGGTCGACCTCGTAGCCGCGCGGGTTCTCCACCTTGTTGCCGCGCAGCGTGTAGGCCGCGAAGCCGACCGCCGAGTCGCCGAATGCGACGGTCAGGACGCCGCTCTTCATCGTCGGAGCCGACGCCGTCGAGGCGGATGCCGTCGCGGCTGTGGTGAGTATCGCCGCGAGCGCGACGAGAACAAGCAGGTGTCTCACAACCCCTCTCCTTCCGGCCGAATTGAACGGAGCCGAATCTAGCTCGGAAGCGGGAAAGGTGGAAGGGCCTACCGCAAGGCTTCCGCGGTCAGCTGCTGGAAATGGGCGATCAGCGGCTCGCTGGCCGACATCAGCCGTCCCTCCGCGACGAGGCCCGAGCGGATCCCCCGCTGGACTCCCTCCACCAGCACCGTGTCCTCGCGGCCCACCTGGTTGTCGAGCTCGAGCAGGTCGTCGATCCACTCCTGCGAGACGTCCGGCGAGAAGAAGTAGTCCAGGAAGCGGGCGGTGCGCTCTGGGCCCCGCGGGAGGATCGGACCGCAGGACAGATTCGGCCGGCCCGGGAAGACGTTGATGCCGAAGTTCGGCCAGACGAAGTGGAACTGGCTGCGCCGGATCTCGCCGTCCGCGAACGGCCCCCCGCCGTTCTTGCGCAGTGGTCCGAATTGACTCGAGGTCAGACCGCTCATCCGGAGGCGGTACGAGTCCGGCGCGACGTCGACGATCGCGCTGAAGCCGGGATGCGCGACGGCGCAGTGGTAGCACTCGAGGAAGTTCTCGCACGCAACCTTCCAGTTTGCGCCGACCTCCCACTCCAGCCGGAAGCGATGCTCGAGCGAGCCGAGCTCGAGCAGTTCGCCGAGCAGCGTCGGCACCTCTCCGAGCGTGTCTGCGAGCGGTCCCGCTTCTGCATCCGGGTTGACGAACACGAACGGCCCCCACGTGTCGACCGCGGCGGGAATCAATCCGAGCTCATCCGCATCGAACTCGGGCTCGCGATCGGAGCGCGGCGCCGCACGCAGCTTGCCATCGAGACCGTACGTCCATGCGTGGTATGCGCACTGCAACGTCTCGCGATCGCCCTCAGCCCGCGCGACCGTGAAGCCGCGATGCCTGCATACGTTGAGGAACGCACGCAGCTCGCCGTCGCGCGCGTGTGTGACGACGATCGGGATCTCTCCAGCCGAGGACGTGAAGTAGGAACCCGCCACGGCGACCTGGCCGGTGTGGCCGGCGTACTGCCAGCTCCGGGCGAAAATCCGCTCCGACTCGGCGCGCAGGAGTTGCGGGTCCGAGTACCAACTCCACGGCAGTGTTCGTTTCACGACTGAGGGAACTGTAGTGTCAGCACCTATGGTTACTACTCGCACCCGCAGGCTGCCGCTCTTCGAGCAGTTCATGGCGTACCGCCGGTTCTCGGCGGGGCTCGCTTTCACGAGGGACGGCGAGCAGGTCCTCTTTGTCAGCAACATCTCGGGCCAGTTCAACCTCTGGTCCGTGCCCGTGGACGGCGGTTGGCCCGATCAGCTGACGGCGTTCACGGACGAGACCGTGCGCATGATCGGCGTCTCGCCCCGCGACGGGACGATCGCGCTGTGCGCGGATCCTGACGGTGACGAGTTCTTCCAGATCTATGTGATCGAGCCCGACGGCGGCTGGCCGGAGCAGATCACAGACGCGCCGGAGGTGCAGCACTTCTGCGGCGGCCGCGACGCGTTCTCACCCGACGGTTCGCAGCTTGCGTACGCGGCCAACGCGCGCACTCCGTCCGACATGGAGGTGTGGATCCGTGATGTCGACTCCGGCGAGACACGCCCGGTGTTCGGCGAGGGGAAGTACGCCTTTCCCGCCGCGTGGTGCCCGGACGGGACGAAGCTGCTCGCACTCGACCTACGAAACAACAGCGACTCGACCATCCACCTGATCGACCTCGAAACGGGCGAAACGCCCGAATTGACCGCGCACGACGAAGACGGGCTCTTCATTCCGGGCCCATGGGCCCGAGACGGCTCTGGGTTCTACCTTGTGACGGACGAGGGACGCGAATTCCGCGGCATCGCGTTCTACGATCTCGCGGCGCGTACCTATGAGTGGGTCGAGACGCCGGAGGCCGACATCGAGGAGATCTCCGCTTCGACGGACGGGCGCGTGCTCGGCTGGCTCGTCAACGAGGACGGCTGGGACCGCTTGCGTCTCCGCGATCTCGACAGCGGGCGAGACCTTCCCGACCTCGACATTCGGCCGGGTGCACGTCCACACCTCACCGGCTTCCAGCCGCCGGTGGCCCTGTCGCCGGATGGATCACAGGCCGCCGTGATCCTCTCGGGTCCGCGCCGCCCGCCCGAGGTGTGGGTGGTGGACGGGGAAACGGGTCGCTCGCGTGCGGTGACGAAGAGCCGGCTCGGCGGGCTCGACGAGGACGACCTCGCGGACGTCGAGCTGATCTCGTATCCGACCTTCGACGGGCGCGACATTCCTGCGTGGCTGTACCGGCCGCGCGAGACGAACGGGAAGACGCCGGTCGTGCTCTCGATCCACGGCGGGCCCGAGGCGCAGGAGCGTGCGATCTACACCCCTCTGTATCAGTACCTCCTGTCGCGTGGGGTCGCGGTGCTCGCGACGAACATCCGAGGCTCCACGGGCTACGGCAAGACCTATCAGCGGCTCGTTCAGCGCGACTGGGGAGGCGGCGACCTGAAGGACTGGGATTACGCCGTCCGCTGGCTGCACGAGCAGGAGTGGGCGGACGCGGACCGCATCGGCGTGTTCGGCGGCTCGTACGGCGGCTTCGCGGTCCTAAGCTGCGTGACACGGCTGCCGGATTACTGGGCCGCGGCGGTCGACATCTTCGGGCCGTACAACCTGATCACGTTCGCGCGCGCCGTCCCGCCGACCTGGAAGCGGATGATGAAGCGGTTCGTCGGCGATCCCGACGAAGACGCGGAGCTGTTGCGCGAGCGCTCGCCGATGACCTACGTCGACAACGTGCGGACACCGCTGCTCGTGATCCAGGGTGCGAAGGATCCCCGCGTCGTCAAACCGGAGTCCGATCAGCTGGTCGAGAAGCTGCAGGAGCTCGGGCGGACCGTCGAGTACGTCGTCTTCGACGACGAGGGTCACGGTTTCACGAAGCGGCAGAACGAGCTGAAGGCGATGCGGCTGTCGGCCGAGTGGCTCGAGCGCTACTTGGTTTCCTAAAAACCGTTTCCGGACACAGCGCGTAGTCCGAACAGCCGTACTACGTCCAAAAGGGAGGGGAGAGATGAAGAGAGTTGTGTTGGTCCTCGCTGCCTTCGCCGTGCTCGCAGGCACGGCGTACGCAGCCGCAAGCTCCTACACGCAGACGAATCTCGTATCCGACCAATCCGGAGTCGCGGTCCACACCGATGCGGATCTCGTCAA
>JBKPJA010000112.1:0-2570 GCA_046730515.1 Actinomycetota bacterium | reverse complement strand
CTCGTCAACACCGGCCACAAGGAGCGCGCCGACGCGTTCTTCTACAACAAGCCTGAGACCCCGCTGTCGATGGTCCTGAAAGGGCCGTCAGGCAACGAGCAGGCCTACATCGACGCCTTCAACGAGGTGTTCGGCTCGTAGGGTGGCGACACGCGAACGCGAGACTGTAGAGGGCGAGGCGGGAGACGCCTCGCCCTCTGCTCGAACGCAGCGGCTGACGACAGCACAGGCGCTGGTCCGCTTCCTCGCAGCGCAGCGCGTCGAACGGGACGGACTCGAGCATCGCTTCTTCGCCGGCTGCTTCGGGATCTTCGGCCACGGAAACGTTGCCGGCATCGGACAGGCGCTGTACCAGCATCCCGAGCTGCTGACCTACTACCAGGCGCGGAACGAGCAGGCGATGGTGCACACAGCGGCTGCGTATGCGCGGATGCGCAACCGGCTCTGCACGTTCGCGTGCACGTCGTCGATCGGGCCGGGCGCGACGAATATGCTCACCGGGGCGGCCGGCGCGACAATCAACCGTGTGCCGGTGCTGCTCTTGCCCGGCGACGTGTTCGCGTCCCGTGTGCCCGATCCGGTCCTGCAGCAGCTCGAGGTGCCGTGGCGCGGCGATGTCTCGGTCAACGACGCGTTCCAGGCGGTTTCGCGGTATTGGGACCGCGTACAGCGACCCGAGCAGCTGGTCCCGTCCGCGCTCGAAGCGATGCGCGTGCTGACGAGCCCGGCGGAGACCGGCGCCGTCACGCTCGCGCTGCCGCAGGACGTGCAGGCGGAGGCCTGGGATTTTCCGCAGGCGTTCTTCGCGCCGCGCGTGTGGCGCATCCCGCGCCCGCTGCCGGACACGGAGCTGCTGAACCGCGCTGCTGAGGAGATCCGCGCCGCGTCGCGGCCCCTGATCGTTTGCGGAGGCGGCGTGATCTATTCGGAGGCGAGCGACGCGTTGCGGGGCTTCGTCGATGCGACGGGCGTTCCGATCTCCGAGACGCAGGCGGGAAAAGGTTCCCTCTCGTATGACCATCCGGCGAATCTCGGCGCCGTCGGCGCGTCGGGGACGCTCGCCGCCAATCGCATCGCGGCGCAAGCCGACCTGGTGATCGGGATCGGAACACGCTGGACCGATTTCACGACAGCGTCTGGAACGGCGTTTCCAGACGCCCGCGTCCTCAACGTGAACATCGCCGACTTCGACGCGGCAAAGCGCGGCGGTCTCGCGCTCGTCGGAGATGCGCGCGCCACGCTCGACGCGTTCACGGCTCGACTCGAGGGGCATTCCGTAAGCGACGACTACCGCGCCGAAGTTCGCACTGCGATCGGCGAATGGAACGAGGAGGCTGCGCGGTTGGCCACGCTCGGCCTGACGCCGCTCCCCGCGCAGAGCGAGGTGATCGCCGCCGTCAACGATGCGGCCGGCCCGCGTGACGTCGTCGTGTGCGCCGCGGGCTCGATGCCGGGCGAGCTGCACAAGCTGTGGAGGACGCGCGACCCGAAGGGCTATCACGTCGAGTACGGCTACTCGTGCATGGGCTACGAGATCGCCGGCGGGCTCGGCGTGAAGCTGGCGGATCCGGACCGCGGGGTGTACGTGCTCGTCGGCGACGGGTCGTATCTGATGCTCGCGCAGGAGACCGTCACTTCGATCCAGGAGCGGCAGAAACTGACGATCGTCCTCGTCGACAATCACGGCTTCAGCTCCATCGGATCGCTCTCGCGCGCGCTGGGGACCGACGGATTCGGCACGCAGTACCGCTATCGCAAGGACGGTTCGCTCGGAACCGACAGCGAGCGCGACCCAGGCGAGTTCCTGCCGGTCGATCTGGCCGCGAACGCGGCGTCGCTCGGCGCGCACGTCATTCGCACGGGGACGATCGGCGAGCTGCGGGAGGCGCTGGCCGCCGCGAAAGCGATCGACAGGACGGTCGTGATCACCATCGAGACCGATCGCTACGCGGCCGTGCCGAGCTACGAGACCTGGTGGGACGTTCCGGTGAGCGAAGTCTCGACCGTCGACGCTGTCGGCGACGCGCGCGCCGAGTACGAATCGGCGAGAACGCGGCGCCGCCCGAACCTGTGAGCACCGTCCGCGCCGCCGTGATGACAGAACCGGGGCACGTCGAGGTGAAGACGTTCCCCCGTCCGGAGGTCGAACGCGGCGCTGTGCTGATGGAGGTCGTCTACTCCGGCATCTGCGGCACCGACAAGCACACGTTTCGCGGCGAGACGATTCAGTACGCGGGCACCCCGCACGAGCGTCGCCTCAAGTATCCACTCATCTGTGGACACGAGAACGTCGGCGTCGTTGTCGAGACCGGCGGCGAGGTGCTCGCGACCGACGGCACGCCGCTCCGCTCGGGCGACCGGATCGTCCCCGGCGCGAACGTCGCCTGCGGCGAGTGTTGGTTCTGCCGCGAAGGTTTTCCTTACTACGCGTGCGAGCGACTGGAGGACTACGGGAACAGCCTCAACGCCGAACGCCCGCCCCATCTCTTCGGCGGCTGGGCGGAGCTGATGTACCTGCTTCCGGGCACACCGATCTTCCGCGTCCCGGAAGAGTTGCCCTCAGAGGTCGC
>JBKPJA010000111.1:0-7324 GCA_046730515.1 Actinomycetota bacterium | reverse complement strand
CTGCTTATAACGCCGCCCGTACTTCTCTTTCCCGAACGCAACCCAGTCGCCGAGCCACCAGACTGAGGCGTTTGCATGCATGCTGAGCTGCTTGCCGAGCCGGTGCCAGTCCTCGAACGGCAAGCGCGCGTCGAACCTCATTCCGATGCGCGACGGAACCGCGCCTCGAACCTTGAATGGCTCGCGTGGTTGCTGGGGAGGATTGGCCGCGGGTTCCTTGACTGCGCGCACCGATGCCCGCGTTGCCGCGTCGTCAACCTGAACACGCTGCCGCACCGCAACGGCCACGTCGATCACCTCTCATCCAACGAGCCCAGCGCGGACTCGTCTCGCTCTCCGCACCGGATTCCGACAGAAGTCGCGGACTTTGTCAATGTTCCGCAAAGGCCGAACGATCGGCAGTGGGTCACGTGACCGACCACTCGCCCTTGCGAGTCTCGACCTGCCTGATCGGTTAGCAAGTGGTCGGCCGGTGTGCGATGCACCGAGTTCGGCTCACCCTTTCGTCGTTCAGGAAACCTGCAACCCTCGAGTTGGAGTCCGGACATCGATTATGTTGTCCAAAATGACAACATCGGAATATGTCGTTTTGCGAACTCACGGCATGAGAGTTCTCGGTTGATGCCATGGGCGGAACTTGTCAGTGCGCAAACCAGCCCGTTGTCGAAATGGAGCCGATTGAGCTTCGGTGACGTCTGGGCAGCGCGCTCATCCCCCGGGCCCCGCGAGCCACGTGCCTCGCGGGGCCCGATTGGGGCGTCTAGCCGTTGTCGTCGTTCGCAGCGGCCAGTGCGGCTGCGTCCGCCGCACTGAGCCGGATTATCTGCTCGCAGCCTTGGAACCTGACCGGGTCGTGCTCGATCACGTATGCGACGTCGTAGCCCGGGCCGCAGTCGAGAACGTCCGGCTGATTGTCGTTCGCGAGCGCATGGAGTACGTCGTTGCCGGGACCGCCGTACTGCACGTCAGCTCCGGCGCCGGCCCACATCACGTCGTTTCCGTCTCCACCGTAGAGGACGTCATTGCCGGGACCACCGCGAATCACGTCGTTCCCTCGGCCGGCGTACACGACGTCGTTGCCGTCATGCGCGCGGACGATGTCGTTGCCTGCCCGGGCGTAGATCAGGTCGGGGCCCGGCGTGCCATTGAGGTTGTCTGGGCCGTCGGTGCCGCGAATGACATCGAGACTCTTCGCGGAGGCTACTGCGGCGAACGCGAGCGCTGCCACGACGGCTGCGACGATGAACTGTGCCTTCACTTGAACCTCCGTTCGGGAGCTTCGTGGACGCCTACCGTTATCTCAGGCGCGTGTTCGAACCCCGTGATTCCTGCGTAATCTCGGGTGATGCCTCGGTAAACGCGTGTAAAGACATGACCGCGCCCTGATGGTCCGGTAGAGGCAGACGAATCGTGAACTCGGTCCCCCTTGACGAGCTCGCGACGTGCACACCACCGCCCATCGCATGTGCGAGCTCGCGGACGATGGCCAATCCCAGACCTGTGCCGATCGGTCGAAGGCCCGCGTAACGGCGATAGAGGAAGAACCGCTCGAATGCATGCGGGATATCGTCCGTTGCGATTCCCGGGCCCGTGTCCTTCACACTGAGCTGCCCCGCTGCTGCGGAGAGTGTGACGGTGCCTTGCCGTGGAGTGCAGCGCAGTGCGTTCTCGACGAGGTTCGATACAGCCTGGAGCAAGCGGTCGCGATCGGCCAATGCCGGTGTTGCGCCGTTGTGCTCGCGCAGCTCGAGACCGACGCCGAGCTCGCGTGCGCGCGCGGCGTGCCGCGTCGCGCTCTCCCGGGCGATCTCGGCGAGATCGACCGGCTGTGGATGGATGTCGAATCGTCGCTGGTCGAGCCGCGCGAGATTGATGAGGTCGGTGATCAGACGCTCGAGCCGTGCCGCCTCGTTGCGGATCACCTTCCCAGCGCGCTCCGGCGTCAGGACACGTTCGTCGAGCGCTTCCGAGTAGCCTCGAATCGCCGTCAGCGGGGTCTTCAGCTCGTGGCTCACCGACTCGAGGAACGAGCGCTCGGCATTCCGCGCACGCGCCAGCTCGGTCGCCATCGTGTTGAACGACGCTGCGAGACCGCGCAGCTCGCGCGACCCGCCGAGTGGAACGAGAGCCGGGTCGTGCCCCTGCGCCAGCCGACCGCTCGCGCGAGCGACCCGAAGGACGGGCCGCGTAATGCTGCGCGTTAGCACCGCCGCGAGCGCGACCGCAAGAACGACCCCGAGGCCGCCGGCGCTCGCGAAAGCGATCCAGAACGGCCTGCTCTCGGCTCGTACCGAGCTCGCGGTGCGCAGCAGCACAACGGCGTCACGGCCGCTTGCTGTCGTCGCGTACAGGTAGTTGCGCCCGTTGATGACGATCCGCCCGGTGGGACTGTTGGGCAGAAGCAGCCGCGCCTGCTTCCTCGGTAATACCGACAGCCGCTCATCCTGGGTCGCGAGGAACCTGCCGAACGAGCCGGGTGCCGGTTTCAGGCCCTCGTGGGCCAGCAGGGCGACCTGGCGCCGCAGACCGTCGAAGGCGCTCCGCTCGAGCGACCGCCGCACGAGGTAGGCGCCGACCAGTAAGGACAGCGAGACGGCGGCAAGCACAGCCGCGCCGATTGCGAGTCGCAGCCGCGTCTGCAGCGAGCTCACTCGGGGCCGCAACCCTGGCGGTCGAGGAGGCGGTAGCCGAAGCCACGCACGGTCTGGATCACTTCCGGCCGACCGAGCTTCTTGCGCAGTTGTCCCACGTGGACGTCCACGGTGCGCGTTCCGCCCGCGAACGTGACGCCCCAAACGCGGTCGAGCAGGCGGTCACGCGTCACGACGCGCCCTGCATTGCGCGCGAGCTCGCTGAGCAGCTCGAACTCGAGCGTCCGCAGCACCAGAGCTGAGCCGGCGAATGTGGCACTGCGCGTTCGAAGGTCGACCCGCAACTCGCCGACCTCGATGACACGGGAGTCGGGCGGCGCGGGGTCCACGCGCCGTAGGACTGCGCGCACCCGTGCAACGAGCTCGCGAGGCGAGAACGGTTTCGTGAGGTAGTCGTCGGCGCCGAGCTCGAGCCCGATAATGCGGTCGGCTTCCTCGTCGCGCGCGGTCAGGATCAGGATCGGGACGTCTCCACGGCCACGCAGTAGCTGGCAGAGCTCAAAGCCGTCGACGTCCGGAAGGCCCAGATCGAGCACGACGAAACGCGGCCGCCGCCGGTCGACGGCCGCCAGGCCGCCTTCACCACTGCATGCACGGACGACTTCAAAGCCCGCCTGCTCGAGGTACGTCTCGACGAGCGAACCGATCGCCTCGTCGTCCTCGATCACGACCGCGATACCGCTCACGGCCGGAACGCTCGAATTGCGAGCGCCGTACGGCCGACGTGATCGACGGCAGCCACGTCGCCGCGCCGGAGGCGGCGCAGACGGACGCGGCGCCCGTTGAGGGTGACGGCCGTGGCCCGGTTGACCGCGAATCTCGCCAGGGTTCCATCGAGCTCGCGGATAGCGATTCCCCCGGCTTGGACGCGCACGATGATGCCGCGGTCTTCGGTAGCGGCGGCGGCTGCGCCCAGGCGCGCGGGGACGAGGGCGGCGCAAATCAGCACCAACCAGAGCCATCGCATGGCCAAAATGCTGGTCGATCCAGATCAGCGCACCGTGTGGCGGGTGTAAAGCGACCGTAAAACGCGCGGGGCGTGCACGTCGCGAGTCCTGGACGACGACGGGCAAGTCGTCGGCCGGCCGATCGCAAACGCCTACGATGTCAAGGGCTCCGTCCTCGCGCACTACGAAGTTCAGTGGGCGCACCTGGGATCGAACCAGGGACCTCCCGCGTGTGAAGCGGGCGCTCTCCCGCTGAGCTATGCGCCCGAGAGCGAACCGAGGATAGCCGACTCCTGCGTAGACTCAGCCGAGTGGACGATTTCGTCGTCGTGACCGTCGCTCCGAACGAAACCGAGGCCGAGATCATCTGCGGACTCCTTCGCAGCGAGGGCATCGATTGCTCCTACCGCCAAACGAATGTGGGAGCAGGCGCGCTCGACGGGATGCCCGGCGGCTCCCAGGAGGTCGTCGTGGCGGCACACGATCTTGAGCGGGCACGTGATCTCCTCGCCGCCCGTCCAAACACGCATTAGGACATTCGCCGCCGGTGCCGGCTTTGCCGGCGCCGGCCGCCACCGCGTCGGGTCGACGCCATCACCCGTCGAAAGTCCGCAGGACTTTCGACGGCTTAACCCGGGCACCTGCGAGAGATCCTTAGCGCTGCTTCCTCCCGGATCTGACGCGGTTCGGAACGCTCGCAGTGCCTCGGGCGGCCCCAGTGTACCGCCGCACTAAGGCGCCGACTCGGCGGCGCCGCATAGAGGACGCGCGGGCTCTGTCCGCGCGTCCATCTGGCGCACCGCGTAGGAAACGTGCCACAACGGAGCACGCCCACCCCCCGAGTAAGATCGTCCGGAGTGCCCGCGCTCTACCGCAAGTACCGCCCACAGGACTTCGAGGAGGTCGTCGGCCAAGAGGCGATCGTCCGCACGCTCAAGAACGCCATCGCCTCCGGCCAGGTCAGACAGGCCTACCTCTTCGCCGGCCCGCGCGGCACGGGCAAGACCTCTCTCGCTCGAATCCTCGCCAAGGGACTGAACTGCGCACAGGGGCCGACCCCGACCCCGGACAAGACCTGCAACGCCTGCGTCACGATCGCCAACGGAACGTCGCTCGACGTCGTCGAGATGGACGCGGCCTCACAGCGCGGGATCGACGACATCCGCGAGATCCGCGAACGCGTCGTCCTCCAGCCCGCGGAGGGCGGCTACAAGATCTACATCCTCGACGAGGCGCACCAGCTCACGGATGCCGCGTGGAACGCCCTGCTGAAACTGATCGAAGAACCGCCGCCACATCTCGTCTTCGTCTTCTGCACGACCGATCTCTCGAAGGTCCTCCCCACCGTGCGATCGCGTTGCCAGACGTTCGTCTTCCAGCGGCCGCGACTCCCCGAGCTCGTACGCCTGCTGCGCCGTGTCGCCGACGGCGAAGAGATCGACGTTCCTGATCAAGCACTTGCATTGATCGCGCGCGGCGCGCGCGGCTCCTACCGCGACGCGGTGTCGACGCTCGACCAGCTCGCGGCCGCGACGGAGAAGCAGGTCACCGTGCAGGCCGTGCTGCAGCTTCTCGGCGCGGTGGAGGAAGAAGCGTTGTTCCGGCTCTGCGACCTCGTCGTCGACCGCGACACTGCCGGTGCGCTGACGTTCATCGAGGAGCTCTCCGAGCAGGGGCAAGATCTCGGACGGCTCGTCACCGATCTGCTCGAGCATCTGCGACACGTGATGCTCGTCCAGCACATGGGCGAAGTTCCCGAAGCGCTGCCCGTCACGGAGGAGACACGCGAGCGTTTGCGCGCGCAGGCGAACCAGCTCGGCGAGCCGACGGTGATCCGGCTGATCGACCTGCTCGCGATCGCGGTCGAAGACATGCGCCAGGGCGGCGATCCGCGTCTGCCGCTCGAGCTCGCGCTCGTGAAGGTGACTCGTCCAGGCGCCGACCTTTCGCGCGAGTCGATTGCGTACCGGCTCGACCAGCTCGAGCAGCAAGGACCGATCTCTACCAGCCCGGCAAAAGAACCGACGGAGGAGCAACCCGAACCACCGCGTCCTGCGCCGCCCTCGATCGAGCTCGAGCAAGTTCAAGAAGCGTGGCAGCGAACGATCGTGCCGGCGGTCGAAGAACGATCGATTCCTGCCGCATCCGTACTGCGCGAAGCGCATCCCGCGGAGCTGACGGCGGACACGCTCACGATCGAGTTCCCGAGGAGCGCCTCGTTCCACCGCCAGCTCGCAGAGGAGGAGAAGAACGCGACGCTCCTCAAGGAAGCGCTGTACGAGGTCACCGGTCGGCGGCTCGGGATCGCGTTCGCCGAGGGCGAGTCACGCGGCGACGAGCGTGTGGACGACGACGAGCCCCTGAGCGAGGAGCACATCCTCGAGCTGGTCAAAGAGACCTTCGACGCGCGCGAGCGGGAGGACTAGGGCCCGAAAGAGCGGGCCGAGCACCCTCGCACCCGGCCCGTGCCCTTGTCCTGGGAGGGCGGGCCGCCGCTCTCCCGGGGTTCAAGCCTGACGCCCCACGCTCTCCAGGACATCCCTCGAAAGAGTGATGTCCACACGTTCCGTGTTGCGCCTGTTGAAGCTGTGGATTTCGATCGGGAAATCCACGCAAAATGCATCGTTGCCGTTTGAAGACGATCGGGCAGCGAAGTACCTTGCCCGGAGCAACGCTGGCCGCAGCGTTGCGTGACTGATGCGCAGCGGTCAAGGAGCTCGCGGACGCGCGGGGTGCGCGTCCGCGGTTCCTCCCTTCGTTACGCTGCTGCCGTGAGCATGGACATGAACAAGCTCCTCCAGCAGGTCGGGGAGATGCAGCAGCAGATGCAGCAGGCGCAGCAAGAGCTTGCGAACGAAACGGTTGAAGCATCTGCGGGCGGCGGGATGGTCACGGTAACCGCGACCGGCGCGGGAAACGTCAAAGCCATTCGCATCCACCCGAAGGCGATCGATCCAGACGACCCGGAGCTGCTCGCCGACATGATCCTCGCGGCAGTGAACGAGGCGTTGCGCTCTGCCCAATCGCTCGCCGAGTCGAAGCTCGGCGGTCTGGCGGGGGGCCTCGGCGGCCTGGGTCTTCCGGGCCTTTAGTGGCGGCTCTCGCAGAGCGAGTCCAGCGGCTGCGCCGCGTCGAGCTTTTCGCGGCGCTCAACGACGATGCGCTCGGGCTCGTCGCCAGTCTCGCCACGAAGGTCGACGCACCGGCCGGAACCGTTCTGACGCAAGCTCAACAGCCGGGCGCGGGAATGTTCGTGATCGAGGAAGGACGCGCGGTAGCCGAGTTGCGCGGCGGCCGGGAACGCGAGCTCGGGCCCGGCGAATGTTTCGGCGAGCTCGCGTTGCTCACGGCGGAGGGAGAGCGCACGGCGCGCGTGCGCGCGGAGACAGAACTGCAGTGCTTTGCAATCGCGCGAGACGACTTTCGGGATTTGCTCGAGCGGGAACCGCGAATTGCGATCGCGCTCCTGACGGTGCTCGCTTCCCGTCTCGCCGACTGACTCCGTTAGTACAAGACCGGCTAGATCAATGTGGTGCCGAGAGCAGCGATCAGGCCGGTCAAGTCCGCAACGTCCCTCGCCTTCCGCAGATAGCCGACAGCGCCGGCGCTGGCCGCTTCGACCTCACACTCGGCGTCGGTGCCGCTGATCATGACGACGGCCGGTGGTTCCTCGAGCTCGCGAAGCTTGCGGGTCGCCTCGATGCCGTCCACGCGCGGCATGTTCCA
>JBKPJA010000110.1:0-4208 GCA_046730515.1 Actinomycetota bacterium | reverse complement strand
GTGAGGGACTTTCCGAACTTCATCACCAATGGCGGCGACCGCGTCGACCGCTTCTACCAGGGGGCGTGGGGGTTGTTCGCGCTTTCGGTCCTGGTCGTGTTCCTGGCGCCGGTCGTCGAGGAGCTGTTCTTCCGCGGGCTCCTGCTGCCGCGCATGCGGAAGGTGTGCGGGAGGTTCGACTGGATCGTGAACGGCACGATCTTCACCGCCTATCACCTGCACGAGCCGTGGGTCATGCCGACGACCCTGTTGACCGGGATCTTCGGTCAGGCGTATCCGGCGAAGCGGTTCCGGAGCATCTGGATCAGCATCGCTGCCCACACGCTTCCGAGCTTCGTGATGCTCGGCGTCATCCTCAGCCTCGTGCTGAAGTAGCCATGCCGCGCTTTCTGCTTGAGCACCACCACGAGCCGCGGGAGTGCGGCGTCGTCTTCGCCTCCTTCAAAGGCCATCAAAGCCCGCTTCGCCACCAGGCCACGCTCGCGTCTTGCCGGTCGGGCGGCCACGCGATCTGGTGGACCGTTGAGACCGAGACCGAAGAGGACGCGCTCCGGCTGCTACCGCCGTACGTCAGGAAGCGCACGACTGTCGCGCGTGTCAACGAGATCGCCATCCCGTGAACGAGAAATCAGGGTGCGAGATCAGGGTGTCCACCTGATGTCGCCGCCGTCTGACGCTGACAAGCTCGCGAGACAAGTCTGGAAGGAGTGGTCGCAGTGACACAGACGCAACTTTCGCCGGCGCAGCCTCAACGGCCGGGAGCTCCGGCGGCAACGCAGCGCCCGCCGCAGGCCGATGTCCGACCCTCGCGATGGAGCGGGGGCCGCATTGCGACGCTCGTGATCGGGGCGCTGCTGGCATTGGTTGCGTTGGTCCTGCTGGGCGCCGGAGGAACGGGGGTGTGGGCCGACCTCAGCCAGCGCGAGGCGGGCTATGTCACGACCGGCGTCCACCAGTTCTCCACCTCCGGATCGGCCCTGGCGACCGAGCCGACCCGTCTCGGCTCACCCGGCGTGGGCTGGCTCTACTCGCCAGGGCTGCTCGGGAAGGTTCGGATCCGGATCACGCCTCTGAGCGCCGGCCAAGCGCTGTTCGTAGGCATCGGCCGCTCGCGCGACGTCGACCGCTACCTGGCCGGGGTCAACCACGCCGTCATTTCCGACTTCTTCGGGAACAAGGTGGAAGCCGTCGGCGGCGGCATACCTAGATCCGCACCCGGAACGCAACACTTCTGGGTCGCCACCTCCACCGGCCCGGGCCCGAGGACGCTGAAGTGGCATCCGCACGGCGGCTCGTGGACTGTCGTCGCGATGAATGCGAACGGACGACCGGGGGTCGGCGTGCGGGGGGATCTGGGAGCCCGGATGCCGGCTGTGGTGTGGATCGCCATCGGCTTGCTTATCGCGGGAGCAGTGTTCCTGTCCGGCGGCGGGCTCTTGATCGCGGGTGCGATCCGCGACCGCCGCGCCGGCCGAGCCCCCGTCGCGACGAAGCTGGACGAAGGGAGGAGCGATGCAGAGCATTGACGAAGCCGCATCAGCATTCTTGGCCAAGAAGCGCGTTGCGGTGACGGGCGTTTCCCGCACGCCGAAGACGCACGGGAGCAACAACGTCTACAAGCGACTGCGCGAGCGCGGTTACGACGTCTTCGCCGTCAACCCGAACGCCCGCGAAGTCGAAGGGGATGAGTCGTATCCGGATCTGAAGTCGATCCCGGGCGGCGTGGAGGCGGTCGTGATCGGAACGCGGCCGGAGATCGCCGACGACACGATGCGCGAGTGCGCCGAGCTCGGCATCAGGCATGTCTGGATGCACCGCGGCCCCGGCGCAGGCAGCGTCTCCGCGACCGCGACCGAGTACGGCCGGCAGCAGGGGATCACCGTGATCGACGGCGGTTGTCCGTGCATGTTCGGCCCCACCGCCGACTTCGGTCACAAGCTCATGCGCCTCGTCTACTCCGGACACGTACCGAAGCAGGTCTGATCAGAGAGGAGAAAGCAATGGAGCCAAACAGCGAGCTTCTTGGGCGTTACGTCGAGTTGTACAACGCAGGCGATCTCGACGCGTGCATGAAGCTGTACGCAGAGGACGCCGTGCAGAGGATGCACGACGGCGTCTTCGAGGGACTCGACGCGATCCGCGACCGGCTCGCGCGCGACCTCGAGGCGTTCGCGGACGCCAACTACGTCGTGGAGAGCTTCGTCGAGGACGGCGACAGGTTCGCAGACGAGTGGACGTTTACGGGCACAAACACCGGGCCGTTCCGGCTACCGGACGGCACCGAGATCCCTGCAACCGGGAAGTGGGTGGAGATCAAGGGCATGGAGCTGGTGGAGGTGCGCGACGGAAAGATCGTCCTGGACAACCTCTACTACGACTTCATGGCCGCAGTGGCCCAGCTCGGTCTCGTGCCAGAGGGGGCGGCTGTGTGATGTTCGAGGTAACCGCGCAACTGAAGATCCGCGAGGGCCAGCTCGACGGGTTCAAGCAGCAGGCGGCCGAGGTCATGCGGCTGACCAGAGCGAAGGACACGAAGACGCTCCGCTACGACTGGTTCATCAGCGACGACGGAATCCAGTGCGAGGTGCGCGAGGGCTACGTCGACGCCGACGGCCTGCTCGAGCACAACAAGCACGTCGCGGAGGCGAGGGAGAAGCTTTTCCGCGACTTCGCCTATGACCACGACATGACGATCTACGGCGAGCCGTCGCCGGCGCTCGCCGAGTTGATTGAACGGCTCGCGGGGCACGTCAACGTCAACCGGTACTCCTGGCTGCAGGGACTGGAAAGCGACATCGCCGTTCTTGACAGGGTCCCGGCGTAGGTGGTTGTCTAAATGTCCGGTCCCGTCACGTTCAAGGTCGAGCGCCCGCTGGTCTTCCAGCGTGCGCATGTGTTCCTGCGCATTGCCTTGCTGGTCGTAATCGGCTGGCTCGGTCATCCGTGGGGGCTGCTCTGGCTGGGCCTTCCCGTGGTGGCAGCGATTCTGGTTTCGCAGAAGGGCGGGCAGCGCTACCTGGACGAGAACGGCGCCATGGTGACCCGTGTCCTCAACTGGATCCTCGACCTGGTTGCCTACCTCGCGCTCCTGACCGACAAGCTGCCCGGGCAAACGGAACATCCGGTTCGCTTCCAAGTAGAACGGTCGGGCTCACCGACGATCGGCTCCGCGCTGCTTCGGATCCTGTACGCCATCCCAAGCCTGATCGTCCTGGCGATCCTCGCCTTCGTCGGCGCGATCGTCTGGCTGATCGCCGTCGTCCTCGTACTCGTCAACGAGAGCTATCCGGACAGCCTGTGGAGGTTCTTGCTCGGACTCGTCCGCTGGGAGGCGTGGCTGCTCGCGTACCTCGCCTCGCTCGTCGACCAGTACCCGCCCTTCACGCTCGAGACGAGTTCGGTATCTCCTGCGGCACCGTCGAGCCCCTGATGCGTCCGAAGCCAGAGCTGAGGCTCGACTGACGACTACTCATCGTTCCGCTAAAGGAGGAGAGAAGGAGGAGAGCCATGTTCGAAGCGACAGCGAAACTGAAGATCCGAGAGGGTGAGCTCGATGGGTTCAAGAAGCAGGCCGCCGAGGTCATGCGGCAGATGCACGAGCAGGACGAGCAGCCGCTCCGCTACGACTGGTTCCTGAGCGACGACGGAGCCGTGTGCGAGGTCCGGGAGGCGTACGTCGACCCCGACGCGCTGCTCGAGCATCAGCAGAAGATCGCGGAGGCCAAGATGAAGCTCTTCCGTCAGTTCGTCGACGGTCACACGATGACGTTCTTCGACAATCCGTCGCCAGCACTGGCTGACGCGCTGCAGGGGATGGGGACGACGTACACGACGTTCTCCCTCCTCCAGGGGCTGGACGCGGACATCGACGTTCGCGAGGAAGTCCCCGCGTAGCGATGGCCGCGCCGGCGACACGACAGCGCCGTGCTCGGCACGAGCGGCCGATCGTCGGCGGTCGTCCCCGATTCGTGCCAGCTGACACAGCGTCAGAATCGACTTTCCCGTCGCGGAGAGTCTCGATGCAGGTTGCGGTTTCCCTTGGATCGCACGGCAAGCGAACGCGACCGTTCCTGCGCCACCTGCTCGAGATGATCGTCGTGATGATGCTTGGCATGTGCGTGCTCGGCGCCGCCTTCGGCGCGTTCCACGAGCTCGCGTTCGGCAGCGGCTTTGCCGCCGCCTGGCGCGATCACGTCGTGCTGGCCGCC
>JBKPJA010000109.1:0-4574 GCA_046730515.1 Actinomycetota bacterium | reverse complement strand
CCCACCGACGAGCCAAGCCGCGCAGGTTTCACGAAGACGGGAAAGCCGAACGGATTCGTGACCTCGTCGCCAGAGCGCAGCGTGACGCTCCGCGCAACGCGGATACCGCTCTCGCGCATGACCTTCTTGAACAGGTCCTTGTCCATGCAGAGCGCAGACGCGGTGACGCCGGCGCCGACATAGGCAACTCCGGCAAGCTCGAGCAGCCCCTGCACGGTGCCGTCCTCGCCGAACGGGCCGTGCAGGATCGGCAACACGACGTCGACGGCCCCGAGCGTCGCCGGCGCGTTCTTCGCGGGAACGGGCAACGTCTCTGCGACCGAGCCGTCGCCCGAGCCGAGCTCCCAGCGGCCGTCGCGCCCGATGGCGACGGTGACGACGTCGTAGCGATCGCGATCGAGCGACTCCAACACGGAACGAGCGGAGGCGAGGGAGATCTCGTGCTCGCTCGACCGGCCGCCGGCCAGCACGGCGACACGGATCCGCTCGGCCATTACGGCGGGCCCGGACCCGGCGAGAACTTGCCGACGACGATCGTGACGGTCGACCCCTGCGGAGCCTGCGTGCCCCCAGTCGGATTCTGGGAGAGGACGATCCCGTCCTGCGACTTGTCCGTCACCGGCTGCGACTGCACGTTCACCTTGAAACCCGACGTCTGCAGCTCCGCCTGCGCGGAAGCCTGGTCCTGACTCGTCACGTCCGGGACCGTGGAGGTCTTCGGACCCTTGGAGATGCTGAGCGTGATCGTCGTTCCCGGCGGTTGTGACGTCCCGGGACTGGGGCTCTGGTCGACGACCGTGTCCTTCGGCTGGTTCGAGGCGACGCTCTTCGTCGCGACTGCGAAGTTCGCCGCCTGCAGCGTCGACGTGGCGGAGGCGACGTTCTGGCCGATCACGTTCGGCACGGCGATCGGCACCGGGCCCTTCGAGACCTTCACGGTCACCGTGGAGCCCTGGTCGACCGAGGCGCCGGAGGACGGGTTCTGGTCGATGACCGTGTCGGCCGGCTTGTTCGAGTCGACGTGCACGACCTTTGCATTCAGGTGCGCGTCCTTCAGCGCCGAAACCGCGTCGGTCGCGGAGTCACCGATCACCGACGGCACGAGCACCTGCGGTTTTCCCGACGAGACGTAGATCGTGACCTGGTTGCCCTTGTTCAGCTTCGTGCCGGGTTGCGGGTCCTGCCGGAACACATACGTCTTCGGCCACGTGGTGTTCGGCTGACGGACCGGGTTCGGCACAAGCCCGAGCGAGCGAATCTTCTGATCGGCCTGGATCTCCCGGATGCCGACATAGTTGTCGACATGCACGGTGCTCGCGTTCAGCTGGTTCTGGACCTGCCTGTAGAGGAAGTACCCGCCGACGACGGCGCCGACGACGAACACCAGCGCAAGCAGCCACGGCCAGATTGCGCGGCGACGCGGCTCCTCGTAGTCGTAGTACGCGGGCGGCGGCGCGTACGGAACGCGTGACTGCTCCCGCGTAACGGCGGTCGCAACCGCGGGCGACACGACCGGTGGGGGCCGCGAGATGATCGCGGTCGCAGCGTCCTCGGTCGCGCGCGAGACCGACGCACCGCGTGATACGCGCCCCAAATCTGCGTCGAATTCCTCCGCCGACTGGTAGCGCTCCGACGGATCCTTCGCGAGCGCGCGCATCACGACCAGGTCGAGGTCGTGGGGGATCTCGGCACGGTGCGCCGACGGAGGCTCCGGCACGGCCGACAGGTGCTTCATCGCGATCTCGACCGGCGTGTCGCCGCTGAACGGCGCCGTCCCCGTCAGGAGCTCGTACAACAGGACGCCGACCGAGTAGAGGTCGGATGTCTGGTCGACCGGCGCACCCTTCGCCTGCTCGGGCGAAAGGTACTGCGCGGTGCCGATGATCGAGCCTGCCTCCGTCATCTGCGACGCGCCCGCGCGCGCGATGCCGAAGTCCGTCACCTTCAGGCGTCCCTCGGCATCCACGAGCACGTTGTGCGGCTTGATGTCGCGATGGACGATTCCGTGCCGGTGCGCGAAACGGAGCGCCGCGAGGATCTGGCGCGCGTAGTCGATCGCGACGTTCACCGGGGCCGGCCCGCGCGAGAGGATGAGCTCCTTGAGCGAGCGCCCGTCGAGATACTCCATCGCGATGTAGTAGGTGCCCTCGGCTTCGCCGCGGTCGTAGATCGAGACGATGTTGGGATGCGAGAGGCTGGCGGCGTTCTTCGCTTCGCGGCGGAAGCGCTCGATGAACTGCTCGTCGCCCGCGTGCCGGTCGTCGAGGATCTTGATCGCGACCCGCCTGCCAAGCTCCTGGTCCTCGGCGAGGTAGACGTTCGCCATTCCGCCGGTGCCGAGCTTCCGCATGATGCGGTAGCGCCCGTCGAAGAGCGTGTTGATCAGGGTGTCGGAGACGGCCATGTCCTCGTCCTGTTCCGCTAGCAGGGTAGGCATTCGCCGCCTACCGCAGCAGCGCCTCCATCACTTGCTTGGCGATCGGCGCGGAGACCTTGCCGCCGAACCCGCCGACCTGGTGCTCCAAGACCACCGCGACGGCCACCTTGGGGTGGTCGGCGGGGGCGAACGCGATGAACCAGGCGGTGTACACGTTGCTCCCCGCAGCCGTCTCCGCAGTGCCGGTCTTGCCCGCAACCGGGATGCCGGGAATCTGTGCCGCCGTGCCCGTGCCGCCGGTGACGACCGCCTGCATCATCGCGTTCAGTTCCGAGGCCACCTCGGGCTTCATCACACGCGCGATCGGATGCGGATGCGCGGTCACGATCGTCTTGCCGGCCGGCGAGACGACGCGCTGCACGAGGTAGGGCCTCACCTCGACGCCGTGGTTCGCCACCGTTGCCGCGACCATGGCCATCTGCAGAGGCGTCACCCGCAGGCGCTCCTGTCCGAAGGCGAGCCGTCCGGGGTCGACCTGGAACTCCGGATGCTTCGGCCAGAAGAGGCGCGAGCCGTTGTAGAGACCGCTCGCCAGCAGCTCGTTCTGCGGCAGCTCGATCGGCGGGAGCTTGTAGAAGCCGTACCGCTTCATGTAGTCGAGGATCGGCCCGGCGCCGAGCGCCTTGCCGACGTTGCAGAACACGGAGTTGATCGAGTGCTCGAGTCCGCTGAAGAGCGTCACGTTGCCGAAGGACTCGGGCGCCTCGGGATTGCCCGCGTTGCGAACCTGCTTCCCGTATTCGGTGCAGTAGCCAGGGTCGTAGAACTGCGAGTTCGGCGTGAACTTGCCGGTGTCGAGCGCGGCGGTCGCCGTGACGACCTTGAACGACGACCCCGGCACGTACCCGCCGGCCGTCGCGCGGTTGAGGAGCGGTCCGCACGTCCCGAACGGATGAATCTGCCGAAAGTGACGCTCGACGAGATTCGGGTTGTACGACGGGTTCGAGGCCATCGCCAGCACAGCTCCGGTTGTCGGATTCATCGCGACCACCGCGCCGCACTTCCCCTGCAGCAGATGCATCGCGAGCGCCTGCACTCCCGGCCGAATCGAGAGGACGAGGTTGTTCCCCGTGATCGTCGAGCCTTTGAGCTTGTCGATGGTGGAGTGGAAGACGGTGTCGAGGTTTGAATTCGAGGCGGTGAGGTAGTCGTTGTAGGACTCCTCGAGCCCGGTCTGGTTCTTCGTCTCCGTCGAGTAGCCGACGACGTGCGCGAACAGCGGTCCGGCCGGATAGCGGCGGAAGTAGAGCGTCTGACCGCCGATCCGCTTCGACACGTTCGTCGCCAGCAGCGTCTTGCCGTCGGAGGCGTAGATCTTGCCGCGCTTGATCGAGAACTGCGCGACAAGGCGGATCGCGTTGTCCTGACGCTCCGCGAGACCGGCGTTCGCCCACGTCTGCCAGTACGTCGTACCCACGACGAGCGCCGCCAGCAGGACGACCGTGAAGATGCCGATCTGCGCGACCTGTTTGTTCACTGCAGCCGCTCGCGATTCACGCGGTTCGAGATCGCCATCAGCCCGGCGAGCAGAATGAAGTTGGCGACGACGCTCGAGCCGCCGTAGGAGACGAACGGCAGCGTCATTCCCGTCAGGGGGATCAGGCGCAGGATCCCGCCGACGATGATGAACGTCTGCAAGCCGAAGGCGAACGTCAGTCCCAGTGCGAGCAATTTCGAGAAACCGTCCTCCGCCAGGAGCGCAACGCGCATACCGCGCAGGACGAAGACCATGTACACGAGCAACATCGCCGACGCGCCGACGAGCCCGATCTCCTGCGCGAGCACGGAGTAGATGAAGTCGGTGTTCGCGTACGGGATCAGCTGTTGACCACCGAGTGTCGCGACGATTCCTCGGCCGAAGCCGGATCCGAGGTAGCTGCCGTGCGAAATCGAGTACAGCGACTGGACGAGCTGGTACCCCGTCGTGTGCTCGTGGGGCCACGGGTTGATCCAGATGTCGACGCGCTCACGCACGTGCGGAGTGATCGCCCAAACGCCGAGCGACCCGACGGTGAACAGCACGATCCCCGTGAAGACGTAAGCGATCCGTGCCGTCGCCACGTACAACATTGCGAGGAAGATCCCGAAGTAGAGGAGGCCGCCGCCGAGATCGCGTGTCTCGATCAGGACGAGCATC
>JBKPJA010000108.1:0-2864 GCA_046730515.1 Actinomycetota bacterium | reverse complement strand
CGGCTTCGTCGCCGGGTCGATCGTCGGGTTGCAGGAATTCGGGATCGGGCTCGCCGTCGCGATCTTCGTCGACGCGACGATCGTCCGGGCCCTGCTCGTACCGGCGCTGATGGCACTCTTCGGCCGTTGGAACTGGTGGCTGCCGGAACGGCTGGCACGCGTGGTTCGCGTCCCGCCCTCGCCGCTTGCGCCTTCACCGGCGCTGCGACCCGCGGGCGAATAGCATCGCCGCGCAATGAAGGGCGTCATCCTCGCCGGAGGAACCGGCTCGCGGCTCGACCCGCTCACCAAGGTCACCAACAAGCATCTACTTCCCATTGGGAAGAGACCAATGGTCGACTGGGCGGTGGAAGCCCTTACGACCGCCGGCATTCAAGACTTGATTCTCGTTACCGGTCAGGACCACATCGAGGATTTCCAGGCCTACTTTGGGCACGGCGTGCAGTACGCGCAACAGGAACGTGCGGGCGGAATCGCAGAGGCGCTCGGCCGCGCGCATCCACTTGTTCGCGGCGAGCGCATCGTTGTCATGCTCGCTGACAACATCTATGGCAACTCAGTCGAAGCCACAATCCGCAACTTCGAGCGCCAAGAGAGAGGTGCCCGCATCCTGCTCGCTTACGTCCGAGAAGCGGAGCATCTTCGGCACCTAGGTGTGCCAAAGATCCAAGACGACCGAATAATCGAGATCGAGGAAAAGCCTCTTCAACCGCCGGGGCACCACCTAGCTGTAACAGGCCTCTACTGTTACGACCCCGATGTCTTCGAGGTCATCGCAAACCTGAGCCCGTCGGCCCGTGGCGAGCTCGAGATCACTGACGTGAACAACCACTACGTGCGCGCGGGCACGCTCGAGTACGACGTCTTCCAGGGCTACTGGGGAGACGCGGGCGAGTCAATCGAGGCGTACTACGAGGTGATGGATCGGATGCGCCGCCCCTTCGTCCGGGATCGCGTCGAGGTGGTCCCGCTCAAGAAGTTCGACGACGAGCGTGGCTGGCTCGCGGAGATCGCGCGCCAAGGCAAGCTGCCGAAACGCACACAGCAGACGAACGTGTCGTTCTCACGCCGTGGGACGATCCGCGGTCTTCACTACCACGAGCGCGGTCAGGACGATCTCTTCGTCTGCCTGCAGGGTCGCGCGCGAGTCGTTGCGCTCAATCGGGAGACCGGAGAGACCTTCAGCGTGGACGTCGGGGACGACAACTTCGCCGCCGTGTACGTCCCCGGAAACCTCGCGCACGGCTACGAGGCGCTGACCGACGTGCTGATGCTCTATCACGTGACCGAGGAGTACGACCCCGCGGATCCCGACGAGCACGGTGTGCCGTGGAACGATCCGCGCGTTATCGATCTCTGGAGCACCAAATCGCCGATCCTCTCGGAACGAGACCGCAGCGAATCCTGATCAGCGGTGCCGGCGGCCAGCTCGGCCACGCACTCCGAGTGGAGTTCCCACATGCCGTCGCGTTGACACGAGCCGACTGGGACGTCACGCACCCGCCGCCGCCGCTCGAGGTTCCCGACATCGTTCTGCACGCGGCGGCGTGGACCGATGTCGACGGCGCGGAGGACGACCCGCAAGGGGCAGCCACCGTCAATGTCGGCGGCACACGCCATGCCGCAGAACTCGGCGCGCCGCTCGTCTACTACTCCACTGACTACGTCTTCAACGGCCGCAAGCGCGAGCCATACGTCGAGTCGGACCCGCCGAACCCACTCTCTGCGTACGGGCGCTCGAAGGCGCACGGTGAAGCCGCGGCCGGTGAGCGCGCATGGATCGTCCGCTCGTCAGGGCTGTTCGGCGAGACCGGCACGAACTTCGTGCGCGCGATGCTCCGGCTTGGCGCCGAGCGTGAAGACGTCGCAGTCGTCGACGATCAGCGAACGTCGCCGACGTACGTCGTGCACCTGGCCAGCGCAACGCGCGAGCTGCTCGAGCGCCCGTTCGGAATCTGGCACGTCGCAGCGGACGGCGACTGCACGTGGGCGGAGTTCGCGGAGGCGATCTTCGCCGAGGCAGGGCTGGACTGCCGCGTGCGGAGGATCACGACGGAAGAGCTCGGCCGTCCGGCGCCACGCCCGGCCTACTCGGTGCTACGCAGCGAGAAAGACGCGCCGAGGTTACCGCACTGGCGAGAAGGCCTACGCGAGTGCCTCAGCCGGATCGCTTGAGCTTGCCGTGCTTCTTGGCGTAGATCTCGCCGCGCTTGAAGATCCACACTCCGAGCGGGAACGCGATGATCCCGATCACGATCAGCGGCCAGATGTCGCTCCACAATGCGGTGACGCCTGCGCCGTCGAGCACGGCGTGGCGGATCCCGCGGAGCGCGTACGTCGCAGGCGAGATCACCGACAGCCAACGCATCCACGCGGGCAGCACGGAGACCGGGTAGTAGATCCCGGAGATCACGAGCAGCGTTCCCTGCGCGATGAAGCCGAGCTGCGCGCCCTTCTCGGGCGAGATCAAAGGCAGCACGGAGGTCATCGTCCCGATGCCCATGAAGGAGATCGACGCGATCGCCAGGATGACCGCTGCCGCGAAGAAGTCCGCTTGCGGCATGTGCAGCCCGAACAGCGACGCGACGACGATGAAGAGGACGGCGCTGCGGAAGACTCCATAGAGCACGGCGAACGCGCCGACGCCGAAGAGGTGCACCCACCGGCGAATCGGCGCCATGAACGTGTATTCGATCGTCCCTTCCCAGCGCTCCCATGCGACTGTCTCGGTCATGAACTCAAACACGAGCCCGAGGAACGACCAGATGACGGCGCCGATCAGGAGCGTCGTCGTCGCACGGTTGACGTCGATGTTTCCGCCGGCGGCCTTGATGCCCTTGGCGATGTAGACGATCGTCAGCGTG
>JBKPJA010000107.1:0-6709 GCA_046730515.1 Actinomycetota bacterium | reverse complement strand
CCCAGAATCTCGCGCGCTCCGAGCCGGCGGCGCACTTCCGCCGGTGGATCGCTCTCGAGGATCCCCAGGTGCTCTTTCAAGACCTCCGCGAGCGGCCAGTACGTGATCCCCTGCCCGTACGCGAGGCAGCGGCCCGTGCGTCGAAGCGGTTGTGGCTCTTCTTCGGCCAGCCGGCCCCAAAGCTCTCGCACCAGCCGTGTCTTGCCGACACCAGCCTCGCCGAGAATCGTCACCAACACGGGCCGCGAGCTCTCGACGGCTCTGCGATACGCCCTGCTCAGCGATTCCAGCTCCTCGTCCCGGCCGACGAACGCCTGCGCCAGCCCACCCACTCCGCGCGGACGCATGAGCGTGAGGGCTCGAACGAGGCGGCGAGCGGGAACGCCGTCCCGTTTTCCCTTTGCCTCGACCGTCCTCGGATCGTCGAACTCGAACGCGCCGCGGACCGCAGCGACCGTTCGCTCTCCCGCCAGGATCTCTCCCGGCTGGGCCGCTTGTTCGAGCCGGGCGGCAACGTTGACCGCGTCACCGCTCACGAACGAGCTTCCCGCGCGAGCGTCGCCGACGACGACCTCGCCGGTGTTGACGCCGATCCGAAGTGCGAGACCCTGGTCCAACCGCCGCTGCATCGCGAGCGCTGCGTGCAGCGCGCGCTCCGCGTGATCCTCGAGCGCCTCGGGAGCGCCGAAGGCGGCCATCACCGCGTCGCCGGCGAACTTCTCCACGGTTCCTCCGGCGGCCTCGATCTCCCGCGCCATCGACTCGTAGAACCGCTCGAGCCTGACCCTCGTGCGCTCGGGATCCTGCTCGTCCGCGTGCGCGGTCGATCCCGCCAGATCGGCGAAGAGGGACGGTTGCGAGCTTCCGTTCGGCCACGGGCGAAAGTCTGGCTGAGAAGGGGCCGCAAGTACACTGGGCGGCCGTGTTCGACGCCCTCTCTGACCGGCTGCAGAGCGCCCTCGGCGACCTCCGCCGCCGTGGCACGCTGGACGAGGAGGCGATCTCGCGTGCGATGCGCGAGATCCGCCTTGCGCTGCTCGAAGCGGACGTCAACTTCGAGGTCGTCAAGTCCTTCGTCGCGCAGGTGCGGGAGCGCGCGCTCGGCCAAGACGTCCTGAAGAGCCTCACGCCCGCGCAGCAGGTCGTGAAGATCGTCCACGAGGAGCTGACCGCGCTGATGGGGGCGGGGGCGTCGGGCCTCGCATTCACGTCTCGCCCGCCGACTGTCGTCCTGCTGGCGGGCCTGCAGGGATCGGGGAAGACGACGGCTGCCGCAAAGCTCGCGCTCTTCCTGCGCAAGGCCGGCCGCAAGCCCGGGCTCGTCGCCGCCGACCTGCAACGGCCGGCCGCGATCGACCAGCTCGAGCAACTCGGCAAGCAGATCGACGTTCCTGTCTATCGCGAGGACGACAGCGATCCCGTCGCGGTTGCCCGCAACGGGGTTCGAGCGCTCGCTGATCAGGGCTGCGACACGGTGATCCTCGACACCGCTGGCAGGCTGCACGTCGACGAGGCGCTGATGGAGGAGCTCGAGCACGTGCGCGACGCGACGAAGCCGACGAACGTCTTGCTCGTGCTCGACGCGATGACCGGTCAGGACGCGGTCAACGTCGCGCTCGCATTCCAAGAGCGCGTCGCGTTCGACGGGGTTCTGATGACGAAGCTGGACGGGGACGCGCGCGGCGGCGCAGCGCTCTCCGTGAAGGCGGTCACCGGCCGTCCGATCAAGTACGTCTCCGTCGGCGAGAAGCTCGACCAGCTCGAGGAGTTCCATCCGGACCGGATGGCGTCGCGCATTCTCGGTATGGGCGACATGCTGACGCTGATCGAACGCGCCGAGGCAGCGGTCGAGGAGGACGAGCAGAAACAGCTCGAGGAGCGCATGCTCAAAGGCCAGTTCTCGTTCGACGACTTCCTGCGCAGCTACAAGATGCTGCGGCGGATGGGGCCGATCCAGGGCGTGCTCAAGCTGATCCCCGGTCTTGGCAAGCAGCTCGACGGCCTCGACGAAGTTGACGAGAAGCAGATGGCGCGTGTCGAAGCGATCATCCTGTCGATGACTCCGGCCGAGCGCGCACGTCCGTCGGTGATCGACGGCTCCCGGCGTCAGCGAATCGCGAACGGATCCGGAACGAGCCTCGAGGAAGTGAATCGTTTGCTGCTCGCGCGCAAGGAGATGGAGAAGCTGATGAAAGGCATGTCGCGTGGCAAGCTGCCGGATCTCGGCGCGCTCGCCGGCGGCGCTCCAGCTCCGCAACAGACGCGCCGCAAGGCGACGAAGTCCAGTAAGAAGAAACGGCGAACGAAATCACGGAGGTAATTAGTGCTCCTTCCAGCAATAGTCAGTGCGTTTCTGGCGGCGCCCGGTGCCGTCATACGGCGTCCTCAGTCGCGGTCGGGCAGTCCAGCCCGACCGCTCCCTGCGTCCTTGTCTGGCGACCCCGGGCACTCGCCAGAAACGCGAGACCATCACTGGAAGGAGCACTCATGGCAGTGAAGTTGCGTTTGACGCGGGTCGGATCGAAGAAGAATCCGATCTACCGCGTCGTGGTGGCCGACTCGCGCTCCCCGCGCGACGGCAAGTTCATCGAGATCGTCGGGCGCTATAACCCGCAGACAGAGCCGTCGACGATCGAGCTCGACGAGCAGAAGGTGAAGGACTGGCTCGGTAAAGGCGCGCAGCCGACGTCGGCCGTCGAGAAGCTGCTGAAAGCGAAGAACATCTCGTAGCGATGGCATCGCTGCTCGAGGACCTCGCGCGCAGGCTCGTCGACGAGCCGGACGCCGTGCGCGTCGACCAGGCCGAGGAGGATGGGGAGCTGGTGCTGCGGCTCTATGTCGCCGAGGCGGACCGGGGGAAGGTCATCGGTCGTCAGGGGCGTATCGCACGCGCGTTGCGAACGATCGTCCGGGCAAGCGCGGCACGGGAGCAACGCCGGGTTCGGCTCGAGATCATCGACTGAGCGAGCCACGAGTCACCATCGGCCGCGTCGGCAAGTCGCACGGGCTCGACGGCGCGTTCGTCGTCGATGACGCGAGCGCCGAGCCCGAGCGGTTCGCCGTCGGCGTGGAGCTCCTCGTCGGTGGAGAGCCGTCACGCGTCGTCGAATCGAAACGCGCGGGAGGGCGCACGGTGATCCGCCTCGACAAGGGGCGTGTCGAACGAGGTGCGCCCTTGGAGATCCCACGCTCGGCCCTCGCCCCGACCCGGGAAGACGAGTACTACGTCTTCGAGCTCATCGGCCTTACGGTCGTTGAGGAAGGTGGACGCGAGCTCGGCCGTGTCACCGCTGTCGAGCCCTACCAGGCGAACGACGTGCTCGCTCTCGACACTGGCCTTGCGCTGCCGATGGTCGAGGACTGCATCCGCGACGTCGATCTCGAGCATGGACGCATCCTGATCGCACCCGGATTCACAGACCCCGGGTAACCTGAGTCGCCTCGCCCGTGCAGCTCGACGTCTTCACCCTCACGCCGCACGCCTTCGCGTGGCTCACCGAACAGCGACCTACAGCCACGGTCCTGGGGACTGAGCTCGACCTGCGGCTCTTCTCCTACCGCGACACGACGCCCCTCCGCGCGGTTCAGGTCGACGACGAGCCCTACGGCGGCGGTGCCGGGATGGTGTTGCGCGTCGACGTCGTTGCAGCGGCGCTCGACGCGGTGTACGGCGGCGTCCCCGACCACCGCGTCGTCGCCCTGACGCCGCAGGGGCGGCAGCTGACACAGGACGTCGTCGAGGAGCTCGCGGAGGAGGAACATCTCACGCTCCTCTCCGCGCGCTTCGAAGGCTTCGACGAGCGAATCGTCCAGCACCTCGCCTCCGACGCGATCTCGATCGGCCCCTACGTGCTCTCGAACGGCGACCTTCCCGCGATGGTGCTCGTCGACGCGATCGCGCGGAGATTGCCCGGTGCAATCAACGAGGAGTCGGGCACGTTGGAGAGCTTCTCCACCGAGCTAGGCGGCGGCCTCGAATATCCGCACTACACGCGGCCGCCCGAGTTCCGCGGCTGGCGCGTGCCCGATGTTCTCCTTTCCGGCGATCACGGAAAGATCGAGGAGTGGCGGCGCGAACAGAGCAGGCGCAGGAGCCTGTTGTGAACGATCATTACGCGACGCTCGGTGTCGGCCGCGAGGCGACGCCGCAGGAGATCGAGGCCGCGTACCGTCGGGTCGCGCTCGAGCGCGGTTGGGAAGACGGCGTCTGGCGTGAGCTGCGCGATGCCCACGACGTGCTCTCGAATCCGGAGCAACGCGCGCGCTACGACGCGGAGCTCGACGGCGCCGCTGCGCTGGCCGAAAAGCGGCGCAAGTCGCGCAATCCCATCGACCGCTTGTTCCCGGACCTGCCGCACGGCTGGCGGGTCGCCCTCGACTGGATCGTCACGATCGCCGGAGCCGTTGCGATCGTGCTCGCGATCAAGCAGTGGATCGTGAACCCGTATCGGATTCCGTCTTCCTCGATGGAGCCGACCTTGCACTGCGCTCGCCCGCAGCCGGGTTGCGAGTCGGACACGTCTGACCGAGTCCTTGCGTGCCGGATCTGCTACACGCTGCACTCGCCGCACCGGGGGGACATCGTCGTCTTCAAGACGCCTCCGCTCGCGCGCTCGCAATGCGGCGCCGGCGGAACGTTCGTCAAGCGCATCATCGGCTTACCCGGCGACGTCTGGTCGGAAAGGAGCGGCTACGTCTACATCAACGGCGTGAAGCTGAACGAGCCCTACATCCGTCAGGAGCGCAGGGATACGCAGACGTTATCGATGAAGAACATCCCACCCCAGGGGACGCTGGCGCGCATTCCGACGAGCGAGTACCTGATGATGGGAGACAACCGCGCGGACTCGTGCGACTCGCGTCGGTGGGGGCTCGTGCCGCGCAAGAACCTGATCGGCGAAGTCTTCGCAACATACTGGCCGCCGACCAGGATCTCCTTCCACTGATGCGCTCCGCCGCTGCGCTAGTGGCGGCGGCCGGGCTTTGCGCGGCGTGCAGCGGCTCGGACACCGATACGCACATCTACCGCGTGCCCTCGTCGTCGATGGAGCCGACGCTTCACTGCGCGCGTCCCGGCATCGGCTGCGAAGCGAAGACGGACGATCTTGTCGCAGTGCACCCGTTTGGGAGCCACCGCCCACGGCGGGGTGAGATCGTCGTCTTCCACACTCCCGCCCTTGCGCAGCTCAAATGCGGCGCGGGAGGGATCTTCATCAAGCGCCTTGTTGGGCTCCCGGGCGAGCGATGGTCGGAGCGGCGGGGCTTCATCGACATCGATGGACGGCAGCTCGTCGAGCCGTACATCCGGGCGAGTCGTCGCGACAGCCAGACCCTGAAGGGCCGGGACATTCCGCAGGACGAGTTCCTGCTACTCGGCGACAACCGCGCCTCCTCCTGCGATTCCCGGGTCTACGGCCTCGTCCCGCGCCGGAACTTGATCGGCTGGGTCTTCGACATCGAGCGGGGCTCGCAGGAGATCCACATTCGCTAGCATGCCGTCGGCCCGCCGGGCCTTCTTGTTATGAGCAAGGTGATCGAAAGCCTCGAGCGCGCCCAACTGCGCGAGGATCTCCCGCAATTCAAGGCGGGGGACACCGTCCGCGTCCACTTCAACGTGATCGAGGGCCAGCGACGGCGGATCCAGGTCTTCGAGGGGATCGTGATCAAGCGGCAGGGGTCCGGCGCGCGCGAGACCTTCACGGTGCGCAAGCAGTCCTTCGGTATCGGCGTCGAGCGGACGTTCCCGCTGCACTCGCCCAAGATCGCCAAGATCGACGTGACCGCGATCGGGGACGTCAACCGGGCCAAGCTCTACTACCTGCGCGGCAAGCTCGGCCGGAAGGCACGCGTGCGCGAGCTGCGCCAGGACGGGGCGCGGGCCGCCCAGCCGAAGGCGCCGGCCGAGGCGACGGTCGAAGAGCCCGAGCCTGAGGCTCCGGCCAAGTAGCTATCCTCGGCGGCCGTGCGCCGGCCGGGCCAAAAGCTGCTCAGATTCGACCGGAAGCTCGGTGCGCGCTGGGTCGCGGGCGTCGACGAGGCGGGCCGCGGCTCGCTGGCCGGGCCGCTCGTCGTTGCCGGAGTGCTGCTCGACTACGGCCTGCTACGGGATCACAGGGTCAGGCAGCTGGGCCTACTCAACGATTCGAAGCAATGCGCGCCCGCCGACCGCGAAGAGCTCTTCCACGGCGTCCTCGGCTGCGCGGAACGGATCGAGGTACGCGTTATCCCACACGGCGAGATCGACCGGCACGGGTTGCACAAGTCCAATCTCGCTGCGATGCGCTCCATTCTCTGGTCGCTGACGCCGCCAGCGGAGGCGTGCCTCGTAGACGGGTTTCGCCTCGGGCCGACCGCGCCCGAGCACCGCGCGGTGGTGGACGGCGACGAGAAGAGCGCGGCGATCGCGGCTGCGTCGATCGTCGCAAAGGTGACGCGCGATCGTCTCATGCGCAGGATGGACGCCCTCTTCCCGCACTACGGATTCTCGTCGCACGTCGGCTACATCACACCTGGGCATTCGCGCAGCGTCCGCGAGCGCGGCCCTTCTTCGATCCATCGCCGCTCGTTTCAAGCGCTCTGCTATCTGAGCGAGGAGGAGCTCGCAGCGCTGAAGGCGCGAGAGAACGGCGAGCGCGAATCCGTTGCGCGAGCTGCAATGGAATCCTGACGATGTTCCCGTCGATCCAGAGCAGCCGTCCCTTGCGCGAGA